>CALIJJ010000292.1 GCA_938017515.1 uncultured Pseudanabaenaceae cyanobacterium
GCGGCAGCAACAAAAAAGCTGGGTCGAACACCATGGTCCAGCCCAGCCTGTTTGATGCCTAAAACGTGACACCTGATATTATTTGACACCTGACATTAGAAGAAGGCTTCGCCCTGACGATCGATCGGCTCGTTGATCGCAGCATGGTGATAGTTCCAGATGAAGACATAGTTGGCGATCGCTTCCGAGTCAACTCTGGGTTCTGTGATGGAATGCTGGGCTGGGCCGTCCCAAACAATCGAGCAGACCTGATCATTGCATTGGGCCTTGCCGCCGGTTGCTTCCTCACATTGGTCACTGCCTAGGTCACAGCCTCGGTAGCGAAAGTCCCCGGTGCCGTTCTCTCCGGACCAGGGCTCTGCACTGGTAACCAGAATGGAGCGTTTTTCATTGCGATATTCGGTGTAAACTGCTTCGCCTGCGCGAGTGGGATGCAGAGCCGCATTGGCAGTTGGAACAGTATCGGCAGTGGGATTGGATTGGACCGGCTGAATCTCGGTGATGGCCAAGCGAGCACAGTCATCGGTGACATCGCCACAGGTCGGTGTTGGGATGCGTCCGTAGGTGAGCTGCACCGTTTCGGCGAGGTAGGCATCAGCGCAGACTTGAGATTTGGCGTGGAGCCTGTAGGTTTGCCCTTCGGGAACGTTGAGCCGAACGATGCAGCCGTCCTTGCGTTTCTCCATTGCTTCGATCACGCCATATTCGGGGCCAATGCGATCTTCGTAGAACCATTCGTTATCGGATTCTGTCGGCGAAGGCTGCTCCGCGATGCTTTGCCCCGTGTCTGCAACAAGGATGGCTTCTGGGGAATTGGATGCAACGGGAGTCTCTATTGGAGCCTGGGTGATTGGAGCCTGGGTGATTGGAGTCTGGGTGATGGGGGAAGCTGTTGCTGTTTCGGTCGCTGGGGCTTCGGTTTCGATGGGGGTGGGTGCGATCGCCGTTACGGTCTTTTCGACTGGAGCACTGGTTGTATTGGTGGCCTGGGCCGGAGTCGTTGTGGCTGGGTTGTTGCCGCTACTCGAATTGTTAGGTGCCTGACAGCCGACGCTGAGTAAAGCGCATAGGGCGATCGCCCCCGTGATGTAACGCGTTGACAAGATTTGATTTAGCATGATGCTCCTGAAATGCCGACCTGAACCACACTCTCCATAGACAGGCATGGGACTAGCTGAGTATGCCCAATGGCTTGAGGTTCATCATGGATTTATCTGGGGCTTTACAGAAGCGGGTCTGTGGCTGATACAGGCAAAAAAATTAGGCTGGGCTGAACACCATGGTTCAACCCAGCCTTTTTGATTCCTAAAACATTTGAGGACCTGGAATACCGACCCCTACAGTCCAATTTGTTGGACGATCAATCCATCGGCTAGGGAGGCGCGTATCCCGCACCCTCAAGATTTTCGCGGATGAAAGACGGACTAGCTGTAAGCCTCCATCGGCAAACAGGAGCAGACCAGGTTGCGATCGCCAAAGGCATTGTCCACCCGGCCCACCACCGGCCAGAACTTGTGCTCCCGCGTCCAGGGTGCCGGATAAGCCGCCTGCTCCCGCCCGTAGGGACGATCCCAGCTATCCGACATCAACACCTCCGCCGTGTGGGGTGCATGCTTGAGCGGATTATTCGCCGGGTCAGACTGACCCAACTCGATCGCTTCGATCTCCTGACGAATCGCCACCATGGCATCGCAGAAGCGGTCCAACTCCTCCTTCGACTCACTCTCCGTCGGCTCCACCATCACCGTGCCCGCCACGGGCCAGGACACCGTCGGCGCATGGAAGCCGTAGTCCATCAGACGCTTGGCAATGTCGTCCACCTCAATCCCGGCAGACTTCTTTACCTCACGCAGGTCCAGAATGCATTCGTGGGCCACCCAGCCCCCCTGACCGCGATAGAGCACGGGATAGTAGTTCTCCAGACGGCGAGCCATGTAGTTGGCATTGAGAATCGCAATCTTGGTGGCGTAGGTGAGGCCCGCGCCGCCCATCATCTTGATGTACATCCAAGAGATCGGCAGGATGCTGGCGCTCCCCCAGGGGGCTGCGGACACTGCACCGATGCGGTTGATGCCTTCCAGATTGACCACGGAATGACCGGGCAAGAAAGGCTTCAGGTGCTCGCCCACACCAATGGGACCGACACCGGGACCACCACCACCGTGGGGAATGCAGAAGGTTTTGTGCAAGTTGAGGTGACAGACATCCGCGCCGAAGTCACCGGGGCGGCAGATGCCCACCTGGGCATTGAGGTTGGCACCATCCATGTAGACCTGGCCACCACTGGCATGGACCACTTCGCAGATTTCGCGAATCGCCGACTCAAAGACACCGTGGGTGGAGGGATAGGTGACCATCAGCGCCGCCAGATTGTCCGCATGTTCTGCAGCCTTGGCCTTGAGATCGTCCACGTCAATGTTGCCCTGGTCATCACACTTGACCGGCACCACTTTCATGCCCGCCATCACCGCACTGGCGGGGTTGGTGCCGTGGGCGGAGGTCGGAATCAGACAAATATTGCGGTGGCTGTCGCCATTTTGCTCGTGGTACTTGCGGATGACCAGCAGACCCGCGTACTCGCCCTGGGATCCAGCATTGGGCTGGAGCGAGACGCCCGCAAAGCCGGTGATCTCGCAGAGCATGGCCTCCAGTTGCTCACACAAGAGGCGATAGCCCCGTGTCTGGGAGGATGGCGCAAAGGGGTGAATCTGGCCAAATTCGGGCCAGGTCACGGGGATCATTTCTGCCGTGGCGTTGAGCTTCATTGTGCAGGAGCCCAGCGGGATCATCGACGTGGTCAAGGACAGGTCCTTGGCCTGGAGCCGATGCAAGTAGCGCAGCAGCTCGGTCTCAGAGTGGTACTTGTTGAAGACCGGATGGAGCAGGAAGGGGCTGGTGCGGCGGAATTCTGGGGCAACATCAGCGGAGGCTTCTTCGAGCAACCGATCCAGCTTGAAACCCAAGGGTTGACCCAAGGCAAAGATCTTCAGCAAACGCTGGACTTCTTCAAAGGTGGTCGCCTCATCGAGGCTCACCCCCAGGGTGCTGCGGTCGATTAAACGCAGGTTAATGGCGTGCTCAGCGGCACTGTCAAAAATTTGTTGGGCATCGGGGGTGGAGATGCGCAGGGTGTCGAAGCTGCGATCGCTCTCTACCGTGAACCCAATCTTGTTCAACCCCAGGGCAAATAGGCTCGTCATCTGACGGATGCGGCGGGCGATCGCCCGAATCCCCTCAGGGCCGTGATACACCGCATAGGTAGAAGCCATCACAGCCAAGAGAACCTGAGCCGTACAGATGTTGCTCGTTGCCTTGTCCCGGCGGATGTGCTGCTCGCGGGTTTGCAACGCCAAACGTAAGGCGGTCTTGCCGTTGGCATCCTTGGAGGCACCCACGATGCGTCCCGGCATACTGCGCTTGTAGGCATCCTTGGTGGCGAAGTAGGCGGCATGGGGACCACCGAAGCCCAGGGGCACGCCAAAGCGCTGGGTGTTACCGACCGCAATGTCCGCACCAAATTCACCGGGAGGGGTCAGCAGGGATAGGCTCATCAAATCCGCCGCGACCGTCACCAGTGCCTTGGCCTCGTGGGCTTTTTCGACAAAGGCTTGGTAGTTATAAATCGTGCCGTCGGTGGCCGGGTACTGGAGCAACGCACCGAAGATAGGCGTAGTGAAATCAAAGCTTTCGTGGTCACCGATGATGACCTCGATCCCGAGGGGAAGTGCCCGCGTGCGGATCACTTCAATCGTTTGGGGATGGCAGCCTTCGGAAACAAAAAATGCGTTGGCTTTGCTCTTACTCTTGGCATAGCTCAGGGACATGGCCTCCGCCGCAGCCGTCCCTTCGTCGAGCAGGGAAGCGTTCGCGATTTCTAATCCCGTCAGGTCCGTGATCAGGGTTTGGAAGTTCAACAGTGCTTCCAGACGACCCTGGGCGATCTCCGCTTGGTAGGGAGTGTAAGCGGTGTACCAGCCGGGATTCTCTAGGATATTGCGCTGGATGACCGGCGGTGTGATGCAGTCGGCATAGCCCATGCCGATGTAGGAGCGGTAGACCAGGTTTTGGTCGGCGATCGCCTTCAACTGTTCCAATGCCCAAGACTCATCGACGTCCCCCCCCAGGTTGAGCGGCGTTTCGAGTCGAATATTGTCGGGGACCGTCTGTTCAATCAACTGTTCCAGGGTTTCGAGCCCCAGGAAATCGAGCATTGCCTGGACCGCATCGGGCTCAGGTCCAACGTGGCGTTGAACAAAACTTCCCCGAGGGAAAACGTCAGTGCTTTGCATAGCGGCAGCAGAGGGAGCAGAGAACAGAGCGGAAGAAACTGTCATAGGATCAAGATCGCGATTGAAGGAAATTAAAAATTAGAGCGTTACAGATGTGATGCTCACAGCATTGGGGGAAGCACGATGCTGTGGGCAAGTGCCTGAGGCAATAGCGGCAATATTGTGCTGAAGGAGAAACGGTCGAGGAAGGCCACCCAAGCTGAGGGCAAGAACTCAGACCCTCGAAGCTTCTCCCAACCCGTCAGAAGAACGAGGACAGCATCGCGACCGAGGAGCAGACCCGTCATGTCCAACACCGTCCCATGAAGGGCAGGCATTAAATGGCAGACTGTGGACGCTTCAGTATGAATACTTAATCACCTATATTCTGAGGCATCTCTGGCAGTTGTGCCGCTGCAAAACGGGAATTTACCAAACCTTCGCAGCGGCGACAATCGCTTGAGAGCGTCTCAGTTCTACTGCCCTTCCACCAGGGCTTTGTAGGCGGCAGCATCCATCGCGCCTTCAATTTCGCCGCTCATCTTCACCTTGAGCAACCAACCTGCGCCGTAGGGATCTTCCGCTAGGCTCTCCGGTGCTTCGATGGCTGCTTCGTTGCGCTCTAGGACCTCCCCTTCGAGGGGAGCGTAGAGATCTTCAACCGCTTTCACAGATTCCACCGTTCCAAAGGTTTCTCCCTTGGACAAGGCATCTCCGACTTCGGGAAGTTCGAGAAAGACCACATCACCCAGTTGGTCAATCGCAAATGCCGTGATGCCAATGGTTGCTGTGTCACCCTCTATCCGAATGTACTCGTGGGAATCGAGGTACTTCAAATCCTCGGGATACTCCATGGCCATAGGTGCGATCGCCCTCGTTCAGTATAAATTCAGTTCCAATACAGTCACAGCATACAAGCTGGCTAAATCCTAAGGCAAAACTTTTCGGTTTTTCCTGTTCCTTCGACCCTGCCGATGGCTCAAGTTCGGGGGCAAATCAGGGCTGAAATCAGGGTTGAAATGTCGTCTGGGAAATGCCCTTGGCCCAGCGGGTACCCTAAGCCCAGTCAGCACCCGTGCACTACCACCGTCCCCTCCTTGCCGTTCTCGCCTGGCCGACCCTGGCTGTAGTGTCCCGTGACTGACGATAGACTTTCTCCGACGATGGCTCCAGCTGAGATGCAGGCTTACTGGCTGGCTTGGCTGCAAATGCCTCGCATTGGACCCACGTTGATCCACAGACTCCATCAACACTTTGGTGATCTGAAAACGGCTTGGTTGGCCAACGGGAAGGAACTTGCCCAGGTGGAAGGCTTCGGACCGAAGTTGATCGAGCAGGTGAATCGGGCGCGATCGCAGCATAATCCCCAACAGCTCCTCCTCGACTACCAGCGGATCAATCCTCGCTTCCTGACACCGGGTGATGGGCATTATCCAACGCTGCTGCGAGAGTTACATGCCCCGCCGCCGATTCTCAACTACTGCGGCCAGATCGATGCGGCGGAAATGCGCGGGGAGAAACCGGCGATCGCCATTGTCGGAACACGCCACCCTTCGGAATATGGTCGTCGCTGGACCCGTCGTCTGACCCGTGCCCTGGTCCGGCGAGGCTACACCATTGTGTCCGGTCTCGCGGAGGGCATTGATGCGGAGGCCCACCGCGCTTGCTTGGAGGGGGGCGGACGCACGGTGGCTGTTTTGGGGACGGGCGTGGATGTGGTCTATCCGGCACGCAATCGGCAGCTCTATCGCGACATTCTGAAATCGGGTTTGATCCTGAGTGAATATGGGGCGGGCACGCCACCCGATCGCACCCATTTTCCCCAGCGTAATCGGGTCGTCGCAGGGTTCTGTCGTGCCACGATTGTTGTGGAAGCACCGAAACGCTCCGGCGCATTGATCACAGCCAATGTGGCCAATGAATTTTGCCGCGATGTCTACGTGGTGCCTGGGACCTTGGATAACCCCAATGCTCGGGGATGTCTGGAGCTGATTGGACAAGGTGCTGAGGTGATTTTGGATGAAAACCATCTGCTGGCCATGCTGGGTGACATGCCCTCCCTAGATGTTGTGACAGACCGGGGAGGGGTAAAGGTAACGGCCAGAACAGCCATCGAAACACAAGCGGTTGAACATCAGGGAACAGTCCCAGCCTCATCCAAAACAGCCTCATCCAAAACAGCGTCATCCAAAACAGCAGCCCCAGCCATCCCCGCTGCTCTACAACCCGTTTGGAAGGCTGTGCCCGTGGAAGCCTGCTCCCTCGATCGCATTGTTCAGCAAACACAACTCCCGACGGGAGCTGTTTCTAGTGCCCTACTCCAGCTCGAACTATTAGGATTCATCACGGAGTTGCCAGGGAAACAGTACCAGCGGGGCTAGTGGATGGCTGGAATCGATGGAGCCTGGACGGGCGGCTCCTGAATGGACTGAACCTGAACGGACTGAACCTGACCAGACTGAGCCTGAACGGACTGAACCTGTCTCGATGGGCTCGGAACAGACTGGGCCACCACAGGGTGAGTCGTCTCTAGGCTATGGCGATAGGCATAAATTGCCCCCACGGGGGAGCCGAGCAAACACATCAGATACAGCAGTGCCAAGGCACAGCGGTTGATCCAAGTGGCTCGGGATTCCTGTCGTCGTTCCAGTAGCTCCTGGACCATGAGATAGCGATCGCGAAAGGCAAGCTTGCCATAGCCTTTGTCCTGAAGGACCTGAAAAATCTGCCGCAGCGATGTTCGCTCTCCTCGCGGATTCCGCCGTCTCAATGCAACCTGGAGCCGTGCCGTGCGAAAGCTTTCGGGGATGCTCCACCCGACGGCCAGGGCCAAAATCCACAAAATGGGGCTCACCCAACCGAGAACCACCAATCCAGCCACCGCAGCCAGTTTGAACAGTCCATCGGCCCAAGGAGAACTGGAGAATAACAGCGAATGGGCAATCTTCCCGCCATCTAGGGGATAGATCGGCAGCAGATTAAACAAATTAAGGCCAATCAAAATGGCAGCGGTTTGTTTGAGCCACACCCCAGTCAGCCACCCTCCAGCCAGCCACCCTCCAGCCAGCCATTCGGAACTCCCCAACAACAGCAGTCCCAGGAGTAGCCCTGGGAGTGGACCCGCCAGCAAGACCACCGTTTTTTCCGTCAGAGAAGCATTGGCTTTCTGCCCCGTCGCCGCTGCGCCTAAAAACGGTAGGAACAACACTGAAGTCTTCTGATATCCCAACCAACGCATGGCCCCGTAATGCCCCCCTTCGTGGAAGGCGATCGCCCCCACCAGAATGAGCAGGCTCGGACCATCGACATAGGCGCGAAATGACAGCACAAACAGCACGAGACTACCCCAGAAGAGCCACCCGCCCCCCTGCGTTTCCCTCGTCCCGGCTTCCAAGCGCTGCATCCGCTCAAAGCTTTCCACCTCCATCTCCACGGGCACCTCGATGCGCTGACTCGGGTGCTGGCGGGACTGGGCTGCGTACTGCCGCATCAGCCCGAAGGTTTTGCCCTGGCTACGGCAGACGTTCCAAGCTGTCTGGGCCGCCGCACCAGGCGTCAGACGATGCAGCATGGGCCGTTGCGGTGGGAGCTGAACATCCGCAGAGGTCTGTTCCGGCACACGCAGGGGCAAAATTTGTTCTACGTCCCAGAGATGCTCCAGGTAGTCAGTGTAGTGGGCCTCTAGGGCCGGAGCGTAGACCGGACGTGGAATCTTGACGGCAGGCTCGGGCAATGACCGGAGCGCTTGCTGGTGCCCCTGCCACTGCTCCAGCAGTTCAGCGGTGTAGCTGTCGCGTAGGATTGTGTTGGGTAGGTGATCAACGATGCTGTGGGCAATCCCATTCACCGTGAGCAGTAGGGAACGATCGCGAAAGAAAGAATAAAACGCAACCTGATACCAGGCCGTGGGTTCGATGGGATGTCGCAAACCAATGTGAGCGTAGGTATTCCACTCGGGATGAAACAGTAATAGTTCCCAGTCAAAAGCTGGACTTCGATGGATCAGGGGCTGAATTTCGAGGGCCGCAGTTACCTCAAATCCGGCCTGACTGAGCTGGTCCATGGGATAGGAAAAGAGCGGCCTGAGATGGGCGGGAAGATCCTGCGATCGCCGCAACTCATAGCGAGGAAACTGAAGACAAATTTTATTTAGACGCTGAAAAATAACCGAATAAAAGGCGATCGCAATAATTCCTAAAATAAAAATAGGCAGTAAAAAAAGCCAGATCATTATGGTCTGTCAAGAGTTGCAAAAATCAGCCCTAACCTTCTTCTACTGTGCCCCCTTATTCCAGCTTCTCCAATCTTGTAAATACAGAAAATTAGATCTTAAAGCTTTATATTTTTAATGAAAATTCTTCTTGAAAAAATCTAATTAATTCTTTCTTTAATTCGAGAATCAATGGAAGGAAAAATCTTTGATTTCCTCTCGTAATATCAAACAGATAGGAACTCTGGCATGGTCTGTCATCGAAGGTCATGCTGGGAAATATTCCTTTTCGACAGCAGCAGCCACCGAGCCATCGATCAGGGCCTGGGCGATTTCGGAAAATTTTTAGTTACGAAAGTGTAGATTGAGTGAATCTTCCCGCGATCGCAGTTCCGCGAAATCACGCTCGATTTTGATCCATATGCCTACCATGGGGAAATAGTCGGCCAAACGCCACCGTCGGCCACACACGACCGTCGGCCACACATGATCCACCGTCGCCATGAAAAGATTTCTTGCCCTGATGGGGGCCACGATCCTCATACTGGGGTGTGTTTCTCTACTCCGTCCCCCCTTCTCGTTGCCCCTATTCTCATCAACGGCTTCACGACAACCGACGGCAGTGGAGCTGGCTCAATCCTCTTTCAAGAACCAACTCAACGAAAACAAACTCAACGAAAAACAGCGAGGCGTCTCCTGGGTCGGCGATCGACAGGTTGTTAGCCTCGATGATTTTGCGACCCTGACCGAGAACCACGTCAACTGGATGGTCCAGACTCCCTTTGGCTGGCAGCGCGACTACAATACGCCTCAACTCTCGCTCGCGACCCAAAATGTTTACTGGGGAGAATCCGATGAAGGCTTGGCCGTCACCACAGACCTGGCTCAATCCCTCGGCATCCAAACCCTGCTCAAACCTCACATTTGGTTGACCCAACCCAGTGATGGGAAATGGCGCACGGAAATCGAGATGCAGTCGGAGCAAGACTGGCAAGCGTGGTTTGGCAACTACCGCCGCTTTATCCTGCACTACGCCACCTTTGCCGAAGCCCACAGCATCCCCATCCTCTGTATCGGCACTGAATTGCAGACCACCGCCGTGCTACGCGAGCAGGATTGGCGTCAGCTCATCGCAGAGATCCGCCGGGTCTACTCCGGTCAGCTCACCTATGCGGCCAATTGGTATCAAGCCTTTGAATCGATTCAGTTTTGGGATGCCCTGGACTTCATTGGCATTCAGGCTTATTTTCCGCTGGCCCAAGCAACGCAGCCCAGTTTGGAGACGTTGAAGGCGGGGTGGCGATCGCACCTCTCTAGCATCGAAAAAGTTCAACAGCGGTATCAAAAGCCCGTTATTTTCACAGAGCTGGGCTACCGCAGTACCGATGATGCGGCGATCGCCCCCTGGGAATGGCCCACGGACTCCGAAGTCAATCCGAAGCAACTCGCCACCGCCGCTGGCCTGAACACCCAGGCCAAATGCTACGAAGCGTTCTTCCAGACCGTTTGGCAGCAGGACTGGTTTGCAGGGACCTACATCTGGAAATGGTTTCCGAAATTAGATGGGACCTCCCAACGCCTGGGTCGAGGCTTCACCCCCCAACACAAGCCAGCAGAAGCAGTGTTGCAACAGTGGTACGGGCAAGCCTAAAGCAGCAAGATCCATAGCTCAGGTTTTTCTCAGGAAATTCTTAGGCGTTCCCAGCCTGGGATTCCGTAAAGCTTCTTAGTATAAAGAGACCCCCATCCTCAAAAGACAGTCCTTAAAGCCTCTCTCAGGTAAGAACGAGCATCCGGTCACGATCCATGAAAAAGATTATTCTCCTCCCGTTACTGGCCCTTCTCTCGTTCACATTCATAACCCTCGCTCAACCCAGCGCCGCCGAGCCTTTCTATCTTGGCGGTATTCAGGTGAACGAGCCCGATGCAAAAGAGTGGGTTCGTGGACTCAAAAAGGCCGATATGAATACGGTTGAGGTAACGGTCTATGCGAAGCAGGGAGACTGGGACTCAGACAATCTTTGGTTCGACCAAGAAAGTGAAGGCATTGTCCAGGAAATTCGCGCGGCTAAGGCTCAAGGTCTGCATGTCGCACTGATTCTGCGGGTGGCCTTAGACCACGCCTTTGAGCGCAACGAATTTCTCTGGCATGGGCTGATCATGCCCCGCACCGATGAACAGCTCGATTCCTGGTTCAGCAAGTACAACGAGTTTGTTTTGGCCTGGGCCAAGATCTCCCAGGAGGAAGGGGTCGATATTCTGGGTATTTCCAGCGAAATGAATTCGCTGACATCGACGCAGCCTGTGAATGAGTTACCGGGTTTGATCGACTACTACTTGGACAACGAGAAACAGCAGACCCTGATTCAGGAATATCTTCGCAATCAGGATCGTGTTTCTGAAGATGATCTCTGGGTGGCTGGGGGTAAGCAGTTCAAGACCCTCGATGAATTTCTCAATGCTCGGCTCCAGGCTTGGCAGGGTTGGGCGAAGCAGGTGAGTTTTGGGGCGGAGGTAAAGCCAAGCCCGTCTGAAGCGTTAGAGACATCAGAGGCACCAGAGGCTGAGCTGCCAAAGACTGAGCTGCCAGAGACTGAGCTGCAAGAGACTCAGCTGCAAGAAGCAGGCGGCAAAGCACAAGCAGAGGAGGACCTGGAGACGGCGATCGCCAAAATCAACCAGCGCCGACACTTGCTCGATCAACACTGGCGTAAGATCATCCGCCAAACCCGCCAGGTCTATGACGGCAAGCTCACCTACGCCGCCAACTTTGACCAGTACCAGGACCT
>CALIJJ010000293.1 GCA_938017515.1 uncultured Pseudanabaenaceae cyanobacterium
ACAACATCCTCGCTTGGTGAGTACCATCTCTACCCCACCAAACTCTTCAACACCCAACCCATCACAATTCCCAGACCCACAAACCGAACGATCTGCCAAAAAATCTCGCGAAAACTTTCCCAGGAAAATAGCTGACTTTCGATCGCCACCTCAATCTGAGCCAACTGCTGCTCAATATCCTTCAGCTCCGCCCGAATTGCCTCCGACGCGGGCTGCCGTTCCAGCTCCCCCTGCTCCGCCCGCAGCTCCCCCTGCATCCGGATATCCCGTCGCACCTGACTGTAACGGTCCTTCAGATCGCTGAGCTGCTTCTGCACCTTGGCAAACCCCGCCTCCACCTCCGCCCACTCATTCGCTTCAGCAGAACTTGATTCCTCTGAGCCTGATCCATTGGAGGGATTTTTATCGCTGGAGTCGCCAGGGGAGCGGGCCATGGGTCAAGATAGAAACAGAACCCTCCGAATGTAGCAAGGAATCCCGCAAGATTATGGCTTCTGTCCCATCTTCGCCAGCCCAATCCACGCCAGCGGCCTCCATGCCCAACACCACACCCAAAACCATGGGAGCCATGGCCGGACTGAAAAGCCCGCTGCAAAAGAAAGTTGAGCACCTCAGCACCCTGGAATTGGCCCAGGCACTGGCGGAACGGATGACCCTGACCGAGGGCAACTGGCACAGGCAAAAATCCAATCGCGGTGTGCGGGCCAAGGAGCAGGTGGCGGCGGCCTTGGTGTTCTTGCTGCGGGACCAGGTGCAGGAAGCGCTGCCGCGATTGCAACAGGCTGTGGGTTGGTTGGATCGCTCGATTTCTGCACCGCCTTGCCCCAGCCATGGTCCAAAGCATGGTCCAAAGCATGGCCCAAAGCATGGTCCAAAGCATGGGCAAGCGCAGTCAGGCGATCGCTAAAACATGACCCTCGCCTCAAAACTTCAGAAACTCCTCCGCCTACCGGACTTCAGTCTCCCCATCTGGATCCTGACGGTGGGCCG
This sequence comes from uncultured Pseudanabaenaceae cyanobacterium, assembly GCA_938017515.1. Taxonomy (GTDB): domain Bacteria; phylum Cyanobacteriota; class Cyanobacteriia; order PCC-9006; family JAAUQQ01; genus JAAUOP01. The sequence continues at coordinate 991 of CALIJJ010000293.1, forward strand.
GTTGCTGTCGCAAATTGGTACTGGCTTTACCCTCTTCTCTGCACCGATCTTCTTCTCCGGTGAGCTAGGTCTGTCCAGCAGTTTGATTGGCTTCGGCTTAGGCATGGGCTCCTTGGCTGGCGTATTGGGTCGCTTGATCAGCGGTACCCTGTCCGATCGCCCGAACTGGGGACGGCGACCCATGCTGTTGTGGTCAGCGGCGATCGCCACCCTCGCCGACCTCGCCTTTGCTTGCTCGCCCCTCGTCCCAGGCAAAAGCTGGCAGCTTTTCATGGTGGGCAATCTGCTCATGGGCTTTGGTATCGGGCTCTATTGGCCTGCCATGGAAGCCGCCTTGGTTGATCGAACAACACCGGACCAACGCAACGAAGCCTTTGCCCTCAGCCGCCTGGGAGATAATCTGGGCTTGGGTATCGGTGTGTTGCTGGGCGGCGCATTGATGGTCAGCAAGATTCCCTATCCCTGGCTGTTCGTGGCGGATGGGATTTCATTTGTGGTCTTTGGGGCCTTGGTGTTTGGCTATGTGACCGAGACGGTGGGGCAGACATCGGCTGGCTCTTCTGTTGAAAAAGCAACAGGTGCCGCTGAGCCATTGACGAAAGGAGCGGGGGCGCCATCTGGTTGGAAGGTGGCTTTGGGCGATCGCACCCTGCAAAAATTTGTCCTGGTTAACATCCTATTCACCGCTTACCTCTCCCAAATTCACAGCACGTTACCCCTGTTTCTCTCGAAGTTTCTGCCCAAGGCAAATCTTTCCCTTTCGCCTGGTTTTATCGGCAGTCTATTCACGCTGTATGTTTTCCTGACTGCAATGACCCAAATGCCTGTGGCACGCTTCTTCCGAAACCGTGGCCATCGCGTCATGCTGCAAGCGTCCAATGTGTCCTGGGTGACGGGCTTTTTGGTCTTGGCGACGATGGGATTTGCTGCGAGCCAGATGCCGATGGTTTCTGCAGGGATGATTCAGGGCTGGACCTTGGTGAGTCTGATCGTGCTTTCCCTCGCGACAGTTACCTACCTACCTGCGGCCTCGGCCTTTGTGGCAGAGTTGGCACCGGATGCCCTGCGGGGCACCTATCTCTCGATCAATTCCCAGTGTTGGGCAATTGGCTATTTCCTCGGACCCACCATTGGGGGCTGGGCATTGGACCAGTTGCAGCGGCAGGCCTACTGGCTCTGGGCTGGGGTGGCGCTCTGTGGCCTGTTTGTGGATGTGGGGCTGCGATCGCTCAGTCAGTCTCCAGCGCAGTCCTCGTCTTAGGAACGGCCAGAGCTTTGGGCAATGGCCCGCTGCCACCAACCAAAGAACACCGTGCGATTCTGCTTGAGCAAAAAGTACCCGTAGACACCCAACAGCAACAGCACACACCAAAATCCAATCCTGTTGTACGTGCTAATGATCTGAGCATTGCTCCAGCCGTGGCTGAGGCTGAGCTGGTTCATATCCCCCCCGGTGTGCTCCGGCCCGCCCCACATCGACCCCCAGGGAATCGATTCCACACCCCTATCAATCTGTCGCCAGGACCAGAACGAACCCCAAAACGTAAACGCTGCACCCAAAACCACTGGATAGCGATACAGATCCCAGCGGAAGTAGTCCGGTAGCGGGAAGTAAAAGCCCACCATCAACAGCGTGCAGAGCAGGAACTCGCCGCCGATGCCGCCAAAGTAGAGCCACATATCAAAGGTGTCGGCGGACATGAGCCAGGTCATGGAAAACTGAAGGATGGCGAGGGCAACGGCTAGGACCATCGGCCAGCGCTTGTCTTCCTTGCGACCGGCCCAGAAGAGCAGCCCCAGGAGTGCGAGAACGCAGCAGTAAACCAGGGGCGATCGCTCAGGTTCGACGGGCGTCCAGCCCAGGGGGAGCGGAATTGCCTTGCGCCCTGAGAGCCAAGCCACGATGGCATGGCCAAATTCATGGAACCAAATACTGATGCCCCGCAGTAAAAATTTGATAATGGGCATGGCATTCATGGCCAGTGCCAGCGCCATCAAAATGGGGAAGATAATGGCGTTGCTGATGCGATTGTTAAAGGAGCTCAGGTCCGTATCGTCTTGGCTAAAGCCCGGTTGCGGCATGGCAAAGCTTTTGGTCCAATCTGCCTGACGCGGCGCACTGAGGCCATAGACAAAGACTTTCTCGACGCTTTCCAGGCCACAGGCTTCGAGATTGAGTTGTTCCAGCAACGTGTAGATCCTGGCGACAACCTGCTGTGGTTTTGGATACTGTGCAACATCTAGACCAATGTGGAGTTGGCGCTGGCGCACGCTCACCTGAGTTGCAATCCCCTGCTGCTGGAGTCGTTGGATGAGGTGAGCCTGGGGATGGGCGTCGCTGGAGCTAGAAGGCATGGCGATTCTTGGGAGTTTGGTACAGCCAATGACCGCTAAAGTCTGCGGAGGCTGGCGGTGCGAGACTAGTCGGTGATGTTCTGGTCGGTGATGTTTTGGTTAATGAGCTTATTATTCCCATTCCTTTTCTCTCATCAAGGATTATCAACAATTAAATTGTTTTGTCCGCAGACGTTGACAAAAAATGTATGATTGCCCCCTGCCGATAGATTCTCCGTTCTTTGCCATGGCTAGAATTTACGAGCTACATCCCAAGGACCCCCAGTCACGTCATGTTGAACAGGTGGTCAAGCAACTGCGTGATGGGGCCGTAATGCTCTATCCCACGGATACGGTCTATGCGATTGGCTGTGATTTGAATTCGAAGCAAGCGATTAAGCGTGTGCGCGAAATCAAGCAGATGTCGAACGAGAAGCCGCTGACGTTCCTTTGTTCCTCGCTGTCGAACATTGCGGAGTATGCCGTGGTTCAAGACTTTGCCTATAAGGTCATGCGGCACTTGATCCCGGGACCCTACACATTCGTATTGCCGACAACGAAGCTAGTACCCAAGTTGGTGATGAGCCCGAAGCGGAAGACAACAGGCATTCGTGTGCCCGACCACAAGGTTTCCCAGGCGCTGCTGGCGGAGTTGGGTAACCCCATTGTTTCAACGTCGGCCCATGTCACCGATCCGGATGCGATCGCCGCAGAAGTCCCCTACTACTCACGCTACGAGTTGTTTGATGCCCTGGATGGAGTGGTGGATTTGATCATCGATAGTGATGAGGAACCGGGCTACAACGTTTCGACCATTTTAGACATGACCGATAGTGAGCCCTTGGTTGTTCGGAAGGGCTTGGGTTACGAAGAAGTCGATATGTTTGAGATGGCTTAATCGCTTGACTGTCGCAACGCCCTTGAGCAGGGGACGCTAGATTTTCAGCGCTTCTACAGACTCATCGGCAACGGATTCGCTGGCTTGGCCGCCATAGAAGGGCAGAGCCAGGCAGATCACAATCCCTGCGGCAATCAGATAAACGCTGCCGAGGGAGAAGCGAAAACTGAACTCCAGCAGTTCTTTGAACAGGACCGGCCAATTGATTCCCGATGAATCTGATAGCGTTTCTGGGCGGCTGCTGGGCGCGTTATTGCTGGGCGTGCTGCGATCGGCGGTAAGTTTGCTGGGGACAATGCTGGGCGAGGTTTCAGCTTCAGTGACCTGCGGCTGTGGGGAACGGCGCTTCGTTTTGGGGCTCCATGCGACGGGGCCAGAATTGATGACAATTTCGGGCTCTGTTGACGCTTCTGTTGCTAAAGCAACGCTGCTGTCTGTTAGAGGATCATCTGTTAAGGGACTGTCTGTTAAGGGACTATTTGTCAGAGGGCTGGCTGGGAGTGATTCTGCTGTGGTCTCTGTGGGATTGCTCGGGGTGCGTCGGCTGAACCGTTGCCAAAGGGTTTGGACTGTTTTGAGGGGGGCTGCGATCGCATCGGTTCTGTTTAATGCAGCAGCCTCCGATTCAGCAGTCCCTGACTCATAGCCCTTTTGTTCCAATGTTGAAGACTCAGCGCTGTGCCTTGCAATCTCAGGCTGTTCGACGCTTGAACCGATGACGCTGACGGCATCGACAAAGGCTTCTGGCATGGTTGCCGGGTCTGCTTCCGTGGCTGCGAGCGTCGGCTCCATGGTTTCGATGGGTGGCGATAGCTCCCCGATCTGAGGCTTGGGGTGACGTCCAAACGACCAATGGGACAGGAATTGTGGGAGACGAATGCGGGAGACAAGGCTCTCTGGTGGGAGCGTTGCCTGTTCTGCATTTTCTCCGCTGCTGACCTCCTCCTGCCTCTGGGTCTGGGTTGTGACCCCTGCCGCCATGGTTCGTCCGATAATGATTTCATCCAGAGACGGCAATTGCTGGAACTGTTCTAAACCGCAGATCTCCTGGAGTTGCTGTGACAAATTAGAAATCGGCTTGGGTAGCTTGCGTAGATTTCGAAAGACACTGGATTGCTGCGGATTGAGAAAATCTGCTTCTGCAAAGAGCAAGCCCTCGGTATTGTCCAGATCGTAGTTGTTCCAGAGCTTGTAATTGCGCTCCAGGGCTAGGATTGAGAGATAAATTACGATCGCCGGAAACGTATCAATCTCCAAACAGCGATGAGCCAGGGATTGGCGTAGGGGATGCTGGTAGTTGGAAATGCCCTTGATGCTGTCTTCTGCGATTTGACGAGCCTTCGTGAAGTAGAGGCTATCGTAATCGATCAGCTTCAGCGCTAGCCTGCCGTACTCTTCCACGACGAGGACATTGCCATGCTGAAAGTCACCGTGGGCAATGCCTGCAAGCTGTAGGTCTCGAACCAGTTCGACCCAGCGATCGGCCAATTCCCTCAATTTGCCTGGATTACGTAGGTTGGCCTTTATGAATTTCTTCAGGTTGGACCCTTCGACCCACTCCATTTTGAGGATGGGATAGCACTTACCCTGGACACGAATGCCTTCTTGAAGGAAGTCAAAATCGACGAAGTATTTCTGGCAGGGATTGCGTTTGAGATGCCGTAGCGCTTGTCTGTAATGCTGTGTTACGTCGAATGTGCTGCGGTAGAGACAGCGAACGGCCCAGGTCTTTTGGGGGAAAGGAGTTTCGTACTTGAAGGCGATCGCAAAACTGCCCGAAGCCGACCATACATCACGCATGCCGTTGGCATGTACACGCTCCACTGCAGCTCCTTTAACAAGCGCAGAATCTAGGTCAACATCTCGACCGGTAAACGAATCCTTTTTGCGGAAGGCAAAGCTTGGATTGCGGATGGAACAACAGTAGTCAGAGCGGCTGGGGTATCGCATAGTGCAAATGGTGAGAGCTTTCCAATTGTTCGAGGAAAGCCATGGACCAGGCTTAACGAATCACGGACAAAATTTGCGGGCAAGAATTACGAGCAAGGCCGAACAAGGGCAAGGGTCGTATCGTCGTTTTTGATGCGTTTTTCCTGGCGAAGCCGGTTGATCAACTGACGAAATTGTGCGTGATCGTTGAGGTCTAAAATGACCCTCCACTCTATACTGCTGTTTCCTACTTCTGTCAATATCCACTGTGCTATTGCGTCGGTTGCCAGCCAGAAAATATCCTGTTTTTGATAGAAACCCCGATAAATCTGAGGTGAGTAATGGTTATATTCGGGGAGGCTTTCAAGGCAGGGGGTTGTACTTTTGAAGTCTTGGGCGGTTTGGACCGGAAAGGATTGTAACGATTGCGTCTCGGGCTGCCAGTGAAATAGGCAACTGTCCCCGAGCGCGATCGCTTCATACTGACTTTCGGATGGGCTATCAGACGAGCCCTCGGATGGGCTATCAGATTGGCCCTCACCCAAGCACAGCCCCACAAAGGTTGCTGAGGCATGATCCTTGGTTGATGAACCCGCCTCCCACCACTTGCGCTTGGGGGACTGAGCCTTGGCCAGATAGTACTGTCGCCAGCTCTCTTGGATGGGCCTGAGCCACTCGGCATCGTCTGTTTCTAGGGCCTCGATGGGATGATTAGGGAACTGGCAAAAGTGGGTGACGAGGCGGTCTGCCCATTGGCGAGGGTAGAGGGAGGAACCTGCACCATCGGCCACGGCAATACGGTGGCCGGAGGAGGAGCGATCGCAACTGTCCTGATTACTGCTGTCTGCCTCACCGATCTTGGGGACTGAAAAGATAGAGATGTCATGCCTTCGGGAGTCATGCATGGCGGTGTCACAGGTCTCGCCCATGGTCTAGCGACGGAACTCCGCCTTGGTACCAATTTCGAGTAACTGAATCATGGTTTCCACCTTGGCTTTGTATACAAATCCCTTGGCATGGGGGGTCGGGTCGAGTCCCGCAGCCGAGGCTCGCTCTAACATCACCGGAGGCAGCTCACTGGAAATCTCGAACAGAAACTGGGCATTGTTGTCATTGCTGGGAATTTGTTCGGGGGCCGCAGGCAAGACAATCTCCGCTTCGTTCCCCCCAGCAATGTGAGCATTCAATAGCAAGGTTTTGCCATCGTCGGTATTGAGTGACTTGAGCACATTGGCGGCAATCTCAGCCGATTTGGGGGTGTTGGCTTCGCCGTCGGTGATGTTGATGACGACGGGGGGGAAGCTACCTTTGTGGTCTTCTATCCATTTTTGAACGAGGTCAGAAGCCATCGTGAAAGCCGCCGCCATCGGGGTGCTGCCGCCTGCGGCGGGCTCAATCCAAATGGGAAACTGATCGTCGATTTCGACCAGTCCACCGGCTCCATCAGAAACCTTGCGTTTGATGCTTTCGATGCGCAGACAGTTTTCGGTGAGTTCTTGAATCGTGGCAACGGATTTTGAGGCGAGTTCGCCGGAGAAGGCATTGTCGGCGTTGTCTCGGAATTTCCCGTAACCAATCACAGAAATGTCGCAGCTATTCTTGATTTCTTCGCCGTCGGTACAGGCCAGAACGGTTTCGCGAATGACTCGGTTCACGGCCTTGGCACATTCTTCGGCACGGGTGCCGTGCTCCCCAAAGGCATAGTCCATGGAAAAGGACTGGTCAATGAGCAGGACGATATATCCGGGGGTCGCTCGGCTGATTTCTTGGTTGTAGGGCATGGTTATCTCCTGAGTCCTGAGTTAAGCCATGGTTTGGTAGCCTCGGTGACACTTTGCCAAATTTATTGTGTCGAGAGAGATTGCGTGGAGAAAACTTAATTGACCCGACTTTATCGATTGATAAATGTTGCTTAGGTTGATGAATCTTTGAAAAAATTCAGTTCGAGCGCGATGCCTACATCGTCCGCCACACGATATCTCAACGCTACATCGCAGATTTTTCTGGGGGGTCTTGGGCGAGATAGCGGGGAAATAAGTTGTGCGACCATCTCTGCCCGCGATGACATCGGATAAGACTTTATTTCCCTACTGCGCGCTCGGGGCGCGCTCTGCCTACACTGGGTTCCTGTTGAAATATCTACTGGGCTATCCCAAGGTTCGCAACTATGACGGCTCGTGGAACGAATGGAGTCGCCTACCCGGTGCGCCCTGCGACTCAAGCCTCTAGGCCCATCAGTCCCCTAAACCTGGGATTGGGCTTGCTTCGTGCGCAGAATCTCTCGTGATTCGTACAGCGTTTCCCAGCAGAGTCGAGCTGTATATTGCATGGGTCTTACGTCATTGCCCTGCTCGATTGTTTGTAGCTGAACCATGGCCTGTTCAATGGCTTGGGAAATTTGTTGTAGTTCTTCGGGGCTGATCTCACATGCGGACATGGTGGCACTCCTTCTTAAGGACCTGAAATGCCTTGGGATTAGTCCCGGCACTGTTGACTGGATTTTGTTTTACTTTGACCCTAGAAAATTCTGTCCAAAGCCCTCAAATCATCCCATCACAGGTCGCATTAAGTTGTGAGCCAAATCATAGACTCGCCCCTAGGATGGCTCTGTTATCTTTCAGACATCAATGATGACGCCCAAGCCTTGTCATCCTAATCCCTGCGGTTTACGTAGTCATGGGGGGAGAATCAGTCATTTCTAAAAGCTATCTATCCGTCTTTGTGCCTGGGATCAGCCCGGTCTCCTGGAGGAGCGTGTCTATCGGTAAAGTTTTATAAGTGCTGTGATGTTGTCACCCTCATAGCCCTGGGCGATCGCATCCTGCAAGACCTGCCGCACGTGAGCCGAGACCGGAACCGCTGCTCCCTGCTGTTTTGCCGTTGTCTCCACATAGCCAAAATCCTTCTCCACCAGATCAATGGGAAACATCGGCGCAAAGGCTTCAGCCACCATGGCTCCAGCGGCTTGCTTGGCCGCTGGGCTGCAAACCGGGGTCGATGTAATGATGTCCATGGCATGTTCAAGGTCTAGGTTTGAATGTTGCAATAGACCGATGAGTTCCGCTAGGGTTGCTAACTGAACGCCAAACAGTGCATTCACCGCCAGCTTGAGCGCTGCGCCACTACCGTTGGGACCTGCATGGTGAATGCTCCCTCCTAAAACCTCTAGGATCGGTTTTGCTACCGCGAAGGCTGTGGTGTCGCCGCCAACAAAATAGATCAGCTTCGCCGCTTCAGCCTGGGGTCTTGTGCCAGCAACCGGAGCATCTAGAAAAGAAACCCCTTGGACTCGGCATTGCTGGGCCAGTGTTTTGACCCAGGTGGGGGTGAGCGTGGAGCTTTCGATGGCGATGGTTCCAGCCTTTATCCCTGCCAGAGCACCGACTTCCGCATCCAGCCACACCGCCTCGGATGCTGCATCGTCGCGCACCATGCTAATCACGATGTCGGCATTTTTGGTAGCTTGTTTAGGTGTTTCTGCAACTGTGGCTCCGGCGTTCTCTAACGCTTGGGTTTTCTCGCTCGTCCGATTCCAGACGGTCAGACGGTGCCCTGCACTGAGTAAGACGGCTGCCATGCGAGAGCCCATGGCACCGGTTCCGAGCATTGTGATGTGAGTCATGGTTATTTCACCGCGTTAATTTCACTGCGATGCTCCCAGGCTAAAGAGTGAGTCGTTCACAGTAAAGACAGATTCTGTTATGACATTCGTGCGATTAATGCATGAATAAAACTGTGCAGCCCAGGATTGGCGTACAGCGTCAGACAGTGTTTATGGATATTTCTGTTCTCCAGACTTTTGTGGAAGTGGTTCGTCAGGGGAGCTTTGCTGCGGTGGCCCGCGATCGCAACATTGACCCCTCTTCCATTTCCCGTGCCATTGCCAGCCTCGAAAAGGAACTCGGCATTCGCCTGTTCCAGCGCACCACCCGGAAACTGTCGCCCACGGAGGCCGGTCAGCTCTATTTCAATCGCATCGAGCCCCTCGTCGAAGAGATGCAGCAGGCCGTGGCCATGGCCACCGATGTTTCCCATCAGCCCAAGGGGGCTTTGCGCGTTACAGCCTCCGTCTCCTTTGGGCTGCAATGCATTGTGCCGTTGTTGCCGGGACTGGAGGCACAATACCCAGACCTGCATGTGGAGCTGTTGTTGACGGATGCGGTGGTGGATTTGTTGAGCGATCGCATCGACCTCGCCATTCGCCTGGGTCCCTTGGCCGATTCAACATTGATGGCGCAACGGCTTCTGCGCACTCGCTATGCGGTTTGCGCCAGCCCGGATTATCTCTCCCGACATGGTTCACCCCAGACGCCAGAAGCCGTCTCAGCACACAACTGTCTCCGCTTCTCGTTGGCGGGGTATCGTTCACGCTGGCGCTTTCGCGATGCGTCGGGGGCTGTGAGCGAAGTGCCGGTGCAAGGGCGGACGATCATCTCCAATGCCATGGGATTGCGGGATTGTGCGATCGCAGGCATGGGCCTTGCGCTATTGCCCCACTGGCTCATTGACGATGAACTCGCAGCAGGACAACTGCAACGTGTCTTGCCCGACTACGCCGTGACCGCAACCCATTTCGAGACAGCAGCTTGGCTGATCTATCCCTCTCGTCGCTATGTGCCCATGAAAGTCCGAGCCTTTATCGATTACCTCAAACAGCATTTATCTTAAGCAGCATTTCCCTTAGGCAATATTGGGTCGGAGCCGAATAGTGAGGGCAGGTTTAGCAGAGCAGCCAATGCTTTGGAGCCATAGATTTGGAGCCATCGATTCAGCCCCAACCTACCCCCTTGCCCAGGGGATGCTTCTTTACCAGAAATCCCTTCACTCGTTTGCCCCCTACTCTTTTCTCACAAACGTTTTTCCTCACAAACGTTTCCTAGGTAAAAGGCTCCCCAGGAAAAGACTCTCCAGGAAAAGGCTCTCTAGGAAAAGGCCCGCATCTTCTCGATGAGGTGGTCGAAATAGGAGGCAAGGTTGGTTCGCTGGGGCAAACGCTTCAGGCTTTCTACCTTGAGTGACTCCAACCCCGTCACCATGGCAGGCAGTGGGACCTTCAATTCTCCATAGAGTTCATTCATATAGCCCAGCCCTTCATCACTGGTAAAGGCTGGGTTACTGCTGGCAATGCCATAGCTAATGCAGCGGAGAAAATGCCAAAAGTCTCGCCAGCAGGCTTCCGCACGCATCGCCGGATAGAGATCACCGCCGGGCTCTGTGATGCCAGGGTAGGCCGTCAGCACGGTCTGGCGTGCATCGGTGACAATTTCCTTGGCGTTGTCCCGCAGAAAGCGAGCGGATTGCACCTCTGCTGGGTCGGCTGCAGCCATTTTTAGCTGCTCTAGTTCTTCGTCCGTTAGATATCGCCCCTCATCATCAGCCGTTTTAATCGGAGTCATGACCGCCTCCCTAAGCCCTGCTGTGCTGACAATGCGGGCTTTGGGGATGAGTTCCCTGGCGCGATCGCTCAGCTGAAAATTCATAGCTTGGCTTCCTTGTTCTCGACAGAAGTAAACAGGGCAAATGTAAACAAAAATGTAACATTCTCATCCAAGAGAGACCAGGTCATTGGGCCATGGCTCAAAACGGATGCAAATCGCTACACATTCCGACAGATAGGGGCCCGGATGATTCCCCCGTCCATGGTATCTCTCCAGAACAGGACGCAGACAAACCCTTTCAGGGCAAGGGTTGGCACTCAAAATGTGGCGATTGTAACGAAACCTTGCTTAGTTTCGCTTCTCTGAGACATAGGGAGGCCTTATCCCCTAATCTCAAATCAGTGAAAAACAGGCAGCCGCGACTCCGGTCTTACCACTGGATAGCAGCATTAAATGTCTCACAAAAAAAACTTGCTTTATCAAGGAGTTAAAAGATGCTTGACGCATTTTCCAGAGCTGTAGTTACTGCAGACGCTAGCACCACGTGTGTGAACGACCTCTCTGCTCTCAAGAGCTTCATTGCTGAAGGCAACCGTCGTCTGGACGCTGTTAACGCCATCGCTTCCAACGCAAGCTGCATGGTTTCTGACGCCGTTGCTGGCATGATCTGCGAGAACCAGGGCCTCATCCAAGCCGGTGGTAACTGCTACCCCAACCGTCGCATGGCTGCTTGCCTGCGTGACGGCGAAATCGTTCTTCGCTACATCTCCTACGCTCTGCTCGCTGGCGATGCATCCGTTCTGGATGACCGCTGCTTGAACGGCCTCAAGGAGACCTACGCTGCTCTGGGCGTCCCCGCTACCTCCACCGTGCGTGCCGTCCAAATCATGAAGGCACAGGCTGCTGCTCACATCAAGGACCAGCCTTCTGAAGCTCTTGCTGGCAACCGCCTGCGCAAGATGGGTACCCCTGAAACTGGCGACCGTTGCGCAAGCATCGTTGCTGAAGCTGGTAGCTACTTTGATCGCGTTATTTCCGCCCTCAGCTAATTGTCTGAGTTCTCTGAAATCAACCTTCGATCAAAATAAATCTGGAGATTAAAACAATGAAATCAGTAATCACTACGGTTGTTACCTCCGCTGATGCGGCGGGTCGTTTCCCCTCTTCTTCTGACCTGGAGTCCGTCCAGGGTTCCATCCAGCGTGCTGCTGCACGTATGGAAGCTGCTGAGAAGCTCGGTGGCAACATCGACGCAGTCGCTAAGGAAGCTTATGATGCTTGCATCAAGAAGTACCCCTACTTGAACGATGCTGGTGAAGCTAACTCCACCGACACCTTCAAGGCTAAGTGCCACCGCGACATCAAGCACTACATGCGCCTCATCCAGTACTGCCTGGTTGTTGGCGGTACCGGTCCTCTGGACGAGTGGGGCATTGCTGGTAGCCGCGAAGTTTATCGTGCGCTGAACCTGCCTACTCCTCCCTACGTTGAGGCTCTGAGCTTCGCTCGTAACCGCGGTTGCGCTCCCCGTGACCTGTCTGCTCAGGCTCTGACTGAGTACAACGCACTGCTCGACTATGCTATCAACTCCCTCTCCTAGGTTGTTGGCAATATAGTTGCTGATTGGACTTAGGTCCATCCTTTCTGGGGATTCTTGGTCTTGGCTTGGTCAGTTTGGCTCAAGTCCTGATCTGGGAATCCCCAGATTGTGTTTGTGCACTTGCGTCTGCAACTGCTTGCTTCTGGAGTGAAGAAGCAGCTTTAAAGCTACTCCCCTTTAAAACTCGCTTTTGATTGCCTTTTGATCTAATGGATAATCGCTTTTCCAATATGTTTGGGCTCTCGGAAGAAGAGTGCATTCGTTGGCTAGATACTCCCATGGAGGACTTGAAGGACGAGCCTGGCAATCTACGTTATGCTGCTGCAACTCATCTGGCGAACTATCCTTCTGATGCGTCCGTCCAAGCTTTAGTGCGGGCGATTAATAATACGAATCCGGAGCTGGATAATCGCATTGTTCGTCGTAAGGCTGTAGAGACCTTAGGGCGCCTGAAATCTGTTCAGGCTTTGCCCGTTGTTCGAGGTTGCCTTGCCGATGAGGATTGCTACACGGTGGAAAATGCCGTTTGGTCCATCGGGGAAATTGGCACGGATGATGTCGATATCTTGGAAGAGGTATCGCTTCTGCTGGAGAAGCCGAAGCAGACCTATCGGGTAATTATTCATGTATTGGCGAAGCTGGGGTACAAGCCCGGCGTTGCTCGGATTCAAAAGTTTACGGATCACGAGGATCGTTCGATCGCCAGTGCAGCCCTGACCTCCATCGCAAGACTGACGGACGATCGTTCTCAACTCGATAAAGTGGTCGAGTTTTTGCAGGATGCCAATGTCTATGCTCGACGGTTGTCGATCCAAGACTTAGTGGATGCTGAGCATTATGCTGCGATTCCGGCGATCGCCCAAAGCCCCGTCTCAGTCTCCTTCCGCCTACGCGGCATTCGCCTCTTGGCTGATGCAGGGGTGGGAGCTGGAAAGCTGGATTTTGCCAAGGACGTTGAACCCTGGCTCGATAAAGTGATTGCGGATGACCCCAAGGACATCGCAATGGTTCATGAATATGATCAAGCGCCTACACTGGAGTTTTTGCTCGGTGAGCTTTATCAAACGGACTTTGGTCGTTGCTATTTGGCCCTGCAAACCCTGATGGCTGATCATCGTGAGGGCCTAGCGCCGGTTGTTATGGCAACCTACATGGACAAGGCTCGCAATGACTACGGTGGTCACTATCTGGTGATGAAGCTGCTGGGATGGTTGCAGTATGAGCCAGCCCTAGAGCTTATTGTCTCGGAAGGGTTGAATAACCCCATGCCTCAATTCCAGAAGTCTAAGTTTGCAGCTGCGCTTGCTCTGGGTGATCTCGGAACGCCCGATGCAATTGCTTCTCTCAAGGAGGGACTCAAGTCTCCTGTCTGGATGGTGAAGTATGCCACCCTGATGGCATTGGAGAAAGTGGGCGATCGCACCTCCCACGAGACGCTGAGTGATGATCCGGACTGGGTCATCCGTGCGAAGTTAACCCGGCTTCTCGGGTCAGCTCGCTCCGTTTCAACTGATGATTCAGCGACGACAGTTGCATCAGCACGATAAGACTTGAGTTTTGCTTCGGTCTTGCCGTCTAGCCAATGCCCATTCGCTAAGCTCGCCCGAACCTTCGGGTATGCTTCTTTGCCGAGATTTATTAGCCGCCCTTTAATCATCAAACCTTTCTAGCCATGACTTTGGACGAACATTTTGCGCTGCTCAATCATCCCAATCCGAACCTGCGCGATCGCGCCATGTGGGAAATTGTAGAAAATCGGGATGAGACCACGATCGAGCGGTTGATGCAGGCGCTTGATAACGAGGATGTTGTGTTCCGGCGGGCTTCCGTCAAAACCCTCGGCGCGATTGGTGCTGATGCAGTGCCTGCCATCGTCGAGGCCATGCTGAACAGCGAAAATGTTACGGTGCGCGGGAGCTGTGCCAAGGCTCTGGCTCAGGTTGCCATCTATCATCGCGATACGGTGTTTCCCCAGGCGGGACTGGATGGCCTCAAGCAATCCATGCAAGATGCCAACCCTGTGGTTCACATTGCTTCAGCCATGGCGCTAGGACAGGTCGGCGTGCCTGCCGTTGAACTCTTAATGGACGCGATCAAAACCACGGATAATGTTGCCCTCGCTGTATCTGCCCTGAATGCGCTGGGCTCGATTCAGGATGAGCGGGCTGCCCAGATGCTGCAAGAAGTGGCAGATGATGAGTCCGCTGATAGCTATTTGCGAGAAACCGCAGTCAGTGCGATTTCCCGTCTAGAGCTGGTGCAAAACTTTAAACGCAACGGTTAATGGCCACAGCCTAGGAGTAGTAGCCCCAACCCAGGAGAATGGCTCAATCTTCAGTTAAGGCTTAAAGATTGAGCCACACCATCATGCAATCGTTACCTTGCCCAGGAGTGTCTTGTGAAGCTTCTGGGCAACGTCGTTTTTGGCCGAGCTAACAGGGTGGGTTAATCCCAACCGTCGTCCTCTGCCTCGCGAGTGATCTTGCGCTCTAGCTGAGAAACCGCCAGCTTCATGGCACTTTTGACTTCATCCTCGCCCTCTTGTTCAACGGCAGACTGCAAGGGTGCGATCGCTTCTCCATCCCCAATTTTCATAATGGCCAACGCCGCTGCCTTCCGGCTCAGCGGAGCCGTGTGATTGAGCATCTCCAGCAGCTTAGGCATGGCAGGCTTGTGGGATAAATTGCCCAACACTGCTGCCGCCTCACTGCGAACATCCTCCACGTCATCATCCAAGGCACTGATCAAGAGTTGGAAAGCTCGCTCTTCTGGCGCATCCTGAGCAACCTTGGCGATCGCCCCAACCATGCCGACCCGCACTGCCTCAGAACCCGACTCGTAGGCTTCGTAAAACGTTTCCTTCGCTTCTAACGCATTAAACGCCAAGGCCCAAATCACATGCCCCTTCGTGTTTTCGGGTAGGTCCTCAGCCTGTAGTACTTCCAGTAATGCAGGTACCGCAGGTGTTCCTAGCCGCGCCAGCGCCCCTGCACAGGAGCCATGGACCACCATGTCCTCATCGTGCAGCAGAGAATGAACCAGTGTCGGAATAGCTTCCGGATTGGCAATCAGGGTCAATGTCTTACCGCAAGCACGCCGGACGACTGGATTATCGTGGTTCGCGAGCCCTGCCATGACGGCTTGGGTTGTGGGGGTACCAATTTCAGAGCCCAGGGTTTCTGCAATGCGCAGACGGACCAAGCCACGGGTATCCGAGAAACCTTCAACCAATTGCTCAAACAGTTCTTGGTTGTTGGGATCGAGGGTTTTGTCAACAATTTGCTGGGCCACCTGAACCAGCAGTGCATCAACCGCTTCTTGCGCAGGCGTCAGAGCTTCAGTGGCGCCAGGCCCTGAAGCATTGGGTGAGTTTGTCATTGTAATGCCCCTTTACGATGCTGAATTCAGCTCAGCCTGCTGCTTACGCAGATTTTCAATCATGCCGTCGATTTTTTGGAGTTCAGGTTCGAGCTGGGCCATCACGACTGACTTAGGCATTTTTGCCTTCTTGGCCGCTGTGATGGTGTCGTTCACAAGCCGCTGACGATACTTTTCAAACTCTTCCAAGACTTCGGCAATTTCCTCGGGGCTATTGGGGGTCTCTGGTGCGTTTTGAGGGGTCTCTGACATGGGAGGGGTCTCTTTACTAAAGGAGTATTGATAAATCGGATTTTATCTAAGTGCTGATCTTCTCAGATTGCCTCCCCCATTGGCAATCCGCGTTTGATGACACTGTTTTTTAGCGGCACTGTTTATAGAAGAATCCAGGCTGATAGGAGATTCCAGGCCAGCATGGATTGAGACTTGATGCCCTGGGGAGTGACGAGAGGGGATACAAGGGGGGCCGAGTTAGAAGGAGAGGCCCATGCCATCCATGCCGAAGATTTCTCCAAAAAAAGGCAGAAATGACCCATCATCTTCTGCCAAAACAATTGACTCGGCAGAAGATGATGCCGACAGAAAAATGTCGCCAGAAAAACGTCGATAGAAAGAAACCCAGCAGAAAATAAATTCAGGCCGAAGCCATTAGGCGCCAATGGCCCCGTTTGATCAAATTGGGGAATAGCGAAGACACAGATAACAGATAAGAACCAAGACAAAGTGAGGTAACGATTCTTCGTTTTTTGAAACGATTTTGAGCCCCCTGAACGGGTACATAGAATGGTTAACTTTTGTTAAGTGCCATTCATTTTCATGAGGGATAAGGCTTTTTCTCTTCTGAAGTGGGCTGATGGTAAGGGTCTCATTCGCTTTTTGTCGCGATCGCTACAAACCTTGTCTTGTATCGTATTTAGCCATTTTGTTCGGGCGTTAACCCTGAATCCCAATCCCCATAGGACTATAGACGCAGAAATTGACAAAAACGTCAATCAGGTGTTACCGTGATTAACAATCAAGGCGGCAAACGTGATTGATTGTGTCGAAGTTCATATTGTTTATTTCGATACCAAACAATCGCAATTCATGAGATTTCTACTGAGTCTCTGTCTTGGCACGATTCATTGAATCATGAGGAGGATGAACCTATGTCAAGTGAAAAACAATCACTCTTGAGTGTTGAGCAGGAATTTAGCCTGCGTAAGTATCAGGATCAAGTGAAAGGCGTTAGCCGTGAGGAATTAGAGGATTTGTTCCTCGAAATAATTCGCCAGAAGATGGCCCAAGAAAACCTGTTCCGTGATTTGATGCGCAATCACTAGAATCGTCTCCCGTTTACCCAGCGTTTCGAGCGGGTGAACGGGGGCTCTTCCTAGAGCCTTCCACTCTTACGGTCTGTTGTAATGGCATAAGCAAAGCGCTCCCCGGTTCAGGCCGGGGAGCGCTTTGCTTATGGGTTGTTTCTTGGGGATGTACTTCTGGATGTAATGTGCTTTTGCTTTGGTCTGTCAGGGGAGCATTTGCTAGAGCATGGCGGCCCCAGCAAATGTTTCTCGGTCATGACTCTAGGCAATGCGTCGTTCGAGATATTGTCCGATCATTTGCTCTTCGCCAGCGCGGGAGATCACCGTTTGCCGTGTGCGGTACTGGTCACTGATGAGTTTGACCTCCTCCTCGAAGACAGAGCCGTTGTATTCGGTGCGTAGAACCATGGTTCTTGGGCTTGGGAAGGTGTATTTCGCTGTCACTGGTTTGGGGGTGGCAAAACCGCGATCGCGATACAGCACATCTCCCTTGAGACCAAAAATGGTTGAACCCGTGACGTTCTTCTTGCTGGGACCAGCATACTGACTGTCCCAAGCAATACTGACGCCGCAGGGGATGCTCTCGTCCAACTCATGGGCGTCGGATAGCGTACGAAGTTCCGCGGCGTCCTGGTTCAGAAAACGAATAGTGAGTGCACTCACCACTTCTTGAATCACACCGCTCTTGAGGGTGTAGTAACGTCGCTCAGAACGCCACTGACCTTCGGAATCGCGGAAAAACTGAGCGGCTTGATCCTCTTGTTGGGGAGTGACCATCAGAGATGCGTTCATAGAAGCCATGCATTAAAGCGGTGAAGGTCGTTATTCCAGCATGCCCGTTGCTCTATCGGAAGCGTATCTGCGGATACGCAAAACTGGATGATTGGCAATTGAATAAAGCAATACTTTGTCTAAAGTAACACTTCTTAATTTTTGTTGTGTGCTGAAATGCACATTTTCGATATTTTAGGGGGCATCTCCCCCTCGTGGTGATTCGGCAATGGAATCTGTGTAGTCTTTGTAGGGAAAGGCTTTTGCCCCGGTGAAAGTGTTTCATTCCTCTGCTGAGTCGTGATAGGGTGAGCCTGTCTTTAGATTTTGTTAACAATCCCCTCGCCGGGAGATTTTGGGGCTCGGCCACATCGGCGATGACAGAACTTTCGCTTCACCCTCCAGGGGCCGCTGGATCAAAGTTCCCAGCGCCCCCACCCCCAGAGGAGCTTCCTGATAAGCTCTGCGTCCAAAAGATTTCCAAGATCTTTGACTATCAGTCGCAGCCGCTCACGGTGCTGCAAGATGTGGACCTGTCCTTGAAGTCAAACGAGTTTGTTTGTCTGGTGGGGGCCTCGGGCTGTGGTAAATCCACACTGCTGAATATTGTCGCTGGCCTCACCGCTCCCACTTCTGGACGTATTTTGGTGGATCAAGAGGAAGTCACAGGTCCAGGCTCCGATCGCGGCATGGTTTTTCAGGCCTATTCGCTCTTTCCCTGGCTGACCGTGGCCAAGAATATTGAGTTTGGCCTCAAGCTCCAGAAGTTGTCGAAGCGTGAGCGTCGGGAGCGCATTGCCTACTATCTGGAAGTGGTGGGCCTGAGTCGCTTTGCCAATGCCTTTCCTAAGCAGCTATCGGGGGGAATGAAGCAGCGGGCCGCGATCGCCCGAGCCCTAGCCAATGAGCCGGAGGTCCTGCTGATGGACGAACCCTTTGGTGCTCTGGATGCCCAAACCAAGGAGCAGCTCCAGCTGTTTATGCGTGAAATGTGGGAGCGAACCCATACAACGATTCTCATGGTGACCCACGATGTCGAGGAAGCCATTTTTCTCTCCAGTCGTGTTGCTGTGATGGAGGCTCACCCGGGGCGCATTAAGGAAAGCGTAGAGATTGAGCTGCCGGAGCATCGGGAGTTGGAGATGAAATCTGAGGTTTCCTTTATCCAGCTCAAGCGTCGCATTACCACCATGCTGGGTCATGGCTGAGCTAGAACCTGTGAAGCGAAAGCGATCGCTCAAAGTCTTTTTGCGAGAACGTCCCTGCCTAAATCCATCATGGACTCCAACTCCCCCCAACCACTTGAATCAAAAGTTGCTGATGCAGCTTTGAAAAAAACAACCTATCGTCGGCTTCGACCCTCGACATTCTGGAGTGTTCGTCGAGGGATTCCTCGTCATCTCAAGGTATTGATGCCCTTGATCGGCGGCGGGGCACCGCTGTTGCTTTGGGCCATCATTAGTTACAGCGGTGCTTTTGCCAATGCCTTTTTCCCGACGCCAGTACAGATTCTTCAGGCCGGAGCCAAGCTATTGTCCGATGGTGTTTTGATCGGAGATATTCTCGCCAGTAGCGGTCGTGTTTTATTTGGTTTTCTTGCGGCGGCAATTGTCAGTATCCCCATCGGTCTTTTAATGGGGACGTTCCATACGATGGAAGGATTATTTAGCCCTGTTGTTGGTTCGGTTCGCTACATGCCGGTGGCTGCCTTTGTTCCTTTGGTGATGATTTGGTTTGGCTACGATGAACCCGCCAAGGTTTTGATTGTTTTTCTCGGTATTGTTCTTTACAACACTACGATGATTGTGGATGCCGTTAGAAAGATTCCCAATGAGATTCTTAATGCTGCCTACACCTTGGGTGTGAGTCGTCCAATCCTTCTGTTTCAAGTTATTTTTCCCGCTGCATTACCGAGCATTCTTGATACGATGCGTACCAATATTGCCGGGGCTTGGAATTTTTTGATTTTGGCAGAAGTCATTGCTGCAAAGCAGGGGCTTGGTTTCCGTATTATTCAGTCTCAGAGATATGTAGATACGGATAAGGTTCTATTTTGTATTTGCGTGATTGGACTGATTGGTCTCCTGACAGACTATGCTTTAAGAAAGCTGGCGATCGCTTTAACCCCTTGGTCAGAACACAGCTAGAACATGCTGAAATTGACCCATTGTCAATCCTTATTGGATTTCCTGTGGGATTTTCTCAGTTGGTTTTATTCTGGTCTTTTGGGTGAGACGATTGCTGAGACTGTGGCGGTGATTGATTGCTCTGTGGGTGATCAAACGATGCTAAAGATTCAACTCAGGAAACTAGGACTATCATAATGATGCGTAGAAGAACCGTAATCAAATCTTCTGCTTTGATGGCGCTTGGCGCACTCTCTGCTGCGGTGCTCAGCAGCTGCGACCGATCAACCCAAACAGCAAAAGATGGTTCCGGTGGTGGTGCCCCCCTAAAAATTGCGTTGGTTCCTTGGATGGGGTGGCAGCAAACCCACATTGCTGAAGTCAAAGACCTCTTCGCCGCAGAAGGCATTGAAGTGGAGCAGGTGGTGTTTCAAACGGTCAGTGAGGCTAACACTGCCATGCTGTCGAACAAGGTTGATTTGCTGTGGGCTGTTGCCGCAGATCTGGTTGTGCTCTCTGAAAAAACACCGGACCTCAAATTCATCTTGGCTTCGGACTATTCCGGTGACGTTGATGCTATTTTGGGTCGCGGGATTGCTAGTGCAGAGGATGCCAAGGGCAAGAAATTTGCCCGGGAAGATGTTCCCTACGAGGTGGTATTCATGGGGAAATATCTAGAATCCATTGGTCTAACCGAGGCGGATGTGGACATTCTGCCGCTGACGGTTCCCGATGGAACGGCTTCTCTCATTGCGGGCAATGTGGATGCGGTAGCCGCCTACGAGCCGTTTATCACGACCGCTCTTAAGGAAAGTGATGACGTAGAAATTCTGTTTTCCGCCAAGGGAACCAACATCATTGCCAATGGCTTGATGGGCCGGGCTGGTCTCCTGGAGGAGCGACGGGAGGATGTGCTGGCCTACATCCGAGCCCTGAACAAGGCGGCGGACTTCGCTAAGGACAGTCCTGACGAAGCCCATGCCATCACGGGCAAATGGGTTGGACTTGAGGCGGACGAAGTCGCAGACTTGATGACCAAGATTGACCTAATGGATCTAGAGGCGAATAAGACCATTGCCTTTGACCCTAGCAACGAACTCAATATTGCCAACAGTATTGATTCAGCTGCTCCAATTTTGATTGATGCAGGTAAGGTTGAAACAGCTAAGCCGGGTGCGTCTTTTGTGGATGCATCGTTCGTGGAAGCGCTCTAGCGACCTGTACTGACGAGCTTGCAAAACATGTTGACCTGCACCATCTGGTCTAGGGTGGTGCAGGTCGCTGTTGTTAGAGCGGGGCTTGCGACGACGATGGCGAGGCATTGGGCACGGGAGACTGCGACGTTGAGACGGTTGCGGTTGAGTAGGAATTCGATGCCTCGGGGGGCGTCGTCGGTGGTGCTGGCACACATGGAGATGATCACGACGGGGGCTTCTTGGCCCTGGAATTTGTCCACGGTGCCGACCCGAGGTTCTTCAGCTGCCAGTGATTCGTTCAATTTTTCTTGCAAACGACGGACTTGCAGATTGTAGGGGGCGACGATGAGGATATCGTTGAGGGTCAGTTGGCCGGTTTTTTCGCCGCGATCGCTCACGTATTCCACGCCCTGCAGTTGCTGAATCAAGTCTTGAATCACCGCCACTTCCTCGTCACTGGCCTGGGCATTACCCTGGTGCTCAACGCCAACAAACGCAATGCCCTGCTGCTGACTCAGTTGCCAGTTCTCCCCGTGCAGCGGCTCAAATCGTAGTTGATTGTGCTGGGTTTCAGGGGGATGGCCCAAGCGACCGTCGTAGACTGATTCGGAGATAAAGCGGCAAATGCTAGGGGCCATGCGATAGCTGGTGTCGAGGAAAATGCCCAGATCTGCCGGAATCGTGGACTGGCCATTGAGCAGGTAGCCCAGCGCCGACTGGCCGCTGTCGCCGGGATGACTGCCCTGGATCGGTTGCTCCAGCTGCATGGGGTCACCGATGAGGACGAGGTTGTGAGCACAACGGGCTAAGGCCATCAGATTGGCCAGGGCCACTTGCCCCGCTTCATCCACAAAGAGGTAGTCGAACTGGGCGATCGCCTCCCCCCGACAAAGCTGAAACACCGTCGCTCCCACCAGCTGATAATCCGGCGGCAGCACTTCAATGATTTTTGCTTTGTAATCAACACCGGGGTGACGGGCGACCTGCTCGCGCTTGCCCCCCACTTTGCCGATCTTGAAGGGTTGGGCAGCATCTTCCTGTTGATCACCAACGCTGTATCGCTGGACGCGCCCCAGCAAATTCAAAATCACGTCGTGGCTGTTGGCAGAGACGGCGACCGTTTTCCCCTGCTGAAGCAGTTGCGTAATCACCTGAGCAGCAGTGAACGTCTTGCCGCTACCGGGAGGACCTTGGATACAGAGGGTGCTGTGGTCCAAGTTGGCGATCGCCCGCAGAGTTCCCTCCAGTAATGCTTCCCCCTCAGCAATGATGGGGCCGCTTTTGTGACCGGTGATGCAGGGCGATCGCCGCTCCAAAAAGTCCGCTAGGGCAGGCTGTAATTCCCCGTTTGTTTTCCACTGTTGTACCGTCTCCAAGATGGCGTCAGCAATCTGATTTGTACGAATCACGGTGGCATCCATCAGGCTCAGTCGTGAACCGGGTTCCCAGCTTGGCTCTTGCTCACGGGCCAACTCTAGCTTCTTGTCACTAATTGTGAGGACGGCGGTTCCCTGTTGGGTATTCAACTCAGCTAGCGTGCAGTCCTTCAGTTCAATGGTGCTGGGGGTGAACCAGCAGGCAGTTTTGCTGCGGAGTCGGGTCTCCTGGTCTGTGTCAAAGCGATATTCATAGGCCCAGGATCTGCTGCGGGCGCTGGGACGGAAGGGGAGCTTGTCGGTGCGTTCCAGTCCGGCGAGACAGTCTAATTCATCGACTAGGTCCGCTTCTTCGGATTCCAGCCAGGTGAAACGCTGCCACCAAAAGGGCTTGGCTTCGCGGCGGTGGAATTGGAGCAGGTGGGCGAGGAGCGATCGCGTGGCGTCGTTGAGGGATTGGGCCGTGGCTTCGATGCTCGGTTGCTCAAGCAATTCAGTTTGGAGCTGGGCGGCGGGAGTGGGTTCTGGGAGTTGCTGATGTTCTGCTGGGTCGCTGTCGGATAAGGGGACGTAGGTGATGCCGGATTCGGTTTGGAGCGATCGCAGCCAGTCCGCCAGTGCCTGGGTCGAATCACAGTCATCCCGGTTGTAATCGCGAATCTCCCCCAGAATTTTCGACTCCTCTGGTGTATCACCATCACGGGCCTGCTGCCATTGGAAATACTGCACCACGGAAGCCTGGGCATTTTTGACATCACCGTCCCGCTTGCGCCAGTAGAAGCGTTCTAGGCTTTTGATGGAATAGGACGATTCACCGACGCAGAGCCCTTGGCTCACAATGCGATAGAGATCGACAAAAACACCACCGCGCAGCATATTATCCAGCTGTTCTTCTCGGGTGCCGTAGCGGCCCATGAGCCGTTTGAGTGCGGTGGTTTCGTAGGGCGCATAGTGATAGACATGCATGCTCGAATCCTGCTGCCAGCGCTCCCAAATCCAGTCCATGAATCCCTCAAAGGCCCGCCGCTCCATGACATCATTGTGGGCCCACCAGTCTTTGAACTGTCGTGTCCCTGTGCTATCGACATGGGTTGCCCCAAATAGGTATTCCAACCCCGCACCGCCCTCGGCCAGGGGATATCCCTCCATGTCAAAGAAAACGTCCAGCGGGTTCGCCGGGGGCAGCATGGCGAGACCGCGGTGGGGCTTGTCTGTTGAAGGGGGAATGATTTCGTATTGGGGATGGTCTTCGCTGCTGTTTTGCTGGAGGCGAGCCTGGCGCAGGAGTTTTTGGTAGGTGGTGCGATCGAGCTTGGGAATGCGCCGGTTGGGCGGAGCTGTCGCTAGGTCTGCCACAGTAGTAATGCCCGCGGCTTCCAGCTTCTTGATCTGGTTTTGGGTAATGTTGGCGACCAAACTGAGGTGGTCGGCTTCGGCAAGGATGCTTTCAGCAATGCTCTGCCATTGGCCATGGTCGGGCTGATGCGGTAGGGGCTGTTGGCCCGGATCGAAGTCGGCCATGAACTGGCTAAAGGACTGACGCACCTGATGGTAGTAGTGGAAGTAGCTATCGGTGCGGAAGGTCTGGCGATCGCCACTGCCCATCACCAAGCCAAACTGCTGGGGGCGAACCCCCTGAACTTGCTCTAGCAACTCACAATAGGCACAGGCTTGCAGCACAAAATAGGGTTTGGGATTGAGGGCCAGTTTGCATTCCAACGGCATGTAGTGCCACGATCCAAATTTGGAACGCCCCTCGACACGCAGCAGAAAATCTGCATAGCCCAACCAGTCTCCCTGGTTGGCAGCGCCTTCCAGTTGCCCCTGCACGGCACCTTGATAAATCAGCGGTTTGCCTTCTCCCATGGCAGCTAGGGTTGCTTTGAATCCGCCCCGATTGTCAATTTCGTAAATTTCTGTGCCCGCTCGCCGCAATGTTTCGACATAGGAGCGTTCATGCTCTTCCCCTAACTGGGTTAGCACCCGCATCATCTCATCGGGGTCGGGTTTCTTGGGGGATTGGCTTGGATGCTCTAGGGCAAGCCGTTCCATCCAACAGGCGAAGTCACTTTGGACATATTGAATGAGGTCACTGGGGGAGAAGAGGAGGCGATCGCCGCGTTTCTGCATGGGAGGAGCACCGGACGAGATCGGTCCTGGCAAAAGGGTTTAGACTCACTCACCATCTTGGAGTGGGAGTTTTGAGTGAGGGATCAGGAGACCAAAGCTCGAATAAGAACAAGGGCCTGAATTACGTCCTTATTCTCTCACGCATTTTCCATTTCTGAGGGGATTTTCAAAGGCTTTAAGCTTTCCTAAAAGATATTTTAGGGATTGCCAATTTGGCAGTTTTCTACCAGTAAGTCCTCTGGATATGGGCACAATAGAATTGGGTATGGATGCATAGCTTGATGCTCATCAAACGTATAGATGAAACAGGCGCTGTACTGAGCAAAAAACTTTCTAGATCCTTGGGAATTTTTTGTCTTGAGCATGAAGAGAATAATAGCCGGAGCTTCCTGACCTAGCGTTATTCACTCAGCGATTAACTGCACCTTCTCTGAATTACTGAAACATATTCCTTTCCCGAACCATGTTCTGTTCTTGCCCAACTCCGTCATTCACTCAGGCTCCTGTTCCTCGTTCTTTTGTTCCTCGTTCTTTACAGGGTGATGCATCCCGTCATGGTCCAGGTTCTGGGGCGATCGCCAAACGTTCGTTGCCGAAACTGGCATTTCCGAAACGACCCTTGCCAAAACTGCGAGAAACCCTGTTGTCCTGTGGCCTAGGCCTCGCAGCCATCTTGGGCGCTGTGCCTGCCCTTGGGGCTGAGGTGATGAACATTGCCTATGGACCCTTCGAAGTCTCCGTTCCGATTGAGGAACTGGAGCACTATGCTCGTACCGGACAGTTGTCAGGGGAACTGTCTCGCTATGGTGGGCTATTTTCGCCGGAGCAACAGGCGGACTTACGCCAGGCGCTCAATCAGCGAGTCGAGATGAATCCGACACTCGTCTCACAAATTGCCTACTCCAAGACGGGCGATATCGTTCTAAAACGCCTCGGTTCGTTCATTAATAGTAATGATAGTGACAACGGGGTTGTGGCATTGCGGGCGACGGTGGTGCAGGCCGCAGCATCCCCAGAAGGACTGACGTTGCTCAATTTAATTCGCAAGTTTCCCACCCGTGAAGTCGATGTGGATATGCAGTCGGGGATGCAGATTGCGACGGAGGTGACGGCGTTGCTGGCCCAGGGCGATCGCATGGTGGCAACGATCGAAGCCCAGGCGCAGCAGGAGGCTTCCCAGTCCTCGGTTCAGACCCCCTACGATTTGCGTCGTCCCGGTGTCTTTCGCTGGGAAAAGACCAGCCTCGCGCTGAGGGATGAGGGACGGGTTGGGAATTTTGTGCGCGATCGCGCTGTCCCCCTCGACATCTATATGCCCCAGGGCTTGCAGGGAGACCCGGCTCCCGTCGCCCTGATTTCCCACGGTATTGGCTCCAACCGCAAGACCATGGCCTATGTCGCTGAGCATCTCGCCTCCCATGGCATTGCGGTGGTTGTCCCGGAACATGTGGGCAGCAATAGCGATAAATTCAGAAAGTTCCTCGATGGTGTTGATGGACCACCGGAGCCCCAGGAAGCGATTGATCGACCCCTCGATGCAACCTTTGTGTTGGATCATCTCGAACAGTTGGAGCAGACCGACAGCCGTTTTCGAGGCCAAATCGATTTAACCCGTGTCACGGCCATTGGCCAATCCTTTGGCGGCTATACGGCCTTGGCGCTGGGCGGTGCAGAACTCAACTTCCCGTCGCTGGCTCGGGCCTGTGTCAATGGCGAACCCAAGTCCTTCCTCAATTTCTCGCTGTTGCTTCAGTGCCGCGTGGCAGAACTAGGCTCCGCACCGAAGTTGGCAGACCCACGGGTGAAGGCTGTCCTGGCGATCAATCCGTTGACGAGCAAGCTCTTTGATCGATCCGGCCTAGGTAAGGTTGCGGTACCAACTATGGTGGTATCGGCAAGTTCAGACTTTATTGTGCCGCCGTCGGAGGAGCAGCTTCAGCCCTTCACCTGGCTGAAAATGCGCGATCGCTACCTGGTGGTCATGCGCAATGCAACCCACTTCTCGACCCTGGAGCCACCGGCACCCGAGGACGAGGGATTGCCCTTGCCTGCGGGCTTGGAAGGACCAGACTTGGCGCTGACCAAGAGCTATACCGCCGCTTTGAGCCTGGCCTTTGTCAAGCGTCACGGTGCCGGGGATGTGGCCTTTGACCCCTACCTTTCGGCATCCTACGCCCAGCAGTTGAGTGGACCCGCCGTTCCCTTGAGTTTGGTGCGGACGATTTCTTCCGAAGAACTCAACCAGGCGGCCCGCTCCGTGCCGAAGCAGCAGCTTTAGGTGATTCCCTGGAAGCTCGAAGAATTGTCTGGGCGTGAGTGCTGGTTTGGCGAAATATTAAGCCAGTGAAAGATGAAAAAACGATGCAAATGCGTGGTTTCAGTAATTTCTCATCCAGAACTCAGCCTGCGTTAGCCCCCACCCCAGTAATTTTTCTCTATCGACTTGCCTGCAATCAACGGCCTTCCTGCAACGACAGTTGTAGGGACACAGTTTGCTGCGTCCCTATGAGAACACTTGACAACAACATTCCGATTCTTAGCCATCATTCTGTCAGTCCATTATGTTTATCTCTCAACAAGCACGTCATTTTGTACAGCAGCACCTGCAACGTGTGGCATGGGGTTTGACTGGGGCGATGCTGGCCAGCTTGCCCTTGGCAGCTCAAGCCTCACCCAACGGTACCTGGCTCTCGAAGCCGCAGATTTGGTTCCATTCTTCTAACCAAACGCTGGATTCGGTCATGGCGCGAATCAAGAAGGAACAGTACGACTATGTGTTCCTGGATTATCGTCATGTGGATGATGAGATGCAGCTGCAAGTGTCTGAAGCCGCTCGTGAGCATGATCTGAAGCCCATTGTTTGGATTCAGTCACCGCAATATCGCTCCATGACCGTGGCCGACATGATCGAAGAGGCACGCCACGCGGACGGAATTCAGGTGGATGATCACTTCTTTACCCACTACTCCCAGCGAGATTTTCAGACGTTGCGGGCACAGTATGACAAGACATTGCTGTGTAGCATCCAGCCTTTTCAGGCCAATAAGGTACCGGCCAGTGGCTGTGATCAGCTCGATGTACAGTGCTACACCCCGGCCAGTTTCCAGCGCTGTGTCGGCTTGGCCAATCGTCTCAATGCCGTGCTGAGCTTGTCCCATACCAGCACCATCAACCGTCAGGGGGAGTTTTGGGGGCGGTCTCACAATGTCTTTCTCTGGCCCCATACCAATGACTATGTGAATGCGCCATCTAAGTTCTCAACGGTTTCTCACGAGCCCTAGGCCGCGATTTCAAAACCATGATGCCAAAACCATATTGGCCCAAACCAATTGGCCCAAACCCACTGGCCTAAACCATTTTGCTTAAACCAACTGGCTTAGCCAATCACAATCGCCCCTTGCCTCATCAGCCAGCGACAAAAGATAATGTCAGCTGATGATCCACCTCCAGGAACTCCCCATGTCGTCCGCTGTCGCGCCCAAACCGGCCACCGAGAAACAGACCACCTACTTCCGCTGCATTGCAGGCTGCCACGGCAAGCACTCGATCTACGACGTGCTCTATACCTGCCCCAGCTGTGGCAGCTTGCTAGAAGTTCATCACGATCGCGAACCCCTTAAGCAGCGCAGCGCCGACCAGTGGAAACAGCTCTTTGAGTCGCGAGCAAGTATCTCAAAATGGCCCTACGGTAGCGGCGTTTGGGGCATGCGAGAGTGGGTCATTCCTGACCTGGCGGACGAAAATGTCGTCAGTATGTTCGAGGGCAATTCCAACCTGTTCTGGGCTGAGCGCCTGGGCAAACAGCTCGGTGTCCCGGACCTGTGGATCAAGCTCTGTGGCAATAGCCACACCGGCAGCTTCAAAGACCTCGGCATGACGGTCCTGGTCAGCGTCGTCAAACAGATGATGGCCCAGGGCAGTCCGGTCAAAGCTGTGGCCTGTGCCAGTACCGGTGACACCAGTGCGGCCCTGGCAGCCTACGCGGCCTATGCGGGGATACCCGCCGTCATCTTCTTGCCCGCCGGTAAAGTCAGCACCGCACAGCTCATCCAGCCCGTGGCGAACGGTGCCCATGTTTTGGCCCTCGACACCGATTTCGATGGCTGCATGAAGATTGTCCAAGAGGTCACCCAGGATAATTCGATTTATCTGGCCAACTCGATGAACAGTCTGCGCATCGAGGGGCAAAAGACCGTTGGTATTGAGATCGTCCGCCAGTTTGATTGGGACGTTCCCGACTGGATCATCATCCCCGTGGGCAACCTCGGCAATATCAGTGCCCTGTATAAAGGCTTCCAGCTGATGATGGACCTGGGCCTGATCAACCGCATGCCTCGGCTCGTTGCGGCCCAAGCGGCCAAGGCGAATCCGTTCTATGAGTCGTTCCAGAATGGATTCAAGGACAAGGTGAGCAAGACGGCCCAAAAGACCCTCGCTAATGCCATCCGCATTGGTGATCCCATCAGCTATGACAAAGCGGTGAAGGCGATCGCAGAAACCGACGGCATTGTCGAACAGGCCACCGAAAACGAACTGGCTGCCGCCTCTGCCCACGCGGATTTGACCGGCATGTTCACCTGCCCCCATACCGGGGTTGCCTTGGCTGTGCTGAGCAAGCTGATCAAGCGTGGTGTGATCAAGTCCAGCGACAAAACCGTGGTGATCAGTACGGCCCATGGTTTGAAGTTCACGGACTTCAAAGTGGGTTACCACGAATCCAAGCTAGAGGAAGTCACCAGCGAGTACCCCAACCCGGCTGTTCACTTGCCTGCGAGTGCAGATGCTGTGAAAGCTGAAATCGAAAAACGCTTGGGTTAAGACCTAGGCTGGCGAATCAAGGCTGGCGAATCAAGGCTGGCGAATCAAGGCTGGCGATATTCGGATTGGCGCGATTTAGAGAGGAGCCAATCCGCATCGCCGTATCTCTGCATCTCCGCATTGCCGGATCAACGGGTCGGAATCAGTACCTCTGCCTCAAACTCCGGTATGGGGGGAGCGGCGGCGGCAGCGGCAGCTTGGAGCGCTTCTTCTTCCGCCAGTTCCATGGCTTTGATGTCGTCCAGCGTTTGCCAGACTTCCTGGAGCAGGGGCTTCAATCCTTCCTGGGTGGCGGCGGAAACCACAAAGATCTTGCTGCCGCTGATGCGCTCCAGTTCTTCGGTGAGGTACTCCGTCAGCTCTGTGTCCGAGGCATCGTTCTTGTTGAAGGCCAGGATTTGGGGGCGATCGCTCAATCCCCGGCCGTAGGACTTCAGCTCATCCTGAATCGTCTGGTAATTATTCAGCACATTGTCATCGGTAATATCGATCAGGTGCAGCAGGACCCTGGTGCGCTCCACGTGGCGTAAAAAGTCGTGGCCTAGGCCCACACCCTGGTGTGCCCCTTCGATCAGTCCAGGAATGTCTGCAAACACCGTGCCATCGCCCGTCTCCCGACGCACGACACCCAAATTGGGGACTAGCGTCGTAAAGGGATAGTCAGCCACCTTGGGCTTTGCCGCCGAAAGCACCGAAATTAGCGTGGACTTACCCGCATTGGGCAGGCCAATGATGCCCACCTCCGCAATCAGCTTCAGTTCCATACGCAGCATCCGTATCTCACCGGGCAACCCCGGCAGACATTTTTCTGGAGCGCGGTTGTGGTTGTTCAAAAAATGCTCATTGCCGAGACCGCCCTTGCCGCCCTTGGCGACCAACAGCTCATCCCCCTTATTGAGCAACTCGCCAATAAATTCATCAGTTTCCGCATCGTAGACCGCTGTACCGCAGGGTACTTGCAGGATCAGGTCGTCGGCCGTGGCTCCCGTTTTACCTTTGGGACCCCCCCGTGCCCCGAAGTCCGCCTTAAAGACATGTCGAAACTTAAAATCCAGCAGTGTCTGTAATTGATTGTTCGCCACCAGCACCACCGAGCCACCCTTGCCGCCATTGCCCCCGGACGGTCCGCCTGCCGGGACATACTTCTCCCGTCGGAACGCGACGATGCCGTCCCCGCCGTCCCCGGCTTGAACTTCTACTTTGACTTGATCGATGAATTGCATGGCGGGAATGCCCCGGACGAGGGGCCGGAAAATGGTCCGATGAAGCGCGGTCGAAGCCGAACTTGGACCCGATAGACTTTATTGATTGTAAGCTTGTTCGTAATTCTTCGGCGGGCTCTGGGTTCCTCACTGTGGCTAAGGTTGTTTTTGAAGACGTTTATAAGAGCTTCCCGGCGCGGGAGCGGTCCCTGAACAAACAGCGCAGCAAAGACCCGCGCAGTCCAGACCCTGGGGCGGAGTCGAGCCGGGTGAGTGTGTTGCGTCGGATTAATCTGGACATTGAAGACGGCGAGTTCATGGTCTTGGTCGGCCCATCGGGCTGTGGCAAGAGTACGCTGCTGCGATTGATTGCGGGGTTGGAAGAACTGACCGGCGGCAATATTCGGGTGGGCGATCGCCTGATCAACGCTCTCCCCCCCAAGGCCCGCGACATTGCCATGGTGTTCCAGAGCTATGCGCTCTACCCCCACCTAACGGTCTACGACAACCTTGCCTTTGGCCTGCGGCGTATGAACCGTGAGGAGGTCAAAGATTCCAAGCTGCCTGCCTGGGCCGATCGCTGGGTTGTGAGTGCAACGCGATCGCTACCCAAACCCCTACGCCATCGGCCAGAACAGGAACGGCAAATTCGGGAGCGCATTTCCAAGGTGGCTCAGATGCTTCAGATCGATGGCTTGTTGAGGCGTCTACCCAAGGAACTTTCGGGCGGTCAGAAGCAGCGGGTGGCCCTGGGAAGGGCGATCGCTCGCAACCCCCAGGTTTTCCTCATGGATGAACCGCTGTCCAATTTGGACGCCAAACTGCGGGCCGAAACCCGGGCCCAGATTGTCACCCTGCAACAGCGGCTCGGCATCACCACCATCTACGTCACCCATGACCAAATCGAAGCCATGACCATGGGCCAGCGCATTGCTGTGATGGCTGAGGGACAGATCCAGCAGGTTGGACCACCGCTGGAGCTATACGATCGCCCGGTCAATCGCTTTGTGGCGGAATTTATTGGTTCACCGCCGATGAACTTCATCCCCGTGGAAGTCAAAACGCCCCGGTCCGTCATCCATAGCCAGTTTCGACTAACCCTGCCGGAGGAGTGGGGCAAGACGCTTGAACATTGCGACGGCAAGACGCTGTGGCTCGGTGTCCGTCCAGAGCATCTTCAAGTGGGCCCCGCGGCCACCAAAAACCTGCCGGTAAAGGTGAGTCAGGTGGAAGCCATTGGCAGTGAAACCTTTGTGGTTGGGCAGCTTCTGGAGTCTGAAGAGCAGATTCAGGCTCGCATTGAGCCGGAGCATGCGGTTCAGCCCGGTGATGTTCTCTGGCTGTCGATTCGTCTTGAAAAGGTCCATCTTTTTGAGCCCGAAAGTCAGCTCGCCCTCCATCCCGCTGAGCAGTAAAACAGCTCCTCAGAGCGCTAAAACTCACGTTCCGAGGGATTAAGAAATGACCCTCAAATCCGTACAAAACCTTAAGATGAGTGTAATCTAGCGCTCTAGAGGGTCATACCCCCCTCCCCGGATAGAGGTTTGACTCGATACCCTTCATGCATCATCGAACGTGTTTTCAGTTACATTCGT
This sequence comes from uncultured Pseudanabaenaceae cyanobacterium, assembly GCA_938017515.1. Taxonomy (GTDB): domain Bacteria; phylum Cyanobacteriota; class Cyanobacteriia; order PCC-9006; family JAAUQQ01; genus JAAUOP01. Next base: position 33,026 of record CALIJJ010000293.1, read on the forward strand.
TGATGATTTGGCGTTATTTTTTACTACGAGCGGGAGGTGAGAGCCGATGACATCTGCATCCTATGGGCGAATGGTTGAATTTTTGCAGACGGAATTGGGCCTGTCCTCCGCGTCAATTTCTATGGCGCTGAAGCAGAGTGAGCAGGATCCTGGGCCATTGCACATGATTCTGTGGCGCTACGGTTTGATTACGTTGGAACAGCTCGAACGCATCTACGATTGGATGGAAACGGCCGCATAGCGTTTCTCGTCGTATGGATTTTCTAGGCGTATAGCGTTTCTAGGCGTTTCGTTCAGGATTACCGTTCAGGATTACTTTGCTAAACATCATTTTATTTTTTGCGGTCTGGATTCTGTTGTGGAGTCCGATCGCATTTTTGTTGGGCCGCAAGCTTCGCTGGGATTTTCCCAATCCCCCGACCCCGGAGCAGAAAATTCCGCTGGTGCTGTCGCTCTATGTTTTGGCCCCGCCGCTGCTGTGGTTTTGGGTGCATCGTTCGGGATGGATGGGCTCTGGGGTGATGGGCTCTGGGGTGACGGGCTCGGGTCTGACCCTGGCGAATTATGGCTGGGCCTGGAGCGGTGCGTTTGCGTTGCGCGTGGGTTCAGGTTTGGGCTTGGCGGTGCTGAGCTTGGTTTTGCTGTGGGGGCTAGAGCGGCTTTTGGGCTGGATTACGTTTGAGCTGGATGCGAAGGCGTTGCTGAAGCTGGTCGGGCCAATTTTGGCGGTGGCGATCGCCATCAGCGTTGTCGAAGAACTTCTCTTTCGCGGCTTTTTGTTTGAAGAACTCGTCTCGACGCTGGGGAATTCCAGTGGTTTAGGCAGTGGCTGGGTTGTCATTGTGGCGTTGGGATTGACCAATCTCGTGTTTGCGCTGCTGCATTTGCCCTGGGACCGTTGGCAAGCCGTGGTGCCGCAGTTGCCGGGGTTGTGGGTATTGGGCTTGGTGTTGTCGTTGGCCTATTTGCGCTGGGGCGATTTGGCGATGGCCATTGGCCTACATGCGGGCTGGGTGTGGGCGATCGCTAGCCTCGATACGGTCAACGGCATTCAATACACTGGCAAAGTCCCTGCCTGGGTGACGGGGGTGGGTGGTTATCTGTTAGCTGGGGTAATGGGTGTGGGCTTTTTGGGCGTCATTGGGGGATTGATTTTTGCTTGAGTGCAGCTTGGATCTAGGTGCTTGAACTACCATGCTGCGTGGCTGTGATGATGTGAATCGGATTCAGCGGGCTCCAGCGGGTGTGATTGGCGATGGCCGTCCCCTTTGAAAACTGCGCCTGCATCAGCCGTACCGTCCAGCCCTCACGCTTGAACCATGCCTGGGCGATCGCCAGATTCTCCAGCGTCGCCAGCGCCAACACCACCACACCTTCCGCCCGCAGCCGTGCCCCACAAACCGTCAAAATCGCCGCCAAATTTCCGCCACTCCCCCCAATAAACACCCGATCCGGATCGGGCAATTCCGCTAACGCCGCCGGAGCAGAGCCGCGAATCGGCTGAACATTGGTAACCTTAAAGCGATCGCCATTGGCCTCAATCAGCCCCACTCCCGCCGCCGTCTTCTCAATGGCAAATACCTGCGCACTAGGACAGAGCCGTCCTAGCTCAATCGACACCGACCCTGTGCCTGCCCCAATATCCCAAATCACTGGGACTGGACCCGAATGTCCCGATGGCAAGGCTAGCTCCCCGAGCACCAGCATCCGCACCTCTCGTTTCGTCATCAGTCCTGGGCGATCGCGAAATGTAGCAAAGGCCCCATCGGCAATGCCAAACAAGGGCAACGCGCGCAAATCAGTTGGTACATCAACCTTGACTAACACCATCACACTTAGTGACGCAAAGTCTCGGGTCAGGAACTCCTGAACTGCTCCTGTGTGCACAGCTTCATGACTTCCGCCCAGGTTTTCGCAGATGTGACAGCGGTAATCAACCGGTAGCTCTAGGCTGAGGATCAGCGCGGCGATCGCCCTAGGGCTGTGGGTTGGATCGGTCAGGATCGCCAGCTTGGCTGGACTGCGTTTGAGTGCGGGAATCAGGGCATCGAGCGATCGCCCATGGACGCTGACGATCACGGTATCTTGCCAGGGCTGCTTAATGGCACTAAAGGCAAGCTGAATAGAGCTGAGGTGAGGGTGGAACTGGAGAAAATCGGCAGGCAGTTGCTCTAGCAAAAGACGCCCCAGACCAAAGAAGAGTGGGTCGCCGGAGGTGAGGACGACGGCGGTTGGGTTGGCGGTTTGGTTGGCGGTTTGGTTAGCGGTTTGGTTAGCGGTTGGGTTGGCGGGGTGGTCTAGAAATGTCTTGAGGGTGGCGATCGCGCTGCTGAGATCACCGAGGGGATGTTTGGGCGCGGGGTGATGGGGGAAATAGCTGAGATGGCGATCGCTCCCCACCAAAAGACTTGCCTGCTCAACTAATGTCAGCGCCGTCGGGGCTAACCCCACTGCTCCGTCTAGGCCAATGCCCACCACATGAATCAT
>CALIJJ010000294.1 GCA_938017515.1 uncultured Pseudanabaenaceae cyanobacterium
GGCAGTTTTCCACTGCTCCCAACCCTCTCACCCCAAGTTTTGCTCACACAACCCAAAGAAAACCCGCAGTCGCCCCAACAACATCGGCATATCGCCCACCCCCACTAACAGCGTCTCACTCACCTCCCCACTCATCGCCAACTGATAAAACTTCCAGCCCTCCCCATTCGTGACAATGCCATAAATTGTCATCGCCTTCCCGAGCTGCTGATTCACCCACTGACAAGCCCGCATCTCCACCAAACACTGCGCCGTGCCCTGCTCGAAGTCATCCTGTCGTGCATTTTGCACGCAAATAACAGGTTCTTCGATCGCACAGACAAACGGCCCTTCCAAATAGGCCCGCCGCTCCGCAATCAGATAATCCGCATTGCCACAGACATCCTCCCCCTCCAGGTAAGCCCCCTTCCAGACCTTCAACCGCTCAAATCCCTCCAGCCCCTCCTCACAGATCGCATCGATCAGCAGCGTCTTGGAAACCTCCAGACTCTCCAAGTCAAACCGCTGCAATCGCTCCAAACGTTGCTGAAAGAAAGCGCTTAAGGGCACCGGCTCCGCCTCCAGCTGCCACCGCTTTAGTTCCGAAAGATTCAGATACTTACAGGCTCCCTTGTAGTTAAAGCCAGAAAAACTCCTCTTTCGCGCTTGCGTTATTTGGGGGGACGTCATGATGATTCTTCCAGTTCAGGCGTGAACGAATCCTCTGCCCTTCCATTATCACCAATGGCTTCGAAGATAGAAGAGGGTGAAATGAGAACGCCATTCCTAGGACGGCAAGAAACGATTCACGACATTGTTCACAGACTGCTTCAGCCGCCGCTTGCGCTGCCAGCCCTCAAACTGCTGCTGATACGCCTCACCACTCAGCCAATAGGTCTTCCGCGCCCGCAACGCCAACAGCAACCCGCACAGCGCCACCACATAGCGCGACCAGGTCAGCCCGCCCCCCATCAACACATCCAACGCCACCAAAAAGCCATTCACAATCACAAACTTCAGCACCCGCTGCTGAAACCGCTGGTGACGATCGCGATCAAACGCCTGCCGACTCAGCAACTGCCCCTTCTGCACCTGCCAATCCGCCTCCGCCGACTGAATCTCGTGGGGCTCCAACCCCAGCTCCTCCCCAATCTCGAAGAGCTGCGATCGCGTCAAAATATCCTGCTCATCCGTCTGATGGGCGATCGCCAACTGCAAAATCTGTTGAATATCATCCTGGCTGTAGGATTCGGCCATGGGCATTAACCTGATGAGCGCTCAGCCCCAGTCTGACATGGGAGCCTCCCCCCAGAGGTGCGGAAACCCCCGCCACACCGACCGGATTCCCCCGCAATGCCCGCAAACCTACAGCAGCCCTTACACTCGAGCACTTTCTCTCGACATCTTGATATTTCACCTCACAAAACTTTCCAAAACTGGAAGCAGAGTCCTAAAATCGCCATAATTCATACCTAGTCAGCAATTCGGCCTAGATAGTGATCGAGATCACTCAGCAATGTAGCGTAGGGAACTTCTCTTTTTAGGAATTGTTTGTCATATTGTTAGTGGCTCAACTTTAGCCGAGTCATCAACAGGGAACACACAGTTAACCGACGAGAGTCTTTTTTGATTCTCGCCGGTTTTTTATATCTAAGCTGTGTGGGTGCTTTCACCCTTCTCTTCAAAAGCTTGCCTGAATGACTTCATCTAAAAGTTAGGACCAAAATATTTTGAGCGTCCATTCATGGACATTACGCTTGATGAATTCAATCTGCGAGGAGTTTAACGTAAATTGAATTTATCAAATGGGAAGAAATATTTAACCCGTAAAGACAGCTAAGCATTGCGTGAATATTTCTCGGCACCGAAATTTAGCGCAGCGTGCCCATCGTATTTCGCCAAGTCAGTTCTCGGCAGAGCATTTCCAGGGCCCGTTGATCCTGGGGCTGAAAAACCTGGAAGTCGATGAGTTCCTGCAACACCTGTTCCGTCAGGTGGGCTGCAAAGCTGCCGCCATAGCGCAATAGCAGGCTGTAATAGCGGAACTGGGGCTTGCCAGACTCATCCAGGTGGAAGCGGTGGATTTCTGCGTCACTCATGCAGCTCACCGCCGCATTCACGGGCACCACATCCCGAGGGATGCTTTGGACACCATAGGGCTGCTTAGAAGACTGCTGAGAGGTCTGTTCCAGGGTCCCAATCAGGACCACCCCCAGCAAAGTCCGCGTTTCGTGGATGAGGTCTGGCGCAAAAACGGGGTCGGGCTCGCTGGAAAGGCGCGGACCGTTGTTCAAAAAGGTCGGGTTAACCAGCTGCGAGTTGTAGATAATGCCAATGATGGGTGGGCGATCGCCGTTGGCCAATTTCACAAAACTGCCAAAGCCAAATTCCCCCGGTTGGGGCGGGCTGCTGGTGCTCATGTCATCGTCCAGCTGCACCACATAATCGCAGTGGGAGTTGGACTTGACGACCTTACCGAGTACTTTTCCCGTCACCTGAGACGAAGGGGAAACGGAGGAAGCATCATCCAAGGCCATCTGACCAAAGATTGCCTCAGACGCTGGGGCACCAGAAGAAGCGTCAGCGGGTCGGCGGGATTTGGCGCGGGGCACGGCGATCGCTCCTGAGGGCAGTCCAGTACGTCGATACTACTGAATTGCCCCGCCGGAGACAAGGGTTTGAAGACAGATGCAAGGAAAGGTAATGGGGCAGATTTGCACCCTCAATGCTGGGAAAAGAGCGATCTAAAAGCCCCTCTCCCAATGATGGGAGAGGGGTTGGGGTGAAGGCAAGAGAAATGCAAGAGATCTAAATCATCTAAGTAGGTGGCCTGAACTAAACGTAGCCTTCATCCTTGCTGGTTTCGGCTCCGCTCAACCAGCTACCCCCTGACATGACTAAGAGCCGAGGGCTGAGCGAAGTCGAAGCCCGGTTAGCGGGAGATTAATGTCTACCTACTTAGCATTTCTCTAGCCCTTTGAGGCGAAGCTACCTTCGCAGAAACTTACAGCAGCCCGTCGTACTCAGGATTGTCCTTGATTTGCTTCAGCAACTGCTTGATTTCCTGGGTGCGCTCTTTCTTGACGATCAACGTCGCCTTGCCCGAACGAACCACCACCACATCATCGAGACCAATCGTCGCAATCAGCTCACCGTCTTCGGCGTGGAGGATGCAGCCCTCGCTGTCAATGCTGACATGGTTGCACTGCTCGACGTTTTGATCCTCGGGCTGCTTGACCAAGCGCTCAATGGCGTTCCAGTCGCCCAGGTCATCCCAGCCAAAGGTCACCGGCAGCACATAGGCCTTGTCGGTTTTTTCCATCAGCGCGTAGTCGATGCTGAGCTTCGTCAGCGTGGGGTAGGCATCGACGCCCTTTTGCTCCAGCGGCTCCAGGATTTCCGGTGCGTGCTGACGCAGCTCTTTCAGCGCTGTACCGGCTTGGAAGATGAACATGCCACTGTTCCAGCTAAAGCGGCCACTGTCGAGGAACTGCTGGGCCGTTTCGGTGTCAGGCTTTTCGGTGAAGCGGCTGACGGGGTAGGCGGGCAGGTCGCGGAAGCTGCCGAGGGAGTCTTGGCTCTGCTCGATATAGCCATAGCCAGTGGAAGGATAGTTGGGCTTGATGCCGAGGGTGGCGATCGCGCCTTCCTGCTGGCTCAATTCCGCCGCTGCCGCCAAGGTCTGGCCAAAGCCCTCCAGGTCGTCAATCCAATGGTCCGCCGGGAAAAAGCCCAGGACGACATCCTCGCCGTAGCGCTTGCTGGCTTCGAGGGTAGCCCAGGCCACTGCTGGAGCTGTGTCGCGGCCCTCGGGCTCGATCAGCAAATTTTCTTCGGGGAGCTGGGGAAGCTGTTGCCGCACCCCCTCAGCCAGGTGCGCAGCGGTCACCACCCAGATGTCATCCCAACTGTCAGAGACCGCCAACAATCGCTTGGCAGTGGCCTGGAGCAGGCTTGCCCCACTGCCATCCAAGCTCAAGAACTGCTTGGGATGGGTGCGACGGCTCAGGGGCCAGAAGCGTTCACCCTTGCCGCCAGCCAAAATAATCGGAATCAACGTGCGGGGCATAGCCAAGAAACCTTTTGTGGATATTGTGTGTCAGGAATGGTGCGGTCAAAAAGATAGATGCGGAGGCGATCCGTTGAAGCTGGATCCGGACCGTTTTTAGACGGCTTCCCGCTAAAACAGGCGAAAAATCGTCGATGGTTGCCGCAGGGTTGGTCCCCCGAAAAGGTTCTCTACCCTAGAAAACCAAGGGTCCCTACCCTACGCAAGTTTACCCAGAATTCATCGGCCCGAACCTTTTCGTCCCATGAATTGAGGTTATAATCGCAGCGTCTGAGTTTACGGATCACTACGGGCGTAGGCAACGGCGAATTCTGTGGGTGGTGTTGAAAACCTTGCAATCAAAAGAGGTTAGTCGGAGTGAGCCAAACGAAGTGGTCTCCCAAAACTCAGCAGTCAACGTATCAAAACGGACAATCCGAATCCTTGAATACGCGTAATCGCTATACATCTGGATCGGGCACTTCGTTGCGAGGTTGGCTATGGCGGACGACCTGTACGGCTTCGGCGCTGCTTTCGGCTTCCGTCGGCCTCGCTTTGGCCCTGTGGTTGCCCGGTGCCTCTGTCCCCACCCCAACGGAATCTCAGGCGAAGTCAGAGTCTGAAACACTCTTTGAATCCATGGGGTTAGCCAACCCCATTGCTCGACCGATTAATTTGCTGGTCATGGGGATCGATCGCGTGCCCGATGTGGAGCCGGGCTCTCCCGAAAGTTTTGGGGGGCGCAGCGATGCCATGTTGCTCCTGCGTCTATCGCCGGAAACAGACTCAGTCTCGCTTCTCTCGGTCCCCCGGGATACCCAGGTGGAAATTCCCAACTATGGTTTGACGAAGATCAACCATGCCAATTGGATGGGCGGACCCGCGTTGGCTCGGTCAGTGCTGAATTACAACTTCAATGACGTTGAGATCGATCGCTACGTTCGGGTCAATACGGGAGCGTTCCGAGCGATCGTCGATGCGGTAGGCGGCGTGCGCGTGTTTGTGCCCAAGCCCATGTACTACGTGGACAACACCCAGGGGCTAGAGATTGATCTGGAGCAGGGCTGGCAAACCCTCGATGGGGACGAAGCAGAGCAGTTTGCCCGCTTTCGTAGTGATTCCTACGGGGACATCGGTCGTGTTCAGCGTCAGCAGACTTTGCTGAAGGCGTTGCGCAAACGCATCACCAATCCGACGATTGTTACCCGAGTACCCCAGCTCCTGGAAATTTTTCAGGATTATGTGGATACCAACCTGACGCCAGAGGAAATGGTCGCCCTGGTGCGGTTTGGCCTGAAGCTCTCCCCTGAGGAGCTGAACATGGTGATGCTGCCAGGGCGGGTCAGCGGACCGGAGGAATTTAACGCCAGCTACTGGCTAATGGATGAGGACAAGCGCGATAAAATTCTGGAGGATTATTTTGAAGTCGCGCCGATCGCTCAGATCAATGACTGGTGGTCGGATGTCTCCCTAGAAACGTCGCCCTACGATGTTCGCATTGCGGTACAAAACGCCTCCGATCGTGGGGATCAGGCGTATCACATGGTGGACTATCTGCGGGAGCAGGGCTTCACGGATGTCTACGTCATGGAGGAATGGCCTGACATTGTTGATGACACGACGATTATTGTGCAGCAGGGCGATCGCGAGGCGGCCCGACTCGTCAAGCGCCGCATTGGCCTAGGCGCATTGGATTCAGCCTCCACCGGCGATCTGCAGTCTGAAATTACGGTGCGCGTCGGCTCTGACTGGGAATCCCCCTTTTGGTAGAGCCTCTCGGGTCACTGTTCTCTAGCGAAGTTCTCTAGCGAAGTTCTCCAGCGAAGGAACAGCTAAAGCGTTGTTTCCGCACCGTCCGGTGGGATTAATAGGGTGAGGTCAGGTTCGCGTTGCCATCTCTTCCTTTCAACTCCTGCACCGATGACCTATAGCCTTCGCGTTGCGGATTTGCCCGCCGCCGAGCGACCCCGAGAGCGACTTCTGTCCGAGGGGTGCCGCAGTCTTTCCACAGCAGAACTCCTCGCCATTTTGTTAGGGACAGGCCAAGGTCCCGGCAAGCTTTCTGCAGTGGGCCTCGGTAAATATATCCTGCACAGCCTGGGGCAAGATCAGCGTGATCCCCTAGCCGTCTTGCGTGATGTCTCTATTCCAGAATTGACCAAGATTTTGGGGGTAGGTCCGGCCAAGGCCTGCAATATTCTGGCAGCGATCGAGCTGGGGAAACGGGTTTTCCAGGCGGTGCCGCCGGAGCGCTTACCGCTGGAGAGCCCGGAGGCCGCTGTGGCCTATCTGACGCCCAGCCTGATGTGGGAAGCACAGGAACACTTTGCGGTGCTAATGCTAGATGTGAAAAATCGTCCCATCGCGGCCCGCGTGATTACCATTGGTACCGCCACCGAAACCCTGGCCCATCCCCGGGAAATTTTTCGTGAGGTGATTCGCAACGGAGCCACCCGAGTCATCATTGCCCATAATCATCCCTCGGGCAGCACAGCCCCCAGCCCCGAAGACATTGCCCTGACGCAGCAGCTTTTGGAGGGGGCACTCGTCCTCGGGTTGCCGTTGCTAGACCATCTAATTCTGGGAGGTGGTCAATTTACGAGTCTGAGGCAAACGACAGACTTGTGGGATGAGCATCCCCAGGGCGTTTAGTCGCAGTTTTTCTGTCGCGATTTTTAAGTCGCAATTTTTAAGTCGCGATTTGATTTGGTCGCAATTTGATGAAGCAGCAGGCTCTAGGCGTTCAGGTCTCGGCTCTAGTGATGCTGAAAGCGGGGATCGGTTCGGAGATAGGACACTTCAAAGGCTTGGAGCCATTCCATGAAGGCTGGATCGCAGTCCCGAGCATCTGAACGCTCTAACAGAATCGCCATGTAATATTCCCGCTGGCGAACGACAAAGGCGCTGTAGTTTTCGCAGGACACCTTGGCGTGGTAGAAACCGCCGAGATTCAGGTAGGACATCAGCAACCAACGCAGGCCCAGCATCTGAAAGACCGTTTGTTCCCAGGGCAACAGTTCAGATTCTGGGATGACAAAGTATTCTTGGGGCAAACCATTCCAATCAAACACAACGGCACCGACGACGGCATCGTAGTAGGTTCCCGGTCGCACCACGGCGGCAGTGGCAGTGATGGCGTTGGTCGAGGTCTGGGAAGCTGGAGGAGCGATGCTAGAGAGAGCTTCAGAGCGAGCAGGTGGGGCCGTTTGAGCCAGTTCGCTCGGCGCTGCCAGGGTCGTCGCATTGGCGATCGCGGCACTCGCAATTGTCCCTGTTCCGCTAGACGCCTTCTTGGACCAAACCTGATGGGAAGTGGAGCGAACCTGGATCACCATAGGGGCACCAAAGTTAGGACCTCAGGATTACAATGCCCAAAATACTTTCTCAGATCGCAAAATTAAGCCCAAAAAATACGAAACGCTCACACTGCATGCTTTATTTATCAAGATCTTCCAATTGTTCCAGACTGGGTGGAATCTCCACATGCCCCTGGTATTCGCATTCGTAGGATTGGCCATCCCAACCGGCAAGATCTATTTCGCTGAGGCGATGCAATGACGGGCAGGGGGGCTCATAGACTTGGCTCACGACCGTCCAACCCACACCTCGAATTAAATCCAGGACGGTCTTCAGCTTCGATTCCTGATTCCCCGGGCGACCGCTTTCGGGCACCGCATCCAGCGACAACCACATGCCATGACCGGCCAGAATTGTCCGACCCAGGCCAACCGCTCGGGTTTGGTGGCTGCCCGAGGTCACGAGCTTGACGTGGTGAGCATTGAGTTGCTTGAGGACCGGCGTACCAAAACGATAGTTATCCAGCGTTGAGCGGGCACAGGGTTCAATCCAAAGGTTCTCCATCGGAGCCTGATTTCGCCGAAAAATCAGCCAAATACAGGGTTCGTCGGAGCCTCCCGAAATCACAATTGGCAGCGCTGGATTGGCCTTTGCCAGTTGAGCCGCATACATCTCACGGCGAATACTGCCCCCGAGCACAAGAACCGCATCCACAGGCTGCCGCGCCGCCTGGGCCATGGCCACACCTCGGTGCAGCACCAGGCAGAGGCTCAGACCGATGACGAGCCCGAGGCTGAGTCGTAGCAGTCGGCATAACGCTGAACGGCGTAACGCTGAACGGCGAAAGCGTCGTACCCACCGACCTAACCATTTTGTCCTGAACATCGTCTTGCTTCCCCGAAAGTAGCAGGGACCGAATCAAAAACGATAGAATTGAAGGCAGATATTGCCCCCAGCCAAAGGATTTGTTGTTTCCTCTGCATTGCCCCTAGACCCGAATGGGTGGAATTGTTCAGGCCGAGTTGTATCGGACCCAGCAGTTCCTCTCCAGAGACTCGGTCTAAGCTGTGATGAGGCAACCAATCCCACAAGTGGCACACCATAGCTGCTTATCTCAAGTTACCCATCGATAGGCTTGAACTGAACCTACGTAGGCTGGCTCAACTTTTGTAACTTCTCCCAACGGAGAACGCAACGACCGAGTCACACTTACAGAGATTAGGTTTTTCGCCTTTGCCTGACATCCGTTTGCCATCCGTTCGCTTTCGTCGGAATCTTCATGAAGCTATTGAATTCTATGTCGTCTGTTCGAGCCATCCTCTTTGGTGGGGCGATCGCCACAACGTTCTCGCTATCCCTAGTGGGTCCTGGTGTCGGCAATGCGGTTCGTGCAGCTTGGCAAGACAGTCCCAAGGTCGTGGTTGATCAGGCCTGGCAAATCGTCAATCGGGAGTATGTGGACCCGAGCTACAACGGTCAGGATTGGCAGGAGGTTCGTCGGGAGCTGCTCGATCGCTCCTATAGCTCCAAGGAACAGGCCTATACAGCCCTACGCGACACGCTCAAGACGCTGGAAGATCCCTACACCCGTTTTATGGATCCGGACCAGTATCAGGCCTTGACCAACCAGACCTCCGGAGAGCTTTCTGGGGTGGGTATGCGCCTCCAGATTGACCCTGACACGGAGGTCCTGACGGTGGCGGCTCCAATTAAGAATTCTCCGGCGATGGATGCGGGGGTTGAAGCAGGCGACCAAATTCTGATGATTGATGGCCGGGCCACCCGCAATCTGACCGTGGAAGAATCGGCGCAGCTGATTCGTGGCGAAGAAGGTACGTCGGTGAAGCTGAAGTTTTCTCGCCAGGGTCGTTCCTTTGACCGGCTGCTGACCCGAGCTCGCATTGAAGTGCCGAGTGTTCAGTTTAGTCTGCAACAGGAAGGGAGCGATCGCATCGGCTACATCCGCCTGAGCCAGTTTACGGCCCATGCGGCGGAGGAAATGGAGGCCGCCATCAAGGACCTCAACAGCCAGGGTGCTGATGCCTTTGTCCTAGACCTGCGCGGCAACCCCGGTGGTTTGCTCTACGCTGCCGTCGATATTTCCCGCATGTGGCTGGAGAGCGGCGAGATCGTTTCCACCATCGATCGCGATGAAAAGGACGAGCACATCATCGCCAACCGCACAGCCATCACGGATCTGCCCCTGGCCGTCTTGGTGGACAAAGGCTCCGCTAGCTCCAGCGAGATTTTGGCCGGAGCACTCCAGGACAACAAGCGCGCCACCATCGTCGGTACGGACACGTTCGGTAAGGCGCTGGTGCAGTCTCTGCACCCCCTTAACGATGGCTCTGGCATTGCCGTGACCATTGCCCATTACTACACCCCCAATGGCACCGACATCAGCCAGACGGGCATTGTGCCGGATGTGAAGCTGCAGCTGTCCGAGAAGCAGCAGAAGGCCCTAGCCAATAACCCCGACGACATTGGTACATCCAAGGACCCGCAATACGCCAAGGCGGTTGCGCAACTGTCAAAGACGATGAGCCCTAGCGCCCTGATTCGTCGCTAATCCTCCTCGCTAATCTCCCTCGTTAATCTTCCCCTCGCTAATATTCAAGGTCAGGGATGAAGCAAAGGTCAGGGATGAAGCAATTTTGAACAAAAGAGCCGAGGCAGTGTCATCTGCCTCGGCTCTTTTGTAAGACGCCGATTGATTTCGCTGACTGATTGATTTTGCTAATTGATGACGTGATGCAGGC
>CALIJJ010000295.1 GCA_938017515.1 uncultured Pseudanabaenaceae cyanobacterium
CTCTGGTACCAGGAGGTCATCCTGCTCCGGAACCTCTGTGTCACCCACTGCGTCATTGCTAACCAGGTCCGCTTCAGACCGATCCGTTCCAGCCAGATCTGCTTCAGCCAGGCCCTCTTCAACCAGGCCCTCTTCAACCAATGGGGAAACAGAAGTGGATTCAGACAGTACCTGAGACGGCAGCGACTGAGATGGCAGCGACTGAGATGGCACTATGTGGGCAAGCATCGGTGCTTCCCAGGCGAGAAGAGCCAACAGCGTAGCGAAACCGCCAGGATGCAGACCGCAGCGGCCTCGACTCAAACGACCCAAAATCCATTGGCCAGATTGCCCAGACAGCATAGGTTTTCTCCTTGGTGAGTCCTGAGGAAGAACGGAACAGGGATAAATGCAGAACAGGCTGACTCAGCGTGCACAATCACGGGGATTAACAGGAATGCGTGATGCGCCTAGTTGCGGCCCAACCACTTCTGGCCATCGAGACGGCGCAACACACCAAACACCATTAGGTCCAGCGTAATGCGACGTTCGTCCCCCAAAAATGGCTCTACATAGCTGGGGGTCGCCCCACCATCCGCATAAGCAAAGGCTTTCTTCCCCGAAATACTTTCATCCGGAAAAGCAACAATAAATTGACGCTGTCCCTTGGACCAGGCTCCGCGCACCTGCCAGCAGCTTTGACCAACGGGGAGGAACGTCTGATTGGCAAAGGTCAGATCGAGATCGCTAAAGCCCTCCCCTTCCAGCGCCTGTTTCAGGGAGGGCATGTAATGCTGCTCCATGAACTCATTGAAGGGTTTATCTTCCAGCTTGGGTGGCTTCGCCTTCTTTTTAGCGGCGGGTTTTGCCTCAGCGGGCTTCTTTTCAGGCGCTTTGTCTTCAGCCATAGCCAGGTTGTGTCAGCTCTTTTTGAACGGGTTTGGGCTAAGCGGTTCGAACAAACGGCTAGAACCACTCTGTCTTCACGAGGGGCGGTCCACCATAAAGGTCTGACCGATACCTCTGTCCTATCTTAAAAGTTTTCTCGCAATTTGTTCGGACACGATTTAAGGTTTCGGGCTTAGGGCCCAATCCCCTGGGCTAAGCGATCGCGAAATGTCTGCTTGGGCACCCGCAGCAGCACATAGGAGCCCGCTTCCTCCACAAGGTCATAGGGTTGCTCTACCAGCCCCAGACGTTTCAACCGATTCGGCTGGGTCAAGATCAATACTGTATCGGGCGCATCTTGCTTCAAGCTGAACTCCTGCAAATGTCGAAACGTCGATCGCGTTCGACGGAAAAAGAGCATCGGGCGCTGGGTGTAGAACACGACGGTGGGCTTCTCAAAGGCCACCATGAGCAGCTCTTCGTTGGGCAAACGCTGCTCAATCAGTGTCTCGGAAATCTGCCGCAGCGGAGCCTGACGGTGTTGATCCATCAAGGCCGTCGCCGGGGCCAGCACACAGAGCAGGAGCGCCACAAAACCAATCACGTTGACGCTCCAAAGCCAGCGGCGACGATTCTGACGAATCAGTAGAAAGATGCCGATGGCCACTTCTGCACAGATGGCCGCCCCCCAAAACAGCAGTCCAGAATCTCGCAGCGCCAGGGGAAAGTCGGGCATGGCGGGATCTTCGATCACCTGGATCCAGCGGTAGGAAGAGGCGATCGCCACCGCCAAAATCAGCACAAAGCCAAAGTTCAGCCACCCCGCAATCTTGAGACCCTCTCTGCCTCTCTGCATGACCTCCGATGTGCCATCTGCCCCTCGTCGCTCCGGCAAACGTGTCATTTCATCGCTAAACAACAGCGCCACCAGAATCGCCCCTGCAGGCATCAGCGGCAAAACATAGCTGGGCAACTTGGTGGCAGCAATGGTGAAGAAAATGAAGGTACCGATGAACCAAGACGCCGCAAAGATGGCCAATTGAGAGGAACGGGGCTTTTTGACCCAGAGATTGCGCTGCCAGAGACGGAGGCGGGCGATCGCCGCAGGTAAAAACAAGGACCAGGGGGCAAAACCCACCAGCACCACCAAGAAATAGAAGTACCAGGGGGCACCGTGGTTGTTCACCGTGGTCGTGAAGCGATCGAAATTGTGGTAACCAAAAAACGAACGGGTGTAGGCTTCGCCATTGGCCTGGATCACCAGCACATACCAGGGCACCGTCAGCAGAGCCACCAGGGGTAACCCCCGCCAGGGCTTCAGCTCCATGAACACGTTCCAGAACTGACCGACGTAGAGCAAAAAGCCCAGGACAATCACACCGGGCAGCACAATCGCCACGGGCCCCTTCGCCAAGATCCCCAGGGCAATAAACAAATAACTGAGCAAAAACCAGCGATCCTGGCGCGCAAACCCAAACAGCCAATGGGACTGATGGTATTGATGGGTGGCATAGCCCAAAAAGAACGTGGCCAATGCAGAGCCAAAGCAGCCAGACAACAACATGTCGGAGACACCGACTCTCGCCCAGGCAATGGTTTCTAAGTTCAAGGCTGTGAAGCCAGCCCCCAGCAGCGCCGTGAGCCAGCGACCATAGCGTGGAGAAGGACGCTTGCTGAAAGCGGGGACGCCATGACGCTGAAGCAGATACAACACCAGGCCAGTCAAAACAATGGCCGAAAGGGCTGAGGGCAAACGAACCGCCCACTCATTGACACCAAAGAGCTGGTAAGAAATGGCCATTAGCCAATAGATCAGCGGCGGCTTGTCAAACCGAGTGGCCTCATTGAAGTAGGGCGTCACCCAGTCATCGCGAACGATCATCTGCCGCGCCGCTTCCGCAAAGAGCGGTTCGGTTTCGTCCACCAAGCCAATGCTGCCAAGACCAAAAAGAAACGCAATGGTGATGACAGCGCCAAAGACTGCTGCGACCCAGAACCAACCCTGCGTTGGATTCAACTCCCAGGCCTGGAAGCGGCGGTGCAACCAGGAGCGGGACTCGATTGATGGGGGTGGGGATGTGGGGAGCTGGGGCGATCGCTCGGCGGCCATAGGTTCTCTGGGGGATTCTCTGGAGCAAACAGTCTTGCAAAACCAGCCCTACTTTACTGCGCTGCTGCTGCCTCCGACAGGTTCCAACCATCACCCAGTTATCGATGGCACAATGGGGCAGTGTTCACATTTCGCAATATTCCCTGATATGACCTCCCAGGCTTCCGCCCCGGTTCGCTCGTCTCAAACGCCTCCCCATAGCCAACCGGCGGGGGGCCCCGAACCCCATCGCTTCGACTGGAAAGAAGCCTGGCACCCCCTGTTTTTTGTTAAAGATCTCGACAAAACCAAGCCCAGCCGCTTCACGCTCCTGGACCAGGACTTAGTCATTTGGTGGGAGCCCAAAGCCAAAACCTGGCGCGTCTTCCAGGACCAATGTCCCCACCGCCTCGCCCCCCTCTCCGAAGGCCGCATCAATCTCGAGGGGCAACTGGAATGCCCCTACCACGGCTGGGCCTTCTCCGGCAAAGGTGACTGCGAAACCATTCCCCAACAGGCCAGCAACGGTCAAGCCCACACCGCCCAACGGGCCTGCGCAAAGGCACTGCCCACGGTCGTCCATCAGGACATGCTGTTTGCCTATGCCGGTGATCCAAGCAATGCCGACACAACCGCCATTCCCAGCATCGCTCCCTTAGAAGATGAGGACCCCAGTTGGGTCGTGCTCAATATGTTCCGCGACGTGCCCTACGATGCGCTGACGCTTTTAGAAAATGTCCTCGACCCCAGCCACCTGCCCTACACCCACCACAAATCCGTCGGCAATCGCGTCAATGCGGGTCCCACGGTCATGGAGTTGCTCACCCACGAGAAAGAAGGTTTCACGGGCATTTGGCCCGAAGGCCCCCGCCTGGGCAAACTAGGCCCCCAAAACACGACGTTCATTGCCCCCAACCTGATGTGGCATGACCTCACATCCAAGCAATTTGGCCGCACCTTAACTGCGGTTTACGCAACCCCGATCAGCAAAGGAAAATGTCGCTTATTTGCTCGCTTCCCGTTCAAATTTGCTTCCAAGGTCCCTGCCTTTTTCATTGGCTCCGCGCCCACCTGGCTCTCCCACCTGGGCCAAAATGGTGTGCTGGAGGATGACCAAATTTTTCTGCATTTCCAGGAGCGCTATCTAGAAAAGCGAGGGGGCAGTGCCGAGTATAAAAAATCATTTTATCTGCCCACCCAGGCCGATACCTTTGTGGCGGCACTGCGGGACTGGGTGAATCAATACGATGCAGAGCCCTTTCCGGGTCAGAGCTTACCCGAATCGATTGAGAACAAGGATTTGCTGCTCGATCGCTACCACTCCCACACGCAACACTGTGCCAGTTGCAGTGGGGCATTAAGGAACGTACAGCGGGGGAAAGTCGCGGCGATCGCTGTCACCGCCCTTGCCTGGGCAACTGCAACGCTGCTTCCGGTGCTGACAAGCGTTGGCGCTTTGCCCGTGGGTCTAACCGTCGTTCTCGCGATCGCCGCCCTTGCCACCTACTATGGCCTCAGCCAACTAGAGCGCAAATTCTACGAAGGCCGAGCGGTTCCCCCCCGTAATCTGCCTGAGCAAGCAAAATAATTGGGGTACATATTCTATAAAGGTTAAACAGCCTAGGAACGTCAAATAGCCGATGAAAGTTAAACACAGCATTAACCTACACAAGGGCAGCACGGCATTGGTCGTCCTCGCCATGATGTTTGCCTACGACAACGTTGCAATCGCCCCCTGCATTTACCTTGCCCTCCACGGCAGCTACGGTATTTTGTGGCTGATTAAGGATCGCATTTATCCCGATAAGCAGTGGGAGGAGGAACTGTCGCTCCCCATGGGAATTACAACATTCTTGATTCTGGGAAGCTACTGGGTTGCACCTTGGCTGTTGATTAGCAGTGGGGTGACAGTGCCGGTGGGGGCGATCGCCGCTGCCGTTGCTCTCAACCTACTCGGCGTCTTTCTTCACTACACCAGCGACGCCCAAAAGTACTACACCCTCAAGTACCACCAGGGCCTGATCACCGAAGGCTTCTTTGCTCGCTGTCGCAACACCAACTACCTCGGCGAAGTCCTGATCTACGGCAGCTTTGCGCTGTTGTCCTGGCACTGGATTCCCTTCGTCATTTTGGGGGTATTTACATCACTCCTGTTTGTGCCCAACATGCTCAAGAAAGACAAGTCCCTGTCGCGCTATGCTGAGTTTGAGGCTTATCGCGATCGCTCTGGCTTAATTCTGCCAAAGCTACTGCCCAGCGCCCCTGCGGCAGGCCTATCCGAGGAAGCCTAAAGGTCAAAGCATTGGGAACCGAGTTTGAAACCGAAACGCATCGAGCAGATCCTGTCACGCTACGGCTACTGCACCCGCCGAGAAACAAGAGCTTGGCGTCGCCAGGGACGATTGAGCTTAAGGGATGGCTCACCCATCAAGAATGTCTCCCAGAAGGTGAGTCCGCAGGATTTGTTGATCGATGAACAGCCCATCGAACACCTAGAGGGCATGTTTTTGATATTGCACAAGCCCCTGGGCTATGTGTGCTCCCACACTGCTCCAGTGGGTGAGAATATCTATGAGCTGCTGCCAGAATTATGGATGTTGCGCAATCCCCATCCGACAACCGTCGGTCGCTTGGACAAGGAGACGAGTGGACTGATCTTGGTAACGGATATTGGGGGCATCGTCCATCGCTGGACCTCACCGCGCCACCGCAAGCCCAAGGTCTATGAAGTCACGGTGGATGCACCGCTGCGCAAAAATCTGATTAAGCGGTTTGCCAAGGGCGATATTTTGATGGAAGGGGAGGAGAAGCCTTGTCTTCCAGCAGAGTTAGAGTTTGTCGAAGAGAACAAGGCTATTTTGACCATTTATGAGGGGCGTTATCACCAGGTCAGGCGCATGTTCAAGCACTTCAATTACGAAGTTGTTGCCCTGCATCGCAGCCGCATTGGCGATTTTGAGCTGGGGGATTTACAGCCCGGAGAATTCACCGCCCTACCGTTGGAATTGGCCGATATTGCAATCGAAGCATAGGGCCTATTTCAACTTCAGGTATTTGGCTTCAGGTATTTGGCTTTAGGCGTTTGGATCGTTGTGATCGGCGTGGTCGTGAGGAATGCAAGGGCCGTGAAGCGATCGCCCCGCCCCATCACAATTTCGCTCACGTTTTGTTCCGCAGCGACCTGGGCAATGGTTTCTGCCACGTCTCCCGAGAGCACAACAAAGCGATGACGGATATCGGCTAACAGCGGCTGCAGCTGCGATCGCCAGACCTCAATCTCCCCTTCTTCTCCCCCCTCCGATCGCACATGCAACACCAGCACTTCGCCATCGGCTCGGCGCGCTAGAGCAGCGGCCTGACGCACCACGGGCAAGGCTTGCGCTGAAGCATCCACCGCCGCCAACAGCAGCACCCGTTGCTCAATCAACACCTTGGTGGGGTCAACCGCCCCTCGCTCCAGCAGCTTGGGGGCAAAGGTGGGGATGGCCCAGGCTCCCAGGGGAGCGGTGACCAGGATGGAAAGGGCTGCGATCGCCAAAATCACTTCTCCGCCCTCAATCCCCTGGGCCAGCGGAATGGCACCAATGGCAGCCTGCACCGTTGCCTTGGCCGAATTTCCCGGCAATAGAAACAGCTTTTCCCGCCAGGTCCAGTTACTGCCCAGCGTCGAAAGCCACCAGCCCAGCATCCGTCCCAGCAATGTTCCAAGGGCTAAAATGCCGAGCCCTGACCACAACGTATTTTCCAAGACGGTGAGCTGGATACTGGCTCCCAGCAAAACAAACAGAAAAATCTGTGCCACCTCCCACAGCGTCGCAAAGCCCCCCCGCAATCGTCTCGCCAAAGGCGCGTCTAAACTGACGAGGAAAAACCCGGTCGCCATCACGGCCAGATAGCCCGAGAACAGGGGCCATCGTTCTGCCCCCAAAACGAGCCCGAGTGCCACCCCTGAAGTCACCAGCGAATCCTGCACAGCATTCTGAGTCCAGTTTTGTTTAACCAGCAACAGAACCAGCAGGCGTGCGGCCAACCAACCAAAGAAAATACCCAGGGAAATCTGCATCACCACTTGTAGCGGCAAGCGCTGAATCGCACTGAGCTGAAGGCCACCGGGTAGCGCGATCGCCCCATTGCCCTGGGTCAAAAAGGCCAGCAGCAAACTAAACAAAAGCAACAACATCACATCCGACAGGGCACTCCCCGTCAGAATGGCATCGGCAATGCCCTTGCGAACGCCCCAGCCCAACTGCTTCAGCCGCAGCATTCCCGGCACAATCACTGCGGGGGATTCGGCTCCGAGAATACAGCCGAGGAGCAGCCCCGTGGGGAGGTCAAACTTAAACAGGACAATAGAAGCGATCGCCACAACAACGGCCTCACAGACCCCCGGCAAAAAGCCTAACCGCAGGGCTACCGTGCTTTGCTGACGCAACTTATCGCGATCGAGGCCCAGACCCGCTTTCATCAGAATCACCATGACGGCGATCGTCCGAAATGCTCCCGCTGACGCCAAGACCGCTGGCCCAAGCACACCACCGGCCTGAGGTCCCAGTAGGATACCGACCAAAATCATGCCGACTAAGGCTGGGAGCTTGAGTCGTTTGGCCAGTTGTCCCCCAAAGAACCCGGTCAGTCCCACCCACAAAATGCCTGCCAGCATGGCCCCCTTGTCCCTTTCACGCGTCTAACGCCCTAGCGTACGATTAAAAGTAGCTTTGGGCTAATCGCGGTTAGTCCAGTTCTCTCTAACGATTCCTCATGACTGACTACGCGCAATTTCGAGCCATTTCTCCCACTGCCTATGCCGATGGACTAGGACGAGAGCAATTCATGGATCGGGGAATTCGAGAGCTATGGCCTCAAATTCCTCGCATTGCGGGTCCGGCCTACACGGTGAAATGTCCACCGGGCGATAATCTGATGCTCCATGCAGCGATCTACCGTGCGGAACCGGGTTCGGTGATCGTGGTGGAAGCAGGGGACTGTGACTATGCGCTGGCGGGGGGCAATGTCTGCGCGATCGCCCAACAGCTCGGCATTGCAGGGTTTGTGATCGATGGCGTGATTCGCGACTTGGCCGAAGTCCGCGAGGCCCGTTTTCCGGTGTTCGCCCGAGGTGTGATTCCAAAACCGGGGGTCAAACAAGCCCTGGGAACGCTGCAGGAACCCATCGTTTGTGGTGGGGTATCAGTTCATCCAGGCGACGTTGTCATTGCTGACGAGGAAGGCATTGCTGTGATTCCAAGCGCTCGGCAAAGTGCTGTCTATGACATTGCCAAGGCACGAACCGAAAAGGATGAAACCCAATCACTCGAAGCCTGGAGAACCGCCCATCAAACCAAGATTGAACGCATTCTAGGGGAGCTTTCGTCTTGAAGCGGGCTGCTTGAAATGGGCACTGCTCTCTGGAGCCAGTCCCGTATTCAAGAGCCTTCTAAAAACCGAAGGAATTTGACTTTGGCATCCGGTTGGGAAAACTGCTTCGCCGTAGACTCAATCGCCTGCAATTGTCCCAGGGCCAAGCCACAGGGGCTGCCGTACTTGGCTTTTACACGATCGCTCGCCAATTGCAAAGCCTGCTGCGATCGCCCCACAAATTCAGCCATATCGTAGGCTTGCCCTGGCTCGAAATACTGTTTGACAATCGAAGACGGCGAGTAGCAATTCTCAACTTCACCGTTGGGCCATTCAATTTTAAAGCGTGTTTCAGGCATCGGATTCACTCAGAACTAGATTCACTCAGCAACGGATTCATTCAGCCACAAGCAATTGAAAAAAGCGGGCTAGGCACACGAATCAAGAATGCGAAAACCCAGTCAGTGGGTGGTCTTTGAGATTCCAGAAGGGCTGGCGATCGCCAGCCATCTGTAAGTACACCTGAGGATCTTCGAGAACCCTTCCGGCCTGGGCACAGGATATCTCTCGTGCTTGAAAGACATCACTCACCGCAGCTACATGGTTGGGCGAAACCGCCAACAGATAGCCAAAGCTCGGAAAACAAGTCAGCCATTTCTCCCAGGGCACCCACTCAGGCTTCGGCAACGCATCCAATTCGAGGACGGCTCCCACGCCCGAAGTTTCCATCAACATCAACAGCGTTCCGGCAATCCCTCCCATGCTAATATCCTTGCCTGCACAACAGAGTCCGGCCTGGGCAATCTGCGGCAATAGCGCCAGATCTCCCCGTAGCCTGGCTGGCTCCGTCTCCGTCGCTGCATTCCAAAAGGGATAGTCCTGATAGAACTGACCTCGCAAGTCCATCACCACTAGCAGAACATCTCCCGGCTTCGCCGCAAAGCTGGTTATCAAGGTCTCCGCCCGACCCAAAATGGCCGCAGCGAGGGCTGGATAGGGACTGCTACAGTTGCTGTGCCCCCCCACAATTGGGACACCGTAGGTCTGGGCAGCAGCGGTCATACCGGCCCAAACGGCCTGGCTGGCATCCGCCGACTCACTCCAAATAGCATCGACCAGAGCCATGGGCCATCCCCCCATGGCAGCAACATCTGAGACGTTCACCATCACCGCACACCACCCTGCAAACCAGGGATCACGCTGCAAAAACGTGGGCGACATGCCCTCGGCGGCCAGAAGCAAATAGCCATCGCCATCGGGAATCGCCGCACAGTCATCTCCATTGGGGATCTCCTGGGCAAGGGCAGGGGTCGCTCGGCTTCGCAAGGCATGGGCTGCGGCCTGAATATCCTGCTTTTGCAGAATGTTGAGTGACTGTTGCAGATGTTCAATAAGCGGTGCCAGCACTCCTCCCTCCTCGACTTGTTTAGGCAACGGCTGATAGGGATTGGGGTTGGACCTGGCGCTGAATCTGAGACTGTTCGACTGCGGGGTAATAGGCCAGGTCCGCTTCCATCCGGTGGTGGTGGATACCGCGAATCTCCAGGGTTTCCAGGCTGTCCCAATGCAGACGCTGGAAAAAACGCACGTTTTGTTCCTGGACCGTGGCCAGGAACTGGTCACAGCCCCACGTATTAGCCGTCGTCACCGCTTTGTGAATCAAGCCCTTGCCAATCCGCCAACCCCGTCGAAAATCGGGATGGGTGCCCAAACGCCCGCCGTACCAAAGTCGTGGCTCCAGTTCATAGATTCGAACCACCCCCACAACGCGGGGCGTCATGTCGGGTTGATGGTAAAGCGCAACGATGGGATAGCCCTGGGTGTCGTATTCATCGCGATCGCTGTCTTCAAATAGCCCCTGCTCCTCACAAAAGATCTGGCGGCGCAGGTCAAAATGAGCCTGAAGATGCGCAGGAGACGTAGCAATCTCAAAGGTGTAATGGGGCTTCGACATGACTCAAAAGATGATTCAAACAAGGACAATTCAAACGAGGACAACTGAAACAAATGCCATTCAAACAAACGCTATTCAAATGTTGACAATGCAGAGCAAGCACCACATTTAGCGCAACCCGCCTTAATGTCCTTAGACGACAGTTTCCCCGCTTTCAGCAGGGCACCGACTTGCTGATACAGCTCGTACATAAACTCGCTGCTGGGTGCTGGGTGTTGGGCAAGAGGCGTGCCACCGATGGGGACAAAGGGAACCACAAAGGGATAAACCCCAACGCGAATCAGACTGGCGCAGGAGTCCACCAAGGTCTCTAAACTATCGCCCAACCCCGCCAATAGATAGGTACTAACCTGGCCTCGCCCAAAGACCTCAACAGCGGCCTCAAACGCTTCAAAGTAATAATCGACTGGCACGTCTGCTTTCCCCGGCATAATGCGCGATCGCACCGCTGGGTCAACGGCTTCTAAATGCATTCCTAAACTATCTACCCCAGCAGCTTTCAGCGTTTCAAACCAAGCAAAATCATCGGGCGGTTCACACTGGGCCTGAATCGGAATATCCACGGCGGCTTTGATCGCTGCGGCACAATCGGCCAAGTAGGCGGCTCCACGATCGCTGCGGTTAGGCGTGCCAGTGGTCATGACAACATGCTTGATACCGTCGAGGCGAACCGCGGCCTCTGCCACCTCTGCGAGCTGGGCTGGCGTCTTACGGGCGATGGTGCGATCCGCCTTGAGTGATTCTTCAATTGCGCAGAACTGACAAGCCGTGCTGCTGTCGCGGTAGCGCATGCAGGTTTGCTGGACCGTGGTTGCTAAGACATCATGGCCATGGAGCAGCGCAATCTTTTTGTAGGGGATACCGTCGGCGGTGGTGAGACTGTAGAACTTGGGTTCAGCAGGAAACGCGATGGGGGCGATCGCCTCTCCCCCCTGCTCCAGCATGGCAGTTCCGGCTTTGCCATAGCGGAGGCTGTAGTCTGATTGGGCGGCACTATCGTTGTAGACCGGCACCATTACCGTCGTGCCATCAACGGTAATGGCCTTGTGGTCAGAAGGACCCGCTCCCCCCTTCCGGCCTGATGCCCCGACCTGATCCGTCACAAGCCTGAGACCGTTGGATTGTAGTGCTGTGATGACCTGCTGTTGATTCATGGATCCTGTGGTTTAGCAATGGAGCATATATAAGAACCGTAGGGGCCTGCATTCCACGCCCTTGCGAGTCTGTTAGACAGAAGAAAGCTATGAGGCTTTGGGATACAGAGGATACAGACCCCTAGGCGATCGCGGCTGATGGGGGCTGACTGGTGGGGGCAGATGGGGAAACTGGAGCCGGTTCACCCTGGGATGAGCTGGCCTGGGATGAGCTGAGAGACTGAACTGGAAATGGAGCGCTACTGTGGGAGAAGCCAACGGCAGCGGCGTTATTCAGTTGCAGTTGCAGGAGATCAGGGCGGGAATAGTGGCCGACAGAATCCATCATGCGTTTGCGCTTGGTGATGAGGGCAAAGTCGAGATCGGCGATCGCCATCCCCTCTCCTTCCCGAATTGGCTCACACAAATGAACCCCCTCTGGGCTAATAATGCTGGTGTAACACCCACCGCGCAGGGCCTTTTGCAGCTTCTCGTCCGGAGCGATCTCTGCAATCTGCTCCTCCGTCAGCCAGCCCGTTGCATTGACCACAAAACAGGCAGACTCCAGGGCATGATGCCGCAGCGTCACCTCAGTTTGCTCGGCAAAGATTGGACCCACCATGGAACCGGGGAACTGGGCACAGTGGATTTGCTCATGCTGAGCCATAAGGCTGTAGCGCGCCAGGGGGTTGTAATGCTCCCAACAGGCCAGCGCCCCCACCGTGCCCACGGCGGTTTCGACAGTGCGCAAACCGGAGCCATTCCCCTGCCCCCAGACCATGCGCTCGTGATAGGTGGGTGTGATTTTTCGGCGCTTGAGGGCCAGGGTGCCGTCAGCATCAAAAATAAGCTGAGTGTTGTAGAGGGAACCGCGATCGCGCTCATTTACCCCCAAAACAATCACAATCTCATGGGTCTGGGCAGCGGCGCTCACGGCGTGGGTGACGGGGCCAGGCACCTCCACCGCCTGCTCATAAAGCTTGAGGTGAGGCTTGCCCATGAGCACGGGCGGCAGCACAAATGAAAAGTAGGGATAGTAAGGCACAAAGGTCTCTGGAAAGACCACCAGCTCTGCTCCTTCTATGGCTGCTTTATCAATGGCAGTGAGCACCTTCTCCATTGTCCCGTCGCGGCTGTAGAGCACAGGTGAAATCTGCACTGCTGCCGCTCGAATTTTGCCTGAGTCGTCCATGTTACCAACCTGCTCGTCGCTTTTAACCCATCGGCCTTAGGACTGCTACATCGTCCAGG
>CALIJJ010000296.1 GCA_938017515.1 uncultured Pseudanabaenaceae cyanobacterium
GCAACCTCTACGAATCGCTGTTCTTCTTGGCCTGGGGCATCACGACGATGCACCTGGTGGCGGAATGGATGAGCAAGAGCCGTTTGGTGGGGGCTGTCACATCGCCCATGGCCATGGGTATTACGGCATTTGCAGCGCTGACTCTGCCGGTGGATATGCAGGCTTCAGAGCCGCTGGTTCCGGCCCTCAAGTCCAACTGGCTGATGATGCATGTCAGCATCATGATGTTGAGCTACGCCACGTTGATGGTGGGCTCGCTGTTGGCGATCGCCTTCCTGATTGTTACCCGGGGCCAAGACGTGGAACTGCGCGGTAGCTCCATTGGCACGGGGGCATTCCGTCGAGGTGGGGTCAAGCCAGCAGAAACTGAACCTGAAATCGCATCGGCCGGGGGCGGCACAGCGGTGATGGCTGCGGTGAAGGCTGAACCTGCCCTCTCGCTACAGCGACTCTCCCTGGCGGATACCCTCGATAACATCAGCTATCGCATCATTGGTCTTGGCTTCCCGCTGCTGACCATTGGCATTATTGCCGGTGCTGTGTGGGCCAACGAAGCTTGGGGGTCCTACTGGAGCTGGGACCCGAAGGAAACCTGGGCGCTGATCACCTGGCTGGTGTTTGCGGCTTACCTGCACTCCCGTATCACAAAGGGATGGCAGGGGCGTCGGCCCGCAATTTTGGCTTCGACGGGGTTGGCGGTGATTTGGGTGTGTTACCTGGGCGTGAATTTGCTGGGTAAGGGCCTGCACAGCTACGGCTGGTTCCTCTAGGGGCACGAGCTGCATCGAGTCACGAGCCGAATCGGCATATTACTTGTCCTTGCAATAGCGTATTTTTAACCCAGCCAAAGTTCCGACTATCGGTGCTTTCGGCTGGGTTTTTGCCTAAGAGGAAGCACTGCCCATCCTCGGTTGCTGCAACACATTTGATGATTCCTAGGCCGGGTTTGTTGGGATGAATGGCCAAGACCACATCGCCCACCTGGGGAGAGCCGTTGCCATAGGCATTGGGGTCGATCAGCACCTCTTCGTTGGGTTTGAGCAGGGGAAGCATGGAATTGCCCGTGATGCGGAAGCGCGATCGCCGCCCTATTAGCAAGAGCACAAAATCCTTGAGTGTGAGGTCGGGCAACGTTGGCTCTGGCTGGCTTGGTTCGGGTTGGCTGGGCTCTGGTTGGTTGGGCTCTGGCTGGCTGGACTCTGGTTGGTTGGGCTCTGGCAATGCTGCGGATTGTTCAGCAATCATAGGACTCTTGAAAATTGCGGAGAATAAAAAACAGACCGAGGCGATCGCCCCAGTCTGCTTTTCCTTAAAGCAAGGTTTTACTGAAAACCTGCTGACTAGCTAGCCTTTACGAAAGCTACGTCGCGACCCTTGGTGGCCCAGAAAATGCCGTGGATTTTTTCCACAGCGGCCATCAATTCGTCTGCATGTTGCTGGCTCACCTCAACCTTGCAGGCTGAGCAAAGCTTCGCTGCCTTCCAGAAGGTGTCATGCAGATCGGGATACTTCTCCAAGTGAACGGGCTTAAAGTAGTCGGTCCAGAGGATAAGCAAATCTTCCTTGGTGGCCTGGGCCTGTTCCTCCTTAATGGCAATGTAGCGAGACATGGTGTTGTTGTAAGCCACGGCTGCTGCTGCATCACCGGCTGCGGGAGCTTCCAGCGCCAGGATTTTCTTGGTCATCGACACAACTGCTTCTGCGGTGACGCGTGCAGATGCAGGGTCATAAACACCACAGGGGCCGTCGCAATGAGCGCTGACGGTTGCTGCAGGGGAGTACTTTTTGATTAGTGTTGCAATGGTCTTGAGCATTCTAAAACTCGCTCCGTGTACCCTTTCCGGTAACTGCTAAAACTGAAGGGCAAGGTACTTGCCGCTGCTGATTTTTCCTTCGGTAATCCTTATTCAAGGGAAGAGACCTCTGGTCCAATGGCACAGCGGGTTTCGTTGCTACCCACACAGTCCACCTTAAGGCTAGAAGTTGCGGAGTTCAAGCTACGTCCGCAACTTGGTCAGAGGGATTTACGGTTGTCTGAGAATCTTTAGGGAAATTGTTGAATCGCAGTGTTGCAAAGATATATTGCTGAGGCTGGTTTAGGGCGATCGCTCTAGGGACGTCTGCGACCTATTTCAGAATAAAATAGTTCTCTCTCTATCCATATTTATACTGATCTTCCTAAGCCTCAATTACTGCGCGGCTCTGAGGGATCTGCAGCCTAACTCTGATGGATTGTTTAGATCAGTATTGAAAGTTCTTGTGGGAATTACGGCTGATAGCCGGGGATTCTCTGGTTTTGATTCGCGATCTCTTCATTCCGTTGCAAAGGTCCTGTGAAAATACTAGGCAAATTACCAATGCACGCACGATCAAGATGAGTATATCTATCAGGTGACAAAAAGCACTTATATATAGCTAGTATGAGGAAGTGGGTCAAATATTGTATGTGGTGTCTATTTACAGCCCATACATCTTGTCAGGTGTCCAGTCTACCAATGGAGCTTATTCTCTTTCCCCAGTTTCTTGGGGGAGCGATAGGCATTGAATCCATTTAATTTCTATATTTTCCGGCTCGCCCCCACTTGATTTTATTGATAGAACTCGCTGATTTTTCAGGTCTATATTTGTAGATTTGATCGCTTTGGCACGGTTTCTTTGCGCTTAGGTGCGAGACCGAGTCATCGCCTGAGAATGCTGTCAATTTGCAGTTAAGTCGATTTGTAATTAAGTCAATTTGCAATTAATTGGTCTCAATTGTTGCTTGTTTTGGCTGCCCTTTTGTTTGAGAGGGCAGTGGCTTCTTGCACGGTCACAGCATTTCTCTGTCATTTCTACTTCCTGAGTCAGCACGTATTACCCACCACTAGTGCAGACCTATTCGGGCAAGCAATTTTCATGAATCCAGCATCTCAAGGTTCCCCAGAACTCGTCACGTTTGCGATCGCTAAGGATTGGGGTTCCGGATTCACCGGGCAACTCACATTTGCCAACCCAACGGAGCAGCGGCTTGACGGTTGGACCTTTGAGTTCACGACCCCCTTCAAAATACGTCAGCTATGGGCAGGGCGTATTGTCGAGACAACGGCTGTGAACACGCCGGACGGTCCTGGTTTTCGTTATGTGGTGGAACATGCGACGTGGACAAGGAATGTTCCTGTTGGTGGTTCCGTTAATATTGGATTTAATGTGGACTTGCCGTCCGATGAGGTGGGCAAACCGTTTGGATTTGTGCTGGATGGTGTGGCGCTCGATTCCCCCGAGGGGGAGTTGGAGCCTGTGCCGGAACCTGTCCCCGAGCCAAGCCCCGAACCTAGCCCAGAACCGGAGCAAAGCCCCGAGCCGGAACCGGAGCCAGAACCGGAGCCAGAATCTGCTCCCGAGCCTGAGTCGGAACCAAGTCCAGAGCCAGAGCCAAGCCCAGAACCGGAGCCAAGCCCAGAGCCAAGCCCAGAAACAGTTCCAGCTCCTGAGATGAGTCCCGAGACGGAGTCCGTGGGCGGCTCTGTGGATTTTGCCATTACTCAGCAGTGGAACGGTGGCTTTACAGGCTATTTGACCTTTGAGAATGCGAGTGATGTGGCGCTGGATGGATGGACGTTTGAATTTTCAACGCCTTTTAAGGTTCGTCAGCTCTGGAATGGTTCGATTATTGAGCAATCGAGTTCCGAGACCGAGAACGGAACGGTTTATCGCTATGTAGTGCGTCATGCAACTTGGACAAGGGTTGTGCCAGCGGGTGGTACGACGCAAGTGGGTTTCAATGTCGATATTCCGGCGAGTGAGGCTGAGGATCCATTTGGATTTGCCTTAAACGGTCAATCTATTGGTGAGGTTGCCCCTGCACCGACACCCGAGCCATCACCCGAGCCGAGTCCAGAGACTGAACCCGAGCCGAGTCCCGAACCCGAGCCCGAGCCTGAACCAGAACCAAGTCCTGAGCCTGAGCCAGAACCTAATCCAGAGCCAGAGCCAGAGCCAAATCCCGAACCCGAGCCTGAGCCGGAACCCAGTCCTGAGCCTGAGCCGGAAGCAAGTCCCGAACCTGAGCCTGAGCCAGAACCTAATCCTGAGACCGAAACTGAGCCAAATCCCGAACCTGAGCCTGAGCCGGAACCAAGTCCCGAACCCGAGCCGGAGCCAGAACCAAGTCCCGAGCCCGAGCCAGAACCAAGTCCTGAGCCGGAGCAAAGTCCCGAGCCTGAGCCTGAGCCGGAACCCAGTCCTGAGCCTGAGACCGAAACGAATCCAGAGCCAGAACCTACTCCTGAAGTTGAGGCTGTGGGCGGCTCTGTGGATTTTGCCATTACTCAGCAGTGGAACGGTGGCTTTACAGGCTATTTGACCTTTGAGAATGCGAGCGATGTGGCGCTGGATGGATGGACATTTGAGTTTTCAACGCCCTTTAAGGTTCGTCAGCTCTGGAACGGTTCGATTATTGAGCAATCCAGCTCCGAGACCGAGAGCGGAACGGTTTATCGCTATGTCGTGCGCCATGCAACTTGGACGCGGGTTGTGCCAGCAGGTGGCACCACGCGAGTGGGTTTCAATGTGGATATTTCGGCGAGTGAGGCGGAGGAACCCTTTGACTTTGTCTTGGATGGTCAACCCATTGGCGAGGATGCACCTTCTCCAGCCCCGGAGCCAGAACCCGAACCGAGCCCTGAGCCAGCCCCTGAGCCGGAGCCAGATAGTCCAGCCCCGGAGCCGGAGCCAGCCCCAGAACCCAATCCGGATCCAGCACCCGAACCCAGTCCTGAGCCCAATCCTGAACCCGAACCGAGTCCGGGACCGGAGTCCAATCCCGAGCCCGAGCCCGTCCCCCAGCCAGCCCCGAACCCCGAACCGGACAGTCCTCCGGCTCCGGAACCTGGTGACGGCAATGGTTTGAAGGCAGAGTACTTTGATAATCGTGATTTCACAGGGCAGAGCGTTACGCGCACGGATGACAGCGTAAATTTTAATTGGGGTGCTGGGTCACCCGATGAGGCGATTGGGGTTGATACATTTTCGGCTCGTTGGACAGGCAAGCTCTTGGCTCAGTACGACGAAACCTACACTTTCTCGGTCACGGGGGATGATGGGGTTCGGCTGTGGGTCGATGGTCAGCTGATTATTGATGGCTGGAAAAATCAAGCGGCAACGGAGTATGAAGGGGCGATCGCCCTCCAAGCCGACCAGCTCCACGACATTCGCCTGGAATACTACGAAAACGGCGGCAATGCCTCGGTCAAACTAGCCTGGTCCAGCAATTCCCAAACCAAGGAAATCATTCCCCAATCCCAGCTTCTCTCGGGATTTGTGCCCATTCTGCCACCGGGTCCGGAACCGGAGCCCGAACTGCCCCAGGGTCAATTCAACTACGGCGAAGCGCTACAAAAATCCTTCCTATTCTACGAAGCCCAGCGTTCTGGAGAGCTGCCGGATGACAACCGCATTGCTTGGCGAGGGGATTCTTCGGTCAATGATGGAGCAGATGTGGGGCTCGATCTCAGCGGTGGCTACCACGATGCGGGGGACCATATGAAGTTTGCCTTCCCCATGGCGTCGGCGATGACGGTGTTGAGCTGGGGCGTGGTGGAATATCGCGAGGGGTATTCTCAGATGCAACAGCTGGATGAGGCATTGGATGCTGTTCGCTGGGGCATGGACTGGTTGCTCAAGGCCCATGTCACCGATGCCCAAGGCACCAAGGAATTTTGGGGTCAGGTCGGTGATGTTCAGTATGACTACAGCGTTTGGGGACCGGCGGAGACGATGACGGTGCCTCGGCCTTCGTTTAAGATCGATCGCCAAAATCCCGGCACAGACCTAGCGGCAGAAGTTGCGGCAGCAATGGCCTCGGCCTCGATTATTTTCCGCCCGACGGACCGAGCCTACGCGGACGAATTGCTGGAGAATGCGGTTCAACTGTTTGACTTTGCCGATACCTATCGCGGCAGGTATTCCGATGTCATTACCAATGATTATCAGATCTACAACTCCTGGAGTGGCTACGGTGATGAGTTGGTCTGGGGGGCGGCTTGGCTCCATGAGGCGCTGGAAGCCCAATCTGAGCAAAATGGAACGGTAAAAAATCGCTCTTATTTGAATCAGGCAGAAGCCTTTTACGATGAGTTTTACCCCACGGGGCTTAAGTTCGGTTCAACGCTGAACTGGGATAACAAATCCTATGGTGCGGCGGTGTTGCTGGCGCAAGAAACGAATAAGGCAGAGTATCGCGAGGATGTGGAGGGGTGGCTAGATGAGTGGCTGCCCGGTGGGCGCGTGGCGCAGACGCCCGGTGGTTTGGCCTGGCTGAATCAGTGGGGCTCATTGCGCTATAGCTCGAACACGTCTTTCCTGGCCAGTGTCTATGGAGATACGGTGAATAATCCCAGCGAGAAGTACACCGATTTTTCTGAGGGACAAATCGATTATCTCTTGGGAGATAACCCTAGAAATTCCAGTTATCTCGTGGGTTTTGGCAATAATTCGCCGCGTCAACCGCACCATCGCAGTGCTTCAGGTGTCACGGGCTATGGTCCTGCCTTTGAGGCGAATACGGCCAATGCTCATGTTTTGTATGGGGCATTAGTCGGCGGGCCTCAATCCGCCAATGACTTTGACTATGAGGATCGGCGGACTAACTATGAGGCGAATGAGGTTGCGCTGGACTACAATGCAGCGCTGACGGGCAGCTTGGCACGGATGTCGAGCAATTTCATCGGTTCGCAGCCGCTGAGTGATGCTCAGCTTGACGCATTACCGGGGATTGACATCGCCGGAATCTAAAGTTGCTGCTGGAACTGCTGCTAGAACTGCTCGACACCGTCGATGGGCTTGATGTTGAGGGATTTGGCCGCGTTTGCGGCCTCCCCACAGGTCTTTGGTGTCGGGAAGATCTTCGTCGGATTGGCCAATCCCTTGGGATTAATTGCGCTGCGCACCTGCTGCATCGTCTCCAGATCTGCCTCGGAGAACATCTGAGGCATGTAGCAGCGCTTATCCGCCCCGATGCCATGCTCGCCCGAGATGCTGCCCCCTGCTTTGACGCAGAGTTTGAGAATATCGCCACCGAGGGCTTCTACCTTCTCCAGCGCTCCAGGCACGGCATTATCGTACAGAATCAGCGGGTGCAGATTGCCGTCACCGGCGTGGAATACATTGGCGACGTAGTAGCCGTGTTGTTTGCCGAGGTTGGCAATTTCTTCCAGCACCCAGGGGAGTTGGGTACGGGGGATGACACCGTCTTGGACGTAATAGTCTGGGCTGAGTTGGCCCATGGCAGCGAAGGCAGCTTTGCGACCTTTCCAGAGGGTGGCACGCTCTTGGGGATCTGAGGCGCTGGTGACGTTGCGAGCGCCGTGTTCCTTGCAGATCTGGGCGACGCGATCGCAATTCACGCTCACCTCACTCTCTCGCCCGTCCAATTCCACCAACAGAATCGCCGCTGCATCGCGGGGATAACAATCCGTTTTGGCAACATCCTCCACGGCATTGATGCTCATGTTGTCCATCATTTCCATCGCCGCCGGAATTACCCCGGCGCCAACGATGCCCGTGACCGCAGCGCCTGCTGCTTCCACGGTTTCAAAGTCTGCGAGCAAAACACGAATCGTATCGGCGGATTTGAGAATCCGTAATGTAATTTCTGTGGCGATGCCCAGGGTGCCTTCGGACCCGACAAAGATTCCCGTCAGGTCGTAACCTGGCATCTCCTGTACCGAACCGCCTACATCCACAATCGAGCCATCGGGCAAAACCATCTTCAGACCCAGGACATGGTTCGTCGTGACGCCGTACTTCATGCAGTGGACGCCGCCGGAGTTTTCGGCAACGTTGCCCCCGACGGAGCAAATGATTTGGCTGGAAGGGTCAGGGGAATAGTAAAAACCTGCACCGCTAACAGCCTGGGTTACCCAGCTATTGATCACGCCGGGTTGAACCGTGACACGGTGATTGTCCAAATCCACATCCAGGATTTGCTTCATCCTTGCTGTGACGATCAGGACTGAGTTTTCCGTTGGGAGCGCACCGCCGGATAGACCGGTACCCGATCCTCGGGCGACGAAGGGCACGTTCCACTGATTGCAGAGCTTGATCGCGGTGGAGACTTCGCCCGTGGTACGGGGGAGGACGGCGAGGTTGGGACGCTGGCGATAGCTCGTGAGGCCATCACATTCGTAGACGAGTAGCTCTTCGCGGCGGCGGACAACGCGATCTTTGCCGAGTGCTTGTTCGAAGGCACGGGCGATCGCGTCCCAATCAAATTCTTGCGCTTGATTCGCCGCCGGATTCACCGCAACAACCATCACCTATTCCCCGCTACCGAGTCCGAGATACTAGACATCCGTCTAGCATCCCATATCCCAGGGCTCTGGCTTTACCAGAGTGCACGATAGGGCGTGTTGGGGACTGTGGATTGCAAGTCTTGCTCACTGCTCTGAGTTTCTTCAGCTTCAGTTTGGCTTTCTTCGGTCTCAGCTTGAGCGGCGGTTTCAGCAGCTTGCTGCTTGAGCAATTCCAACTGACGAGTGCGGAAGTCATTGGCTTCGTTACCCAGATTCTCTCGTTGGCTGGCGTTAAATTCCGACAAACTCTGGCTAGGACCCCGGTTGAGCTGCTGCATTAGCTCCAGCAAGCTTCCGGCACCGGATTCAGATGAGAACGGATTGTTGTTCTGTGGCCCCAATACTTTTTCTTCTGCTGTTTCGGTTCTCACTCTCTCCTGGGCGACGCTGCTCTGGGCCAGGGCCAAGGGAGCAACGACCACGGCAGCGACAAGGCCCAAACGTGCAAGAGACTTAGGGAATAGACTCGGCTGATGTTTCATGGCTTTTACCCAATGGGAGGGATTTACAAGAAGATTAGCGGGCGATCGGAAAATTTTGTCCTTATATCTTAGTACCCAAAGTTTAAGCGCTACGCTTGACGCGATCGCAATTTTGACTATTGTTTGGGAATGCCCTCTCTGTTTTATGATGGGCGGTCCCTGTTGGGTTTGTCCCCAACTGAGTTCGAATCGGCCGCACGGGACATGACCGGGTGGGATGTAATTGCTGAGGCGTAGTGGGATGGAAGATCTGAACGCACAAAATCCTATCCAGGCGAATGCAGGTTCTGGAAAGGCGGATGCTTCGACCCGGAACAGCTCGAAGCAAAAAACAGCTGAATCGGCAGGTCAAGCGGCAGGTCAAGCGGCGGGTCAAACGGGCCGTCAGCGGGGGCTCGATTTGCCGTTTGAATCGCCCCAGGCCCAGGAATTGCCCAAGACCCAGGTGGCGGTGGCGGTGGCTCCTCCCAAGGCTGAGTCAAAAAAACAGAAGCCGTTCTCCGAGCAGTCGGCAAAATCAGGCCGTGGATTTTCGGTGCTGAAGTTTGGACTCGGACTGACCTTTAATTTGATTGGATTAGGTGTGGCCGGGGGCGTAGGAATTTTGGGAGGCATGGCGATCGCCCATTTCCTTCCCGGTTCTTCCGGTGCCGAAGAGCCCCCCCTACTGGAGAGAGTCTTTGCCGACGGCGGTCGCGCCGTACGGGGGGTTGGACAGCTGCCGAAGACCGCAGCGAAGCGTGTTGTCAATCGCCTGGATCCTCCGGCGAAACCCCAATTGGAGGCTGCCGCTCCGATTATTTCCCAAGGACAGCAGCAGCAGATTGGCAATGAAGTGGCGGCGTTGCAGAACGAGCTGGCCCAGATGAATGTGCGGGCCGCGGCCCTGGAGGCCCAGTTGGGCTATCAATATTCCGATGCGGCGATGGAACTGCGTCTGGAGGCGTTGGCTCAAACCGTGGCGAATCCGACGGCGGGCCCTCAATCGGTGGCCAATCGCGATCGCGCCCGGCAGCCTCTCCTGGTGACGTTGCCCATGGACCCCTTATTTGACGACGACCAAAGTGCGCTCAAACCGGCTTCGACTGCATTGCTGGGGGCGATCGTCTCAGAATTGCGTTCCTATCCCGCCGGTGTGGTCACCATTGGCGCCCACACCGATGACGTGGGTGCAGGAACCACGAAGCGTGATTTGTCTTTGCGTCGTGCCCAGGCGGTGGCGGGCTATTTGCAGGGCCAGGTGGGTGACTCCTCGAGCAATGTGCCGAGCAATCGTTTCCTATGGAATTTGGTGGGCTATGGGGATGCAGAGCCCTTGGTGCCCAACGAAAGCAATGCCAATCGGCAGCGCAATCGCCGTCTAGAAATTCGGGTGACACCGCGTTAAGCGATTCGCGATAGGTTTAGAGCAGTAATGCGCGATCGCCCCTGTCTATGCCCCTCAACGTTGTTTTCTTCGGAACCCCTCAATTCGCAGTGCCCTGCTTAGAGGCACTGCTTCGGGACGACCGCTTTGAGGTGATGGGCTGCGTCACCCAACCGGATAAACGCCGGGGCCGAGGCGGCAAAACCACCCCCTCCCCCGTCAAAGCGGTGGCCCTGGAGCAGGGTCTCACCGTTTGGCAGCCTCCCCGCATCAAGAAAGACCCTGAGACCCTAGGGCAACTCGATGCTCTCCAGGCCGATGTGTTTGTGGTGGTGGCCTACGGCCAAATTCTTTCGAAGCAGATTCTGGATATGCCTCGGCTGGGCTGTGTCAATGTCCACGGTTCGCTGCTGCCGGAATATCGGGGGGCAGCACCGATCCAGTGGAGCATTGTCCACGGCAAGCCAGAAACCGGCGTGACAACGATGCAGATGGATGAGGGCATGGATACGGGCGATATGCTGCTGGTTTCAAAAATGCCCATTGGTCCAGAAGATACGGCCTGGACTGTTGCGGAGCAGATGTCTGCCCTGGGTGCTGAGACGTTGGTCAAGACGTTGGTGGCCCTAGGGGCAGGCACCGTCACTGCGACGCCTCAGAATAGTGAGGCGGCAACCTATGCGCCGCTGATTAAAAAAGAAGACTATGGTTTGGACTGGTCCAAATCTGCACTGGCGTTGCATAACCAAGTCCGAGGCTTTTACCCCAGTTGCAGCGGTTCCTTCCGGGGTGATGCGATCAAGGTATTGGAGACGCTGCCGCTGGACCAGCCTGAGTTAGCCTGGTCTGATGGCTGCAAAGCAGCTTTCGAGGCTTGGGCTAAGGTTTCAGAGCAGACCCAGCCAGAGGGCTTGGGCCAGACTCCCGGGCAAATCATTGCTGTGTTGAAAGGTGTGGGAGCCGTCGTGCAGACCGGCGCAGGGCCGCTGCTGCTGCGCCAGGTCAAGCCTGCGGGGAAAAAGGCAATGTCCGGCGGCGATTTTGTGAATGGATTGCGGGTGGAGCAAGGTGAGATGTTTGCTTAGGAGATTTCACCAAGCAAGACACGCTGCATAGGGTGCGGGTTTTGCCCAGCGTCTGTTCATCAGACCGATGATTGAGCTGCTAAACCTGCCCATACAGGGATCTTGTTTTTACGGGGATGACCTCAGAGGATGACCCCAGGGGATGACTTCAGGGGATGGCCCTAGGCCAAATCATTCCAGGCTGAAGCCACCATCTCGCTCAACCAGGCGCGCTCCTGGGCATCAAGCAAGGGATCCTCTTCCAATAATTCCGCTTTGAGATCATCCAGGGAACGCCCTTGGGATTGGGCCAGGCGAATTACTCCGGCAATGGCGCTGGCTACGATCTCTGTGTCGACGGGACCCTGACGGAGTGCCAACAATTCTTGATGGGTTGCGGGAATTGGATAATCCATAAAAACGAGGTGACCTGAGCTAACTCTGTCGTTTCTTGCGGTAGATGGTCGCTAGATTAACGCAAGGGTAGCAGTTGTCAAGGGCATAACTGCATAAAAGTTTTGATTTTGGCCTCAAAAGCTCATCTTTTTTCTACTTGGATGTTGGATGTCCTAGAGATACTTGGCCAAAATTGCTTTCAGCTTGGTTTTTGTGGCTTCGGGAGCATGTTCTAGAGGCGTCATGAGGCCAGATTTCAGAGCTGAATGGGCATTGCAGACCGGCAGCGTATGGCTGAGGCGTTGGACTGTGGACCGGATCACCTTTTGCGCATTGACTGCATTTTTTTGTAGATTGCCAATCACCATTTCGACGGTGACGCTGTCGTGGTCGGGATGCCAGCAATCGTAGTCGGTGACTAAGGCCAGGGTCGCGTAGGCGATTTCGGCTTCGCGGGCCAGCTTCGCTTCTTGGAGATTGGTCATGCCAATAATGGATGCCCCCCAACTACGGTAGAGATGGGATTCGGCTTTGGTGGAAAAGGCCGGACCTTCCATGCAGATGTAGGTGCCGCCTTTATGTAGGCTAATGTCCTCCAAGGCAAGGCTTTCGGCGGCTTCGGCTAGGATGTTGCTGAGTTTGGGGCAGATGGGCTCACCAAAGCTGATGTGGGCAATGATGCCTTCACCAAAGAATGTGGAAATGCGGTGTTGGGTGCGATCGATGAACTGATCGGGAATGACCATGTCCACAGGTTTGATGCGAGTTCGCAAGGAACCCACAGCGGAAGCCGAGATCAGGTAGTCCACCCCGAGGGTTTTGAAGGCATAGAGGTTGGCCCGAAAGGGGAGTTCCGTCGGGAGGAGGCGGTGACCACGGCCATGACGAGGCAGGAAGGCGACACGGGTACCATCCAGAGTCCCGATGATAAAGGCATCAGAGGGGTCACCAAAGGGTGTCTCGATGGTGCGTTCTTCTACATCCTGGAGCGCTTCCATCTGGTAGAGTCCG
Organism: uncultured Pseudanabaenaceae cyanobacterium; assembly: GCA_938017515.1. Taxonomy (GTDB): domain Bacteria; phylum Cyanobacteriota; class Cyanobacteriia; order PCC-9006; family JAAUQQ01; genus JAAUOP01. The sequence continues at coordinate 12,650 of CALIJJ010000296.1, forward strand.
CTGCCGCCGATGATGCCAATTCTGATGGGTTCGGTCATGGTCTGATATCGAGTGTCTGGTGAAAGTGGCGATGCACTTGGGGATGTTGGCAGTGTGCCATGGATAGTTTGGTCTGATTTTGGTTTGCTGGGAACAGCAATGTTTTTTTAGGATGCTTAGTAATGAACCAGATGTTGCTATTTTGACCCCGCTAGTGTGGTTAGGGCTAATGTCGTCAGGGCTAATGTCGTCAGGACATGGGAGAGGGTATGGCAAAGCGAAGAAGGCGGTGGAGACTCACCCTTATGCTCCTCATCCTGGGATTGGGCGGCAGTGTGTTCTTTTTCCAGCCTCGCTGGCTACTCTCGCTGTTTACGACGGTGAACCCCGGAGCGGTTTTCTTTGCCAAGGTTGATCCGGCGGACACTGAAGCGCCGATGATTGCTTTGACCCTTGACGATGGGCCGTATCCAGGGACGACGGAAGAGATTTTGGATGTTTTGGCGGAGCACGATGCCAAGGCGACGTTCTTTGTCATTGGCGATCGCATTCCTTCCCACTCCGCTGCATTGCAGCGCATGGCCCGCGATGGTCACGAGCTGGGTAATCACCTCATGGCTGACGAGGCCAGTGCCAAGCTCTCTGCTTCGCAGTTTGAGGCGGCGCTGTTGGAGACTGAACAGCGAATCGTTGAAACCGTCGGCAAATCCGCCTTCTTCCCAACCGCAGCCAAGTTGGGGTGGATGCGACCGGGGATGGGGTGGTACAACGCGGGGATGATTGCGATCGCCAAAAAACACCACTATCGAACTGCCCTAGGCGATATTTTCCCCTACGATACGCATCTGAATTCAGTGCAGTTTGCCCAACAACAAATCCTCTGGAACGCAAAACCGGGCAGCATCATCGTGCTCCATGACGGCACGACGGAGCGAGGTGAACGTACCGCCTCGACGCTGCGGTTCGTTCTGCCGGAGCTACAGCGTCGAGGCTATCGTGTTGTGACGCTGTCTGAGTTGTTTGGAGCCGAGTGATTTTGCCCCGAGTAAAAGGAACCCGAGTGACTGGAGCCAGAGTGACTGGAGCCAGACTGAATGCTCAGTCTGGCATCGAACTAGCGTCGGGCTAAACGCAGGGACTGATTAGGGAACAGCGATTGGAATAATGCAAGGCGCTCTTCAATCGGCTCCGGCGCATTGTCCCAGAGACTGTTGTAGAAAAAGAACGAGACGCCCAGACCCCGCTGTTGGGCGGCGCGGACTTGCTTCTGGATTTGGCCAATGCCCACGGGACGGCGGGCTAAACCACTCAGGATGCCAACGCCTGTGGCGATGCTTTTCTGGGCCTCGCGCATTTCAGGGCGTTCGATCAGGTTGATGAATCCGCGTAAATCAGAACGATAGACTTGCACAATCAACTCATCCACATAGCCCCGGCGTACCCAGGTCAACCAATCCTGAAGCTGATTGTTGTAGGCGTAGCGATAGGCGTTGGGCGAAACGGAGAACAGGGCATCGGGCTGATGACGCTTGACCGCTGTGTGGAGTTGGCCAATGAGGGTCGTTAGGTGGGAGGCACGCCAGCGGACCCAGGCTTCGTTGCCGGGGTTCTTGGGGGCTTCGCGACCAAATTCCCGTTGGTAAGCGGCCAAGGTGTCTTGATCGTAGCCAAATTCCTTGGGCAGGCTCATGTGATCATCAAACTGAACGCCGTCTACGGCATACTTGGCGGCAACTTCCTCCACGAGGGCCGTGAGGAACTGCTGCACTTCAGGCCGCAGGGGATTGAGCCAAACCATGTCCCGTCCAGAGACCTTGGATGTGCTATCGCCATTGCGTTTTTGGGTGAGCCATTCCGGGTGGGCGCGGGCCAGTTCAGACTCTTCTGGCAGCATCATGCCGTACTCAAACCAAGGCACCACGGAAATCCCTTCGCGGTGAGCTTGCTCGATGACATTGGCGAGGATGTCTTGGCCCTGGGTGCCCTGATAAATCTGAGGAATCTCGAGACGGCGAGCCACCTCGCTGGGGTGAATCGTGTAGCCGCCGTTCCAAACAACGGGATAGATCGTGTTGAAATTGAGCCGAGCCAGCTGCTTGAGGGCAAAGCTGAGGCTGTCGGGGTCGCCCAGGACAGCCATGTCACTGGTGGTCATCCAAACGCCGCGAATATCTTCCTTGGCTGCGCTGACGGGGAAGCGAGCCGGGGGCAACAGGCGATTCAGCTCCGCTTCGGATTTGAGGGCATCGGGGACAGAGCGGGCAAATCCTTCGGGACTGGAGAGGTTTGTGAAGAAGTCGCTGGGAAGTTGCTCTGACGATTCCCGGGCAGGTACAAGGCGATCGCGCTGACTTTGGGGGGCGATCGCACCTTTCTTACCCTTGGGGGGTTCCCCTGCAGCGAGGGGATTGGCCACAGGATTGTTCAGAGGATTGGCCAGTGGTTTTGGGGCCGAGGTGCTTCCAGGGGATTGAGGTGGGACACCTACTGACGAATTTTTAGTTATATTTGCAACAAATTGTGCAGGTGCTTTTTCTGGTTTTGGAGCCTGTTGCGCCACTGCGCTCTGGCCTAAGAACGTCGATAAAATAAACGCTGCGCCAAACAAACCCGATAACAATCGACGATTTCTTCGGAAAGAACCCCTGCAAAATTGCGATCGATGACCCTGTAAAAAGTGAAACACTCTCATCCCTAAACACCTAGAAACGCCCGCTGAGCCAAGGATTTACACTTCTTCAACCCTAGGATAAAGGGGGTGAGATGGATGATATATCCGATGCAATTTACAAACTCATTATGGAATCCGTTTTCTCTACAGTTGAAATTTGATCGAAATGAATTTTCTTTTTCAATCGAAAATACTGGCTTAAGCGATCTCTTTGTATCAGTTAAAAAGTTTTTTAAGTGTATATGAGGTTGTTTTTGCTTTTCTCTTGACTGTTTTTACACAGGTTGCGGTTCCGTGCGATCGCTGCCGACAAAGGCTTGGCTTTGTTTGTTGAATAAGAGAGTCAGTCCATTGAGTCAAAACCGCAACTGATAGCGGTCATGGGCTGCGTGCATCATTTACGTCATTGATTGGTTCTTGCTTTGCCGGAAACCCCTGCATGGCCTAGGGCAATCGAAACAATTTCCTGAAGGGCTGCAGAGCGAATCCACTGCGCCTTCCTGTCACTTCTCATTCTTTAAAAACTCACAATGGCTAATCATCCTTCCAGTCAGAATGGCTGGGAACTTGTTTTTGCGGACGAATTTAACGGTTCTGAAGTCAAGACAGAGAACTGGAATACCCAGTACTACTACGGCAGCCGCACGAACGTCTTCAATAATGAGCTGCAATATTACGTCGATGATGCCTTTTCCTTCGAGGACGGCGTGCTCAGCATCACCGCAGAGAAACTTGAGACCCCCATCGTCGCGACGGAACCCATTGACCTAGAGTTGGCGGCTAGCTTAGGTACGCCGGAAACGTTTGACTATACTTCGGGCTTGCTCTCTGGCCACGACAAGGTGGGTTTCACGTTTGGTTACATGGAGATTCGAGCCAAGCTGCCCGAGGGCCAAGGGCTTTGGCCTGCGTTTTGGATGCTGCCCAGTGCCGATGGGGCCTACTTGCCAGAAATCGATGTCTTGGAAGTGCTGGGAGATGATCCAACCACGGCCTATCAAACGCTGCATTATCCCAACGAAAATTATGAGCGTCAGTTGATTAGCAACGCCCACAGCGGCGTTGATTTCTCCCAGGATTTCCATGACTTTGCCGTCAAGTGGACGGAAAACAAGATCTCCTGGCTGATTGATGGTGAGGTGGTGTTCAGCACGAAGGAATCGATTCCCGACGAGACCATGTACCTCATTGCTAATTTGGCCGTGGGGGGCAACTGGCCGGGGTCACCGGATGAAACGACGCTGTTCCCGAGCGCGATGGAGATTGACTTTGTTCGGGTCTATCAGAATGCCAAAGGTGCTTTGTCGGGAGGGCTCGCGGATGATGTGCTGACCCGTGAGCGTGGAACGATTTATGGCCTAGCGGGGAATGACACGCTGACCCTAAACAATGGCGGCGGCCTCTACGGCGGTGTCGGCAATGATGTGCTTCAGGGTGGTAAGTCGAAAAACCGCTTGGAAGGTGGTGACGGTGAGGATGAGTTGTTTGGCAATGGTGGCCAAGATGTTCTCCTGGGTGGTGCCGACAATGATGTGCTGGACGGGGGGGATGGTCGCGATGAGTTGCAAGGGGAAGCAGGCGATGACCAGCTCAGCGGTGGTCGGGGCCAAGATTCGCTGAGTGGAGGTCTTGGCAATGATGTTGTGGATGGTGGCCAGGGCCAAGATTCATTAACGGGTGTTGATGCAACTCAGGCCTTTGCAGGGCTGGATGAAATTGACGAATTGATCGGTGGCAGGGGCAAAGACCTGTTTGTGCTTGGGGATTTGGTGCAGGTCTATTACAACGATGGAGATGATACGACGTTGGGTCTATCGGACTATGCCCTGGTTGCAGATTTTGGTCTGGGTCAAGACGTGATTCAGTTGAAGGGGAGTGCCACGGACTATCGCCTGGGGGCTGCACCGGAGGGACTGGCGCTCGGCACCGGTATCTTTTGGCAAACGGCGGCCCAGGAAGAGTTGATTGCTGTGGTTGCTGGCGATGAGGCGTTAGCGCTCGATAGCGCAGCGTTTGCCTTTGTCTAAGAACTGATCTCTCGGAACTGATGTCTAGGAACTGAAGAACAGCAAACCCCCAGGAAAACGGAGGCAAGAGCCTTGGTTTTCCTGGGGGCAATGTTTTTGTCTTCGGACCGTTGGCCCATTGTCGAGTGGAGTGAACGGAGTGTGAACCTATCGGCTGGCGAGTCGCGATCGCGGATTGGGGAACAGAAACCGGAAACCAGACTGACGCTCAGCGACAGGCTCCGGTGCATCATCCCAGAGACTGCGGTAGAAAAAGTAGGCCACACCGAGGCCCCGTTGTTGGGCAGCACGGGTCTGTTGCTGAATCTGTCGCATGCCGATGGGGCGACGGGGTAAGCCCGAGAGGATGCCAATGCCCGTGGAAATTTTCTGTTTGACTTCTTTAATCTCCGGGCGATCGATCACCTGGACAAAGCTGTTGTAGTCATCGCGGTAAACCTGCATGACAATCTCATCGACAAATCCCTGGCGGACCCAGTTGAGCCAATCCTGGAGATGGAAACGGTAGGCAAAGTCCTGGTAGTTGGGGGAAACCGAGAACACGGTTTTGGGTTTGGCGGTTTTGACGGCGTCGTGGAGGTCGCCGATGAAGGCGGTGATCTTATCGGCACGCCATTTTGTCCAGGCTGCATCTTCGGCATTGGCCGGAGGCGTTTTGCCGGTTTCTTTTTTGTAGAGGGCTCGGGTGTAGCTGTCGTAGCCAAAGTCCTTGGGCAAACTCATGTGGTCGTCAAACTGGATGCCGTCCACGTCGTAGCGATTGACCACTTCCATGACTAAATCGGTGATGAACCGCTGGACTTCGGGCCGCATTGGATTGAGCCAGACGACCTCCCCCCCCGCACTGACAGAGGTGGTTTCGCCGTTACGTTTCTGGGTAATCCAGTTGGGGTGCTTGAGAATTAGCTCCGATGTCGGAGGTGCCATGAAGCCGAATTCAAACCAGGGCATGACCGAGAGACCATCCCGATGGCCTTGGTCGATGATTTCCTTCAGGGGATCCTGGTTTTGGTTGCCCCGGTAGATGTGGGGGCTACCGACGCGGCGGGCGACGGCACTGGGGTGGAGGGCGTAGCCAGAGTTCCAGACCACGGGGTAGATCGTGTTGAAGTTGACGTTGGCCAGTTGGTCGATGGCATCCCGCAGCTTATTGCGATCGAGTAGGACTTCAATATCCTTGGTGGTGATCCAGACGCCCCGCACTTCCTGGCGGGGGAGAGCCGGAAACGTAGGCCGGGGCACTTTGATGTCCGTGGGCTTGATCGACGGATCCGGCAGCGTGACCTTGATGGTTTTGCCGTCGGCCTGGGCCGGTGCTGCTTGAATCACACGGGGGCTGGGAGCGCTGGGAGCCGTCGAGGTCGGAGTCTGAGGGCGGGGGGCCGGGATTGGATTGAGTCTGGGTGTGGTGATGGGAGCAGGGACCGGTAGAACACTGGGCGGTGGCGGCGGCGCTTCCAGGGGGGGGGCTACCTGGTAGGGGTCCACATCGGGGGGCAATGTGGCCTGAGCGATGCGAACGTCGGAGTGAGCCGCTGAAGCGTGGGCTGAGTCGGTGGAGGTCGGTGTGTCCGTGGGGACGCTCTGATAGGGATCGAGGCTGGAGAGCAGCAGCTCAGGGCCGTATGTTGGAGTTGGGGCGGTGGAGTGGGAAGACGTCGGTGTTGGAAGGGCCTGAATGGCACCGTTGCCTAAAGCCGTGAAGAGGAAGGCGATCGCAAACAGCAGCGATAGTCCGCCCCTTCGCCTAGGCCCGGAACGTCGGCGTGACAGCCGCAGCTTTTTTCTCAATTCAGATCGCACACTCATCATCATCCACAATCACAGAATGCGTTTACAGCGTATAACACGTGACGAATCTTTAGATTAAAGGGTGCCACAGTGGTGGGCTCTCTGGGAACTGTCACAGGTACGACGAAGAAGGGATTCTAAGGATGTTGGCGTTGCTGGGGCGGGGGAGCGCTGGGGCGATCGCATCCCATGGAGCCCCTTCAAAACTCAACGTTGATGGTCTGCATTGATGGTCTGCATTGATGGTCTGAAATCGCTGGAATGGCTTCCAGTAGTTGCGTTAGCAAGACTATTGCCTCACCACCCTTAATCCGCATGAGCGTGGGCCCCAGGTGTTTGGGGATCAGGACTCACGAAGCCCAGGATGGGCAAAGATTTTTGGGCTCCCAATTCACTGCTAAATCTTTTTGAAAGGGATGGCGTCAGAACAAAATTCGCCCGTAAGATAGAGCAGTGATCTTCTGTGTCTTTGGTGCCCATGGCCACCCCTCGTCTCCATCCCGATACCATCGACGCAGTCAAGCAGCGGGCAGATATTGTTGACGTTGTGTCCGAGCACGTCGTCCTGAAGAAGCGGGGGAAGGACTTTGCCGGTCTTTGTCCCTTCCACGACGATAAAAATAATCCTAGCTTCACCGTGAGCCCTGCAAAGCAGTTTTACTACTGCTTTGCCTGCGGTGCGGGGGGGAATGCCATCAAGTTTTTGATGGAGCTGAACAAAAGCAATTTTGCTGATGTGGTGCTGGGGTTGGCGAATCGCTATGGGGTCGCCGTTCAGACCCTGGAGCCTGAGAAACGCCAGGAGCTTCAGCGCAAGCTTTCCCTGCGCGAGCAGCTCTATGAGATTTTGGCGGTCACCGCAAAATTCTATGAGCATGCGCTGAAACAACCGTCGGGTGCATTGGCCCTGGCCTATCTCAGGGACAAGCGTCAGTTCAACGACGATACGATTCGGCAGTTTCAGCTGGGCTATTCTCCTGCGGGGTGGAGCACGTTATTTAGCTACTTGACCGAGCAGAAACGTTACCCCGTAGCGTTGGTGGAGCAGGCGGGGTTGATTTTGCCCCGGAAGAAGGGGGATGGCTGGTATGACCGCTTTCGCGATCGCCTCATGATCCCCATCCACGATGCCCAGAGTCGCGTCATTGGGTTTGGCGGTCGTACCCTCGGTGACGATCAACCCAAATATCTCAACTCCCCCGAGACCGAATTGTTTGATAAGGGCAACATGCTCTTTGGTCTGGATAAGGCGCGGCAACAAATTGCTAGGGACGATCGCGCGGTCATTGTTGAGGGCTATTTCGATGTCATAGCACTCCACGCTGCTGGGATCACGAATTCCGTTGCCGCTTTGGGCACGGCTCTGGGGCTAAACCAGGTCAAGCAACTGCTGCGCTATACCGAATCCAAGCGCATCATCCTCAACTTTGACGCGGACAATGCGGGCAACAAAGCCGCCGAGCGTGCCATCGGTGAAGTTGAAGATTTGGCTTACCAGGGGCAGGTGGAGCTGCGGGTGCTCAACTTACCCGGAGGGAAGGATGCGGATGAATATCTCAAGTCCTACTCCTCTGGCGAATATATTGATCTACTGGACCGCTCGGAACTGTGGATTGATTGGCAGATCAATCGGGTGATGGCGGGGCGTGATCTGAAGGAAGCGGATCAGTTTCAGCAGAGCATTCAGGGCTTGGTTAAGCTGTTGGGCAATTTACCGAATACGCCCATTCGGACGCACTATATCCATCGTTGTGCGGAGTTGCTGAGCCAGGGTGAAGGGCGGATGGCCTTGCAACTGGAGGAGGATTTGCGATCGCAAGTTCGGGGCCAGCGCTGGCATGGCAAATCCAAAAAATGGGAACGTCCTGGAGACTACACCGCCCGAGAGATGGCAGAGGCGCAGCTCCTACAAATTTATCTCCATTGCCCTCAACAGCGGGTGAATATGCGCAATGCCATGCGAGAGCGGGATTTGAGCAATTTTACGTTTCAAGCCCATCGCCTGTTGTGGGGTGCCGTTCGGTTGACCGAGCGGCGCGAGCTGGGGGAGGCGATCGAAGACAGTGAGCAGTTGGAGTCTCTGAAGTTATCACTGACGGAACTGGACCTGCTGCAACCCTTGCGGGAGTCGATTACGGATATTCCACCTGAGGCTACGCCGATGGTGATGCGAATTTTGTATTTGGATGAGAAGACGCGAATTGATATTGCGCGGCCTCCAATTGTGATTCGGGCGGCGGTGGCGACCTTGGAGCGGATTAATTCGGAGAAGCGCTATCGACACCTGTTGGATGCTTGGCAGCGCCAGCCGGTGCAGACGATTGAGTCTTGTATTGGTCAGCTTTTGGAGCAGGGTTTGGAAGAGGGGGAGGATGCGGATGAGCAGATTGAAAAGTTGTATTTACAGCTAAATGAGGAGGTCTTGCAGTTTCAGAAGTTGTTTTATGACGAGTGGCGGTATTTAGAGGTTTTGGATAGTCAGCGGCGGGCAGATTCACTGGAGATTTTGAGGACGCCGTTGGCGATGGTGGAGGTGGAGGTTTAGGGGGCTAGAGCTGCCGTTTTTGGGGTTCTGTTTTCGCTCGGTGAGGTGGGATGGGAGAGTTGGTGTGACGGGGAGATTTCTTCCGGGGGCGGCTTCCCCCGGAGCCCCCCCGCTGAGGGGACAGGTGTCTCCCCTCAGACACCCCTGCACAAGG
>CALIJJ010000297.1 GCA_938017515.1 uncultured Pseudanabaenaceae cyanobacterium
CGTCGGCGCGACCAGCAGAATCAAATCAATCTCCCGCTGGGCCGTTGCCGCCAAGAGAGCATCCGACTCCTCTAAGGGCAAATCTGGCACCACCATGCCCTTAACCCCGGCCGCCACCAAGGCATCCAGGAACGCATCAACACCACGATTCAAAATCGGGTTGTAGTAGGTAAACAAAACAATGGGAGCCCGAAGAGACGGACTCAAACGAGTCACCATTTCCAGTACATCGTCCAGGCGAGTGCCCTTGTTCAAAGCCCGCGTGGCAGCGGCTTGGATCACCGGACCATCCGCAAGGGGGTCGGAGTAGGGTACCCCCAACTCAATGATGTCAGCTCCGTTTTCATCCAGGGCAAGGAGTGCCTTTTCGGTCGTGGCCAAATCTGGATCCCCCGCCGTCAGGAAGGGAATCAGGGCACACTTCTTTTGCGCTTGCAGGGCCGCGAAGCGCTCAGCAATTAAAGTCATTCAAGTCTCTCAATCACGCTGCCGCCAGCTACCAGAGGCAAGGACCATCTTATCGAACTCTTGCTCAGGCTCAACGGGCCCTGCTCAAAACAGGTCGAGAGCAAACGCAGGTTAAAAGCAAAACAGGTCGAGTTCAAAACAGACCTGGCTTAATCCGATGCATTGCTCTCAGCTTGAGCGCGCTCTGCCTCGACTTCAGCCTGGAGCGCCTCGCGTTCCTCTGGCGACAGTGCCTCAAAACGCTTTTGCAACACAGCATCTTCGTAGTCCTGTAGCTGCTGGTTGTAGGTCATGGTTTGGGTGACAGCACGAAACAGGTAAGTCGAGGTCCAAGCGACCACCACCAATACCAGAATCACCTGACTCCAAATGCCTGCATCCAGGCCATCAAGCCCCGTGCCTCGAAAGAGCAAATAGACTAGTGCACCGCCGCCCAACAGTCCCAGTCCCACGAACAAAATATCTAGCCGACGCATCGCGTTATTCCTCGATGGGGCGGGGCAAGGGACGCAGGTTCAAAATCGGGCTCAGGATCAAAAATCCGGGGAAGAACATGAACACAAAAAAATAGGCCAGGAGACGCTCAATGGAGCCTGCGGAGTGAAAGCGCTTTTGTAAGTAGATATAAATACCAGCCGGAATCACAAGCAGGTAGGCCGCACCGAGCGCTAAGTACAGGATCGCAACAACCATAGTCTGGCTCTGTAAAGGTAAATCTGGAGCTGTTCTATCTTAATACTCCAACTGCGAAGCGACGGGCAAAAACAGTCCCGAGGGAAAGACGAAGCGAGAGACAAGTGAGGAGATATTAAGCCTCCATTGCAGAATATCCCCCTTCCGTGATGGAATGATTCAGGTGAACAGAGACAAAGCACATTGCTTGAGTCACTGTGAACCACCCCACCGGTTCAATCCAGTTGGGGGGCATGGCGGAATGGTAGACGCTGCGGACTTAGACAAAAACTGAGCCTCACGGGGGAAACCCCATGAGTGGAAGCTCTCAAACTCAGGGAAACCTAACCTTAATTTTGGCGATCGCCAAAATTAAGCACGGCAATCCTGAGCCAAGCCCAGATTCATCCCTTAACCGTTTGGTTGAGCTGATTTGGGAAGGTGCAGAGGCCCGACGGGAGCTACCCTAACAGCAAGGCTGAGGGTAAAGGGAGGGTCCAATTCTCAAAGCCTGGAGGATAGGTCTCTGGAGTCAATCTGGAGTCACCTCATCATTCAGTGCAACGGCGAAAGCCGTGGGAGGATGAAAATCCGCTGACCTTTAAAAGTCGTGAGGGTTCAAGTCCCTCTGCCCCCATATTTTCTCAGACGGTTTCTCAAGACGGTTTCCGAAGATAATTCGGAACAATTTCACGTTCCTTCATAAACAGCACAAGCTGTTTATACCAACGTTGCAAAAACACCCACATCCCCGAAAAGCCTCCGAGATGTGGGTGTTTTTTGGCGTCCTGGCTCCTACGCATGGGTTTTGTATGTTTTCTGTGCTCTAAAAGATAAAACCGGGGGACAGCCCCCTGTTAGAATGAAGCCCCGAGTGCGATAAATGCTTCCCCTTCGTGTATTTATCAGCACGTACTCGTCATAAACCGAGTTCATCATCGCCGGGGTGTGAGTCAAGCTGTATGGGGCACTCATCGAGTCATAAGGTTTGGAGCAATAAGGTCTTCAAAGCCCAGGAGATTCTCTACCAATCTCTTCTTTCCCATGTCAAACGCTTGGAGTCTGATGAGGTCCTAGAGGAGTTCAAACAGCTTTTTATCTATCAGAACGAGGTTCGAGACCCGCTGGCGCTCCGAGCCGTTTCTGTCATCATTCAGGCCAATGATCGACAGGCTTTTTTTTATACCCTAAAGCGCTGTTGCTTTATCCTGATCAACAACTGGGGATCGGCTCGCCTCTATGACCCCATCCATGCGCTCATTTCAACCATTAATGATGCAGCGATTTACCACTTCACCTACTCCAAAAGCCTAAAAAGGCTGAGAGGATGGCTCATTGATTTTGTCAAGAGCAAAGAGTACGAAAGTCTACAGCTATTTGCCGAGCGCTACAACGATGGCAAGGGACGCTGGAGCCAGCGCTATGCGTCGTACTTACTCGCGGCTCAATATGGAGATACGAAGAATCCTGCTGAACAGCGAGAAGCGGCGCGGGAACTCTCGAAACAGCTCCGCGATCGCTTCCGTCTTGACTTGGCGATGTATGTAGCCCACTCCCAGGTGAACCCTCGCACATCCAGCAGTACCAGCGAGGAGCTAGCCCAGCGAGATGCGGCCAAGAATCCCACGAACTTGGGCGACAACGTCCTGCGGCTGATCAAGATGATTGTGCTGCGGCGGGGCAAGTACAGCTACGAAAATTTAGCTCAGTTTTTTCTACGCCAGACTGAATTTGTTTCCTACGGCGAATATAAAAATGCTCTGCTGCAATACCTGGTGTTTTCGGTCGATAACCAGGGCTTCGTACAAATGTTCCTCAAGCGCCTCTCGGCAAAGCTGGAGGAGCTTTATCCCGAGCGAGATGGCGATCGCATTGATGAAGAATTAGTTTTTCGCACCTGCAATCGTGTAATCGAATTCTTGACCACCGAAGACGATGAGAACCCAGCGCCCCTCTTCAACCTACTGCTCTCCCAAGGCGGTCCCCTGACCCTGGTGGTTGTCCTACTGAAGCTCATCCTGATTGCCCCCAATACGCGCAATCGCTTGGAGTATTGCATTGCCAAGCTCATCCAGTACTACGAGGAGTACACGTCGGACGACTGCCACTGGTTCATTAACTTCCTCGAAGTCTTTACGGTGACGTTTGCGATTTACGTCGAGGACGTGCAGTACAACCTCGTCCGAATTTCCGCAGAGGAAGGTGATATCAATGACGAGAAAAATAGCGCTGGCGGCAAAGGCAACCGTCGTCGAGCGCTGGCTCTCACTCATCTATTGGACGATTACCGTATCTTTTCCCAAGCTCGTAATCCTGCTGCCCGACTCGGTCAGGAGTCTGCAATGGAAGAGCGCCGAACTGCCCATGAGCCCGAATTGAATCGCACAGCGGCGGAGGAAAAGCTGCGGAAAACGGCTGTGAAGGCAGCAAAGTTGGAGGCAAAGTTACGTAACGTCGCCGCAAAGGCAGAGCCCCAGACTGGCGCCAACAACAGAAACACAGGCAGCAACAACACAGGCAGCAACAGCACAGGCAATAGCAACAGAAGTTCAGAAGGACAACCCACAACACCGGCCCACGTCCCCTCAAAGCAAGCAATGCCCAACGTGCGCAGCACCGTGCAACCTCCCTCCCATGGGCTGCCCAAACCTGTGCCGATCAATACGCCTCTCCCCATTGCTAACCATTTGGTTCAAGGTAACGAAGATATCAACGGCTATTTGAAACCCTAGTCTCTGCTCCGTTTGTTAAAGGCCCGCGCTGTTGCTCAGCTCTCTATCAGAGACGTCTCCCAGGCATCATCATGAAGCTGAAGCCAGCTCCGATTCCCTCGGCCAGCGTGCTAATCAGTCGGTAGGCGGCGACAGCACCAACGATGATTTCCGGTGCGAGACTGCTCTGGAGCAGGGCGATCGCCATCAGCTCGAAGACGCCAATGCCTCCCGGTGCTCCGGGAACCACCAGCCCTAGGACCCAAGCCAGACTGAAGCCCCCCAAAATGACTGGCAGTTGCTGGGCCTCGATTTGCCCCAGAGCCGCAAGGGCCAGGACAAACCCAAGCCCGCGCATCAGTACAAAACAGACTTCTCCCAGGAGAGGTGCTATGGGGTAGCGTTTAAGCTGAACCGTGCTGGCAGGAATCTCCTGAAGGGCCTCATCGGCGGGTTGCTCTAGGCCTGCGCCACGACGCGCCTGGCTGCGGCTGTGTTTAGACAACGACGCCAGTTTTCCCTTGGCTAAGCGTTGCAAGATCGGGTTAATGAATTGGGGATGAACACCCAGCAAAATAGGCAGTAGCGCCAACGTCTGCCAGCCGGGATAGCTACCGCTGGCAACGATCAGGGCAGCAGCGGCCATCAACAACGGCTCCAGCACGATGCTGAGCAATGCTGGCGCTGTGGAAATCTGGTTGGTTTTGCAGGCCTGGAGACGACTGTAGAAATGCCAGATGTTACCAGGCAGGTACTTGGCAATATTGGTACGCAGGTAGGTGGCGATCGCCCAGGCTCCAGAAACATCGGCTCCCACGACAGCCGTCGAAGCATTCACCTCCGAGGGTTTCAACGATTCCGTCACCGACAGACCGCTCGCCAAGATCCCCCGTAAGAGCAGCCCCCACACCCACCCAGACCAAACGTGGGCAGCCAATGTTACGACGAGGGCAGCGGCGAGCAAACCGGGTCCAGCCGATGTCAGCCGCAGCTCCAACACCCCTTGCCAGTTATCCCTAAGCGCCTTCGCCAGAAAAAATAGCGTGGCTCCTAAAATGGCCCAACGCACATAGGGCTTAAGCCGTTTCAACATGGGGCATCCCGGTTTGTCCTAAAACGCTAACCCCAAAAAGTTTACGCCTGATACCAGACTTCTAGGGCAAGGCGATGAATCATTTGCCAGGGCAACTGATACTCGCGGGCGAGACGGGCACAGTCTTCATACTCGGGCTGGACATTGCTGGGGAGGGCAGGATCATTGGCCCAGGCAACCTTGACCCGGACAGGACCGTAGGGCGTTTCTACAGCATCGATCTTACGGGCCAGAACGCTGCGCTGTTGGCTCTGACGGCGAATACCGAGGGTGGTGGTTTCGCGAAACAGGATGTGTTCCAGGTCATCGACCTGTTCCGGTTTACAAAGCACGGTCAGAAGCGTACCGGGCCGATTTTTTTTCATTGCGATCGCCCGCGTAAACACATCCAGCGCCCCCGCCTCCAGCAATTGCTCAAACACATAGCCAATCGCCTGGGGCGAGAGATCGTCCAACTGCGTTTCCAGGAGGGTGACTGTCTCGGTGGTCAGCGCAGCGGGCATCGGAACAGGGGCGGCTTGAGCTTGATCCGTTTGGGCTTGGTCCGTTGGAGCTGGATTCGCTTGGGCTGGATTCGTTTGAGCTTGGGCCGTCTGAGTTAGAACAACTGGAGCAACGGGGGATGCATCGGTTTCACCAATCCAAAGACGCAGCATATTAGGCAGTTTGAGCGAAATAGTGCCGGCGCCGTGGCCAATGCGATGGAGCCTCATGGCGGGGGGCGGACCAAAGCGATCGCCCGCAAAGATTGTCGCGATCGCCGCCCCTGTCGGCGTCACCAGTTCCCGCTCAATGCCATTGCTATAGACCGGCACTTGGCCCAGTTCAAACAGCTTTAGGACCGCAGGCGCAGGCACGGGCAATCTGCCGTGGGCAGCCCACACGGTTCCCCCTCCCGTCGGCAAGGACGAACAATACACTTGCTCAATCCCTAGCCAATGCAGCCCCAGGCAGGTCCCCACAATATCGACAATGGCATCCGTGGCTCCCACCTCATGGAAATGCACCGCGTCTAGATCACAACCATGCACCGCAGCCTCTGCCTGGGCAAGGCGTTCAAAGATTTTCAGGCTCCATTGCTCCACAGGGGCAGGCAACTGCGCCTGACGAATCAGCGTTTGGATATCACTGAGGTGGCGATCGTGGGCATGGTTCTCGTGGGCATGGTTCGTATGGGCATGGTTCTCGTGGGCATGGTTCTCATGGGCATGGTTCTCGTGCTCATGCTTGTGGTGGTGCCCGTGATCATGCCCATGGCTATGCCCGTGATCATGTCCATGGCTGTGCTCGTGACGATGCCCAGAGTCACCCATGGGAAAAGCTGTGGGCTGATGCGCTCTCTCCTGGGAACCCGACGAACGGAGCTGCACCTGAAACTTCGTTGCAGCGAGAGAATTGTGATGAATTTGCTCTGCGGCTAAGCAATATTCCTGTTTTATCCCGAGCTTGGCCAACTCGGTCTGGAGATAATGGAGCGGAACTCCTGCATCAACGAGCGCCCCCAAGCACATATCCCCTGCTATCCCCGTTGGACAATCGAGATAGGCAATCTTTGTCACGTCTCTAGTCACTCACTTCTCGAAAATACTGACTGATTGAAATATTGGCCGACAATATTCCAAACCGGGAAACATCATCACACAACCGCACCCGACTTTTGGCGGACCTATCCCACAACCTCCATCGAATCATCCCAATCCCTCAAACGGGCTGTGCAGGTCTATCCGACGCGTCTCAGGTTGGAACCAAACAAGCCTAGGTGGAGCAATTCCAGACCATTTTTTGCAAATTACGACAGTTTCCTTACTGACCATGCTTCCGTGCATTCCCTGAGTCAAATGCGTCGTCAAGCCGGTAGTCTAGATAAATCGCTTATATCCCCGCAAAATCGTGCATTGCGGAGAATTGAGTCCAGCGATCCCTAGAGCAGGGTGGCTACCACAAGAGAGTAAATCCAGAGAGTGACACAAGGGGACCTCGGAACCCTTTCCAGTGCCGGTACAGTCATGATGTACAGGACGAGGAGAGGCGAGCGGCTTGAGACCGCGCCATTGAGTCCGCCTTGAGTCTCTGTGCATCCACCACGTGCCCTACCACCATGAATCCTTCAAAGCTGTTCTCCCCGGTATCCACCGCAACACCCGAATTTTCCTCAACTCAGCCTGAGTCTCAGTCGATCAATACACCTTCCATCGAGTCCCCCATGGCGGCTGCAAGTGCAAAAGCAGCTGACTCTACGGCGCCTCAATTGAATGTGTCAGAATCTGACCCCTCTCTGAATTCCAGTGCGTTGAATTCCAGTGCATCGGATTCCAGTACGTCGAGCGACCAACCTGAGACGACGCTCCCTGACACTACCCTGGCCGAATCTTCGGTCGTTCAGAATGAGTTTCAGGAATTACGCCAGATTTTTTCAAAGGAATTAACATTAACGGCCCCCAAGGCCAAGGCCAGCGTTAAGGCCGTCGCGGGACGCATTGCCCGCGAAGTTCAGCGCATTTGCGAAAAGAGCGATCGCATCCAAAAGTCCGGTGACGTGCGGGGATGGCAGATCTCCTTGGGTCAGCACCGCATGGACAAATGCCTCACCTATTACAAGTTGGGCTCCCAGCGGGGACGGGTGGAACTGCACAGCACCCTCAGCACGATGGTCTATCGCCACATTGCCCCCCTCCATGCTCGCCTCGGCTTCCAGGGTCGCCATGCCCTGATTGAAGACTTCCTGCAAAGCTTTTATATCGAATCCCTCAAGATGTTCCGGCGGGAAAACGACCTGCCCCTAGACTATCAACCCCGCACCCGGCTTCAGCTCTCGGAGTACATGTCCTTCACGGAGCAGTACGCCAAGCGCCGCGTCAACCTACCCGGTCGCACCAACCAACAGATCGTCATTCTGCGGGCCCAGAGCTTCTCGAACCGTCAGCCCAAGGAAACACTGGTGGACATCGAGGCTGCGCTGGAAGGGGCAAAGCGCGATGAGCCGGAAGCCATCGGCCGCAGCGGCGTGGCTCGTCAACTGCGCGAGCATATGGTGTCCGAAGGCCTGGACCCCACTGAAGGGGTGCTGCGCGATCGCGTCATTGGCCAACTGGTGGACTACCTGCGTAGCGAAGGCCATGAAGACTGCATTGATTACCTCAGCCTGCGTCTTCAGGATCTGCCCGCTCCGGAAATCGACGAAGTTCTGGGCCTCACGGCTCGCCAGCGGGACTATCTCCAACAGCGTTTTAAGTACCATGTCGAACGCTTCGCCAAACTGCATCAGTGGGAGCTGGTCCACAACTGGCTGGGCGCTAACCTGAGCCAAAACTTAGGCATGGTGCCGACCCACTGGGAAGACTTCTACAACGATCTGAATGAATCTCAACGGCTGTTGGTGGACTGGAAGCGTCGTCAGGCCAAAGCGCCGGAGGATATGCCCATCACTGACGAGGACATTGCCAAGGAAGTTCGTTGTACACCCAAGCAAGTACAAAAGCGTTGGGCCAAGGTACTCGAACAAGCTTGGAAAGCACGCAACGTCAAGCATTAGGAGCCACCATCACGATTCAAAGCACGATTCAGAAAAGGACTGTAATCCTGAATACAAAACGCCGGGCAAACCGGTATACTGTCCTTGCCAAGTTTGAACGTCCCCAGTTCTCATGGGTCATTCCTGGGTTCACCGTGACTTTGGTTCACCGTGAAGCCAACTCAAATCAGGCTGATTCCTATTCAGCAAATTTGAAACGGCACTATCCCACGACTCATTCCAGGGAAACATCGATGCCTTAGAGCTAGAACTCAGGCTAATTTTATGGGTGGTTTCATTAGGGGTGAACAGTTGTTCACCCCTTCGTTCTGTTTGGCGATCTTTCTGTAGTGTGGTGATTGAGTGAATCCGGTCTGTCCTTTGGTCTGTTCTTTCATGGCTGATGTCTCCCTACCGACATCCCTTATCCACGAATCTCCCCTTTGTCCCGCACTTTGGCCCTTCAGTCTGGATCAGCTCCCCCCTGAAAGTTACTTGGTTGGTGGCGTTGTGAGAGACGTCCTTCTCGGTCGTCAGGCAGATTATCTCGATCTCGATTTTGTTATGCCCGAGCGGGCCGTGGAAACGGCTCGGGCGATCGCCCACCACCACAAAGCAGGCTTCGTCGTGCTCGATGCCGAGCGACAGATTGCTCGGGTCGTGTTTGAGAAAGCCACTGTGGACTTTGCCCTTCAGGAGGGCGATAGCCTGGAACAGGATCTGAAGCGTCGGGATTTCACGATCAATGCCATGGCCTACAATCCCCACACTGAAGTGTTGGTGGATCCGCTCGATGGTTACAGTGACTTGAAACAGCACTGTCTGCGCATGGTGTCGGCAGAGAATCTGCGCGACGACCCCCTGCGGTTGCTGCGGGCCTACCGACAGGCATCCCAACTGGGTTTTGAGTTGGATGAGGCGACCGCGATCGCCATCGAGGACCAGGCCCAAAATCTGTCCCAAGTTGCCGCAGAGCGAGTCCAAAGCGAAGTCAATACCCTACTCGCCACAACCGAGGGGACTGTTTGGCTCAAACGCGCTTGGGCCTCAGGTCTGTTGCAACCCTGGTTACCGAGCGCGACGGAAACCTCCCTGGAGCAGGTGGCCTCCCTCAACCAACTGGAAGCACCACTGAGTCAACGCTGGCCAGAGCTATTAACCCAAGACCCAGCCCACCTGAAAAGCTCCCTCGGAAAATTTGGTTATGTGGCCCTGGCACGATTGCTTGCCCTAACCGCAACCGATGCTCAAGTTGCGGAGCAACAGTTACAACAGCTCAAATTTAGTCGTCTGGAAATGCGGGCCGCAGGTACGGTGCGACGGCTCCAACCTCAGCTCGACGCGCCTTTATCGATCCGAGAACGGTTCTTTCTATTCCAAAACGTGGGCACGCTATTTCCTGTTTTGGCACTGAGCTGGTGGGTCAGCAAAGCGCCTCAATGTTGGAGTATTGAACAGTTAGAACGAAGCAGCATCACGCCTTTAATTGAACACTATCTCAATCCGAATGATCCCGTTGCCCATCCTCGACCGATATTGGGGGGCAAAGATTTGATGCGAGAACTCAAGATTCATCCCGGTCCCCATTTGGGCCGTCTGCTAACCGAGCTTCAGGTGGCCCAAGCGGAAGGGCAAGTCACGTCGCGGGAGGAAGCCTTTGCCTGGGCTAAGAATTATATACAGTCCGACGATTTCCAACGCATTTACCAGCGTCGTTCTTGATCATGCCCCAACCTCGCAAGACCCTATACCTAGCAAATCCCTATGGGTTTTCTGCCCAGCAAAAGACGCAGTTGCTGCCGCCGATTGTGGCGCAGTTGCGATCGCTTGGGGCTGAGGTCTGGGAGCCGTTTGAGCGCAATAATCAGGTGGATTTTTCCCAGGCGGGTTGGGCTTACAACGTTGCTCAAGCGGATGTGCGAGATGTGCGGGAGGCGGATGGACTGTTTGCAGTTGTAAACGGAACACCACCGGATGAGGGGGTGATGGTGGAGTTGGGGGTGGCGATCGCCCTGGAAAAGCCCATCTTCCTGTTTCGCGATGACTTCCGCCGCTGCACCGATAGCGAGGAGTACCCGCTCAATCTGATGGTGTTTGCAGGGCTGCCGCAGCAGAACTGGCGGGATTATTTCTATGAGTCGGTGGAGGAAATTGTTTCACCGGAGAAAGCGCTACATCGCTGGCTGCAACGAGGGCATGCTCGGGTGTCTTCCTGATGCCCAAAACTTTAGAATATGCTCACGGGTTGAGTCGTGGGGAGACAGTTTTATACACAACTCAGATGCTTTTGCTCTCGTTTTCCAGTCTTGTCATTAGCGTTCCTTCAGGGGAAATCAATCTTGTTGAATTTGCATCATAAATGAATTAAGTGGATTCACGGTTTCCTATCTTGAGCATGACTATTGACGAGAAAATTTCAATCGCGTTATGGCTTAACTGACAAGGGTTTCAGGCTTAATTG
>CALIJJ010000298.1 GCA_938017515.1 uncultured Pseudanabaenaceae cyanobacterium
AAATTTCGTTAGGCTAGAGACACAAGTTCGGCAGCCTCTTCGTCTTCCATAGTCCCAAGCTCAATCTCTAGCCGTCTCAGCGCATCTCCCCATGGCCCTTCGCCCCAGCCTTCCCTTCGTCAGCCGCCGCCAGACCGAGATCATCGAAGTCGTTGCCCGCAACGGCTGGGGCTACTTTCGCAATCAGCTCTCCCTTAATCCCAAACCCGAAGAATTCGAGCTGCCTCTCCCCGGCGTCCTGCGGCAAATCCTGATTGAACTCGGCCCCACCTTCATCAAACTCGGCCAACTCCTCAGCACCCGCCCCGACCTCGTTGGCCCCGAATACATCATCGCCCTCGAAACGCTGCAAAGCGACGTCCCAGCACTCCCCTGGCACGAAGCGGAACGAGTCCTGCTGGCCGAATTGGAGCAACCCATAGGCCACTACTTTGCCTACGTCGAATCCAGCGCGATCGCCGCCGGTTCCCTCGGTCAAGTCCACCGGGGTCGCCTACGCGACGGTACCCCCGTCGCCATCAAAATCCAACGCCCCGGCATTCGCCACATCATCGAAAAAGATTTGGAAGGACTGCGGGCGATCGCCGAACTCCTCAGCCGGGGTGCCAACATTGGCCAAGCCTACGACCTCATTGGCCTGGTCGAAGAATTCCGCAACAGCCTCCTGGCCGAGCTAGACTTCCGCCGCGAAGCCCGCAACACCCAACAGCTCAGCGATAACCTAGCCGACAGCCCCCTCTGGGAAAAAGACCAGGTCGTCGTGCCCACAGTGCATCCCGAATGCAGCAGCGAGCGAGTGCTGGTATTGGAATGGATCGAAGGCGTCAAGCTCAGCGATGCACCGCTCTCCACCCAAGGCAAACAGGAGTTGGCCACCCTCGTCACCCAGGTGATGATGCAACAGATGTTCCTCAATCGCTTCTTCCACGCCGATCCCCACCCCGGTAACTTCCTCTACATCGGCGACAACAAACGCCCTCGCATTGCCATGCTCGACTGTGGCATGGTGGCCATTCTGGACCCGCGCACCCAGCGGATTATCACCGATCTCGTCGTCGGAATTGTGTATGAGCAACCGCGCCAGGTCGCCCAGGCAGTGAGAGAACTGGGCTATGCCCGGCTAGAAGTTGATATCCGAGCCCTGGAGGCGGAGTTCGATCGCCTGCTGCGCCGTTTTTACACCCGCCCCCTGGAAGCCATTAACCTGACGGAATTGCTCAACGAAGCCCTGCGCATTCCCCGGGAAAATCAGATTCAGATGCCGGGGAGTATCGGTTTGTTTGTGAAGGCGATCGCCAATGTCGAAGGCATTGCCCGCAAGCTGGATCCGCAGTTTGCCTTTGTGGAAGCGGCTCGCCCCGTGGTGGAGCGATCGCTCCAGCGTCGTATCCTCAGTCCCCAAACCGGAACGGACGTTGCGCGATCGTCGCTGTACCTTTCCCAACTCCTGCTCGACTTCCCCCAGCGTCTCGACGTCTTGCTCGATCGACTGGAGCGCTCGGAGCTAGGCCTGAATTGGCGCTGGCGCGGCCAAGAGGAATTCCAAAGCACGATTCGACGCAGTATGCGGCCACTGACCCTTGCGATCGTGGGGTTTGGCTGCTTGATAGCTGGGGCAGTGCTGGTGATGGCAAGCGGCGGAGCGACCACCGCACTGTCAGCCCGGGCCTTATTTTTATGGAGCCAGGCGCTGCTCATCGGCGGCAGCGCCATCAACATCTGGTTGGTATTAAAACTGTTGTTTCGAACTTAAGCCTTCACCGGTTCCACAAAGGGATAGTCTGTATAGCCCTTGGCATCATGGGTATAGAAGGTATCGACGTCAGGGTCATTCAGGGATGCCCCCAGACGATAGCGCTCGGGCAGGTCGGGATTGGCAATGAAGGGAATACCGTAGGAAATGAACTCGGCAGCACCCGAGGCGATCGCCTCAGCCCCAGTCTCTGCGTCGTAGCCCCCATTCAGCATCAGCGGTCCGGTAAACACCTTGCGAATGTGGGGTGCGACGGGTTCACCCGGTGCATACATGATGTGGTTCTCCGTGATCGGCTCCATCACATGGAGATAGGCCAAGCCAAAGGCGTTGAGCTTTTCTGCCGCGTAGGTAAACGTCTTGGTCGGGTCGCTGTCGGTGATGTCGTTGAACTGATTCAGCGGCGAGAGACGAACGCCAATGCGATCGGCGCTCCAGGTTTTGACCACGGCATCCACCACTTCCAACAACAGCCGCGCCCGATTTTCTAGGCTGCCACCGTAGTGATCTGTGCGTTGATTGACGCCATCTCGCAGGAACTGATCCAGCAGATAGCCATTGGCAGAATGAACTTCCACCCCATCAAAACCAGCGGCCTTAGCGCGCTCAGTTGCGGCCACATAATCCTGAATCAGCCGGGGGATTTCCTCCGCCTCCAGGGCGCGGGGCGTAACGTAGGGCTTCTTACCGTTGGGGGTATGGATCTCGCCTGCGGGCTTGACCGCTGAAGACGAGACCGGCAGTTGGCCATCAGGCTGGAAATCGGGATGGGAAGCACGGCCCACGTGCCAGAGCTGAAGATAAATCTTGCCGCCTGCTGCGTGAACGCCTTCAACAACATTGCGCCAGCCTTCCTGCTGGGCATCGGTGTAGATGCCGGGGGACTGGTCCCAACCCAAGCCTTCTTCGGAAATGGAGGTGGCTTCGGTAATCAGCAAGCCCGCCTGCGATCGCTGCACATAATGCTCACGCATCAGATCATTGGGCACCCGGTCCACACCGGAGCGACCTCGCGTCAGCGGAGC
Organism: uncultured Pseudanabaenaceae cyanobacterium; assembly: GCA_938017515.1. Taxonomy (GTDB): domain Bacteria; phylum Cyanobacteriota; class Cyanobacteriia; order PCC-9006; family JAAUQQ01; genus JAAUOP01. The sequence continues at coordinate 2,779 of CALIJJ010000298.1, forward strand.
CATCACCATACGGTTAGGCAAGGTGAGCGCACCGACTTGAAGGGGTTGGAAAAGCGTAGAGATATCAGCCATGGGAATGTTGCAAGTGAAAGTGTGAAAAGTAAGGGATGGAGATTGAGCGAGCAATCATCCAAATGCTTAACGCCAAGGGTTAACGCCAAGGGTTAAAGCCAAGCGCTAAAACCAAGCGTTAAAGCTAAGTGTTAAAGCATTAAATCGCAGCGCTCAACCTCCCCTAGGGAGAGATTGAGCAAATCGCCGGCACAACCCAACCCAGAAACAATCTAGAGATATTTCTCCAGCGTATCGGCGAGCTTGCCCTTGGGCACCGCACCAACCACCGTGTCTACGGGCTGGCCATCCTTGAAAACGAGCAGCGAGGGAATGCTGCGAACACCATATTTCGTTGCGGTGTCGGCACTGTCGTCGATGTTGACCTTCACGACCTTTGCCTGACCCTCGTACTGGCTAGCCAACTCGTCAACAATGGGGCCAACCATGCGACAGGGACCACACCAAGGCGCCCAAAAATCAACCAGAACAACCCGGTCACTACCGAGAACTTCAGCGCCGAAAGTGGCATCCGTGGCGTGGACCACGGGAGAGGCAGTATTAGCAGAAGCGACATTAGCCATTGATGCATTAGCGGTCATAGCAAACCTCCATGAAACCAAGTCATGCCGCAGAGCTGTCGCTAGAGCAACCTCTCAACCAGCAATGGGCTTGGCATTTAATTCTTAATTTCGATATTCTTGAACAATCAAACTATAGCCTGCACTCGTGTAATAATGCAACTATGCGAATGTTGTTCCACCCAGACTCGGCCCAAATCACCCTGGCAGGCGTGTTGTACGCGCTGGGGGATCCTGTTCGTCTCAAAATTGTCAGAAAACTGGCGGAGGCGGGGGAGCTGAGCTGCGCCTCGCTGGACTGCTCAGTCGCAAAATCCACCATGTCGCACCATTTCAAGATCCTGCGGGAATCGGGCGTTGTCTTCTCTCGCAAGGAAGGAACCCAGTTGCTCAACTCCCTCCGCAAGGAAGAGGTGGATCATCGATTTCCGGGCTTACTAGATTCGGTACTGGCCTCTCTAGATAAAGAGCAAGACCACGATCAAGATCAAGATTAACGTCGAAACCGTTGAGCGATAGCCGACAGCATTAGCTTTGGCCCTGACAGAGATACGATACTGAGCTGCCGCATCATTCCTTGTGAATCTTGCAAGCTCAAAATGTCGCTAGTTGTCATAAGTTATTGTTGAAGTGATAAGTGAGCTGATTGGTTGCACCTTCGCAAACCAAAAGGTGCTTGTCTAGGAGAATTTTGATATCGCGCTGGAGCGATCGCCGTGACGGCTTGGGGCACACCATCTCAAAGTCCTGAATCGTCATTGCTCCGTGCTCCAGAGCGTAGGCGATCGCCAAGGTCTGCCGCTCCGTCAGCTGATGCTTTTGCTTCAGTTCTTGGCCCTGTTCTTGAGCCTGAACCGCTGCGGATGAAACAGTCAGGTCATCGCCAGCATGGGGTTCCAAATAGCCAATGAGCAATGCTTCGATTTCTCGATAGAGCAACTGACGGTGGCTCGGTTCACTGCGCAGGGCAGAGAGCAACAGCACCTGATAGGTTCGGAGAAAGACTTCGCTGAGGAGCTGGCTTTTTTCAATGGGCAGCTGGGGATTGCGCAGGCAAAATAGCTCAGACATTTTCTGAATCTGCCACTGGTCAAAGCTTTCATCAAAATAGGCAAAGATTTCCGGCCGGACAAAATACTGGATATAAACCACGCAGGGCGCTGGGTCTAGAAAGTAATCCGCATAGGTACGAACAATTTGCTGAACCACCTGCTTCAGCGGTTGCTGCATGAATTGGGGCGTCATGATTCGCGCTTGAATGACGGACAAATTATCGAGGTGGCGTTTTTCTAGGGCATGGAAAATGGCAAGTTTGTCGGGAAAAAAACGGTAGAGAGTGCCGACGGCGGTATTGGCGCGAGTGGCGATCGTCTGGGTCGTCGCCGCCTCATACCCCATCTCTAAAAACACCTCCGCCGCCGCCGCCAGAATTTGCTCCAGCCGCTCTTGGCTACGTTGTTGCTGCGGTTCACGGCGAAGAGACATGACAGAAACTCAAACCTTAGCTTGACAGATCCAGCGATCGCTTTCTAGATTGTAATCAAAGATGAGATTTTAGTCACTTTTGGAGGTCGCGATGTCGATGCTCGAAGGTGCGCCATGGTTGCTGGCGCACAAGTCTATGCTGCAAGTCAATCAGCCAATGAAGGTGTCGCTCTATGGTCAGGACTATGTGCTGTGGAAAAATGCAAACGGTGACGTAACCGCACTCTCCAATGTTTGTCCACACATGGGAGCGATGCTGTCCGAGGGATGGTGCGTGGAGCATGGGGATGGCAGTAGTGCGGTGGCTTGCCCGTTTCATGCCTTGGAATTTGATCGCCAGGGCTGCACGGTTCTTCCCGGCTCCCATAAGCAAACAAAGCCCCTAGCCCAGCCCCTAGCGTTGGTCATACAAAATGACTTCATCTGGAGCTATGGTGGCCACGAACCCAAGCGGCCAATTCCCGACATTCTCAATCAAATTGCTGGTGACTACGAGTTCTTCGGCTCCACCACCGACACGAGCGTAGAGACGTCGCTGCTGCCGATGCTGCTCAACATGCATGACTACAATCATCAGAACGGCACCCACCGGGAAATGTTCCGGGTTAAGGAGGTGAATTTCACTCGCTTTATCGATAACGGTCACCATTCTGAAGCCTTCTTTGATGCGCCAACGGCTGACCCTACCTGGAGCGAGATTCGGCGTAATCCAGCGGTGCTAATGTTGCCGAAAACCATTCAGGCTCACCTCGACAATCATTTCCCAAGCCTCGTTATTTTTCATGGCACCACAGCGTTTGGCCAAATCAAGCAATGCCATATCTTTGTGCCGGAGGCTGAGAACCGAACCCGAACCTACGTTTTGGTATTTGGATCTTGGAAAAGTCCTCTCTTCAGACCGCTTTCTCAGTCGATCGTGAATTTGGTGGATGTGGTTGTGGAGCAGGATGCCAATATTTTGGGCCATATCTACGATCATGCGACCCAGCAGATCAAGCTCAATAATGAGGTGGGAATGGATTGGGTAAAGCGTAATTT
>CALIJJ010000299.1 GCA_938017515.1 uncultured Pseudanabaenaceae cyanobacterium
ACCCGGCAACTGGGGGAGCAAAGCCCCATCCAGGGGCGTCATGCCTGCGCCAAAGTCCTGGAGCCGCTGAAGGGTTTGGGCGGACAGGAGCTTGGAGGGGCTGGGCTGAAGATAGGCAAAGGCAGAGAGCGCGGCGATCGCCCAGGCCAGCGGCAATCCAAAACGACGCAGACTCTGCTGGATATGGCCCTGGTTATGGCCCTGGATATGGCCCGGAATACCACCGTCGGGATGAATTGCTGTTTGTTGATCCTTGCCGAGATTCTGGCCGAGATTCTGGCCGAGATCCCTGTCAAACATTGGACGAGCGCGGCTCGTCCCTATGGAGGGGGGACTGGCTGATGCTGGGGTGCGCCGCGCATTGATATCCAGCCGACTGACACAGCCCAATTGACGACGGCAGCGGGCCGAGGCCCAATCCACCGCACTATTGAGCAGCACTAATCCATAGAAAAACGTCCAGAGCTGGTCGTAGCGCAGGGACTGGAGGCTGACATGGATTTCGGTGCCCAGGCCACCGACCCCGATCATCCCCAGCACCGCCGCTGAACGCAAAGAGCATTCAAACCGGTAGAACGCATAGGAGACCAAATTGAGGAATGCCTGGGGCAGGAGACCGTAGAAAAAGGCGGTGAGAGGCGCTGCACCGCTGGCCAGGAGCGATCGCCAGGCTTGCCGAGGGGTATCATCCAAAATCTCGGAAAATACTTTGGCCGTGGCTGCACCAAAGGGCAATGCGATCGCCACAATGCCCGTCAGCGGGTCCGTGCCCCAGAGGTGAATTAACATCAGCCCCCAGACCAGCTCGTGAATGCCTCGGGGAATAACCAGCAGCCCGCGTAGACTCAGCCAGAGGGTCGTCCAGCGGGGGAGGGTGCGACCTTTTTCTCCGGGACTGATGTCCCCGGGGATCTCTCCGAGGGAAAAAACGGATTGCCACCAAACCTCTGACCCCAATACGCCACCGATGGCTCCCAGGATGAGGCTGAGGCTGCTGCCGCAGAGGGCGTAGGCCAGGGTGGTCAGGGTGGCGGGTCCGGCAATGCGGAGTAGAGCCGGACTGAGGTCTGGGTGCAGCGCCGCCGCCAAAAATTGACCGAGCTGAGTCCGTCCTCCCCAGTTGAGCAGCGCTGCATTGCCGGGGTCCTGGATGAGGGGGCCGAGGACTGGAATGAGGGCGAGGGCGATCGCTCCCAAGGCCAGCAGGGCAAAGCGTTGGACGGACCCGATTGTCCGGGGGCGACGGACAGGGGAATCGGTGCGAGGGCGTGCAATGTGCGGAGCGAAACGAACCATGCGGGCTGGGGATGAGGCGGTCTTGGGGGAGTCGAGGGAGACACCAAGCTACGGGAATGCCAGGTAATCGAGCCAAGGGACAGCTATCAGCCTAAGATTTCCTCGGTCGCTTTTGCAATTTGATCCCAGTTTTGTGAGTCCGGTTTTAATCTCTATGCCCTCCCGCCGCTTGTTTTCGTCTCAACGTGCTTCGCTTTCGCCGATGTCCTGGATTGGGCTGGCGGGATGGATGGCGATCGCGGCCCTCCTACGCTTCTGGCACTTGGACCAGCTCCCGCCCTGGACCGATGAACTGGCCACGATGGTGTTCGGTCTGGGCCATAGTTTTTTGGAGGTTCCGCTGGATCAATGGATTGATAGTGCAATGCTGCTGGAGCCCTTGCGAGTTCAGGCCGAGACGGGGTTGGGGGATGTGACCCAGCATCTATTCAATGAAAGTACGCATCCGCCACTGTATTTTCTTCTGGCCCACGGCTGGATGAAAGCTTGGGCACCGATGGGGGAGCTACTGCCCGTGGGAATAGCGCGATCGCTCCCCGCCCTCCTGGGCATCCTGTCAGTCCCCTCAGCCTTTGGGCTGAGTTGGGTGATGGGGCGAGGGGAATCGTCCAGCTCAGAACGAGCGACCGTGGCGGCTCAACTTTCAGCGGCTTTGATGGCAGTCTCGCCCCTGAATGTATTTTGGGCCAGAGAGGCACGCCATTACACCTTGGTCCTGTTGCTGGTGATGGCGTCGTTGGCCTGTTTTGTGCGAGCGGTGCAAAGTTTGCAGCGGCCTGTGGAGAGGGGGGGGCGATCGCGATTCCCCTTATCCTGGCCTTTGGTTGTGGCTTGGAGCATGACCAATGCCCTGGGCGTCGCGACGCACTATTTCTTTGTGTTGAGTGTCATGGCCCAGGGGTGTGTGCTCTTGAAGGGGGCCTGGACGAAGCGTTGGCTGATGAGCAAACGTCATTGGCTACGTATCCTGCTAGTTGCCTTGGCTACTGCGGCAAGTACGCTCGTCTGGCTGCCCAGCATTATCGCCATTCGAGCAAATCCTGCCTCCCAGTGGATTGCCAGTGAAACGGGGCTCAACCGTTGGCTGATGCCGCCCTTGCGCTTGTTGATGTGGAGCATCACGTTTTTGACGCAGTTGCCTGCGGCGATCAGTGTGGGTCTGCCTTTGCCGCTGGTTATTGTTTCCATGGTGGTGATGGTGGGGTTTGTGGGTTGGCTGGGGGTCTATCTGTATGGCCTAAACGCCTCGACCCGAGAGACGAGTGAGCTAGATGCAGCAACACCTGGGCGCAATACAGCAGGATTGCATGCGATCAAGGACTATCTTGGCTTTAGTCTGCTGCTGTTTTTGGCCGTGACCTATTTTGCCGGTCAGGATCTTTCCCAGGCCCCTCGATTCACGTTTGTTTTTTACGGGGCGGCGATGGTGTATTTGGGGGCTTTGCTGGAGCGAGGCTGGCGTAGTCCTCGCTTTCGGCGTGGCGTGGTGACGATTCTCCTTGTGGCGTTGATGGGGGCATTCACGGTACTGAGCAATACGGGTTATCTTCAGCACCATCGTCCGGATGTCATAGCAACACTTTTGCAAGCCAATGGAGATGCGTCAGCAAGAATAGAGTCAGAAGCATCGGTTCCAACGTTGATTGCAACAACGCACCAACACCATGGACAAACCGGGCGGATGATGGGGATTGCGCTGGATTTGCGCGATCGCGGCTCCTCTTTAGACCCGCAATATTTTTTGGCCCATCGGGACCCAGCGACGAAGACCTATGATGGGGCGATCGCCAAACTGACGCAGCAGCTTTCCAATACCCCGGTTCCCTTTGACCTCTGGTTGCTTAATTTTCGTGCCCCGTTTGATCCTGAGGCTGTTTTCAACTGCGCAGCGGATAACGACTATCGCGGTTCCCTGGGCGAATATCGCCATCGGCTCTATCGCTGTCGATAGCGTGATTATTCGAGCTGCCAACCGGGTGCAATGTCGTGGAGTCTAGCGAGCCCTCGCCCAAGCATGTTTACTCCCGGTTGGTCATCATGGTGACGACCCAGAAAGCTCCCTAGCTGTGCCGCCCATCGAACGGCTCGCTGTAATGTCGGTGGTTTTTGCGGTAAGCATTTCCTCTTATTGTGAATAGAACAGAATCGTGGTCGCGACTCAACGGTTTCGCAAGGGTTTCGCAAGCCACCTCGCATGCTTGGTCAGGAGCACGACCCAACGTCGAGGCTCGGTCAGCGAGATAGTCATCTCTCATTTCTCCTTGCTGATCTTCTCGCTTTTTGATGGGTTAGTCTGATGGTGTGACTGGGAGGCTAAGTTTTTGACTGTTGTTTGGGGAGCGTTGAGCTTATTTTTTATGATTGACTACTGGGCTATTGCTATCTGATTTACGGCTATTTACTGACAAACCAGAAACGCGATGATTTCTCTGGTAAGAGCATCTAGGGAAATCCGTATATATGTCGCAGTTTAATGCCAGTTAAAAAGGAATGCTTGGAAGAGACAGAGTCAGTTGCATCCTGCGCTCATCCTTCTCTCCTCTAGCTCTCCTTTTAACCTATGGGTACTTCTCAGGCTTCTGACTCTTTATTCTTTACAGCATCCGAATTTTCGACAGGTAGCCATCAGGCGGTGTTCCCATGGGCGCTGCAGGGAGCAGGAGTCAATGCTAGACCCATCATCGGAGAGACATCGCGCCTGAATCCATCCGGGCTGTCTACCTCTCTTCAGCCTTTCAATCGTGTTAGCGATCGCTGGGACAATGGCGGCGCGTCACTTCTCACTCCGGATGACGTCGGAAGGGTTAATGCCGAAGGCGTCGGTGGTGTCGGACATCGTCTTGCGTGGAATGCTAGAAAAAATCAAGCCAGTGCCTCAGCGAATACTGACTTCGCTAGAGACTTTTTTGTCGGTGTCAATGCGGAAGGCGATCGCAGTTTTCCCTCGGCAAATTCCTTCTCTGAACCTCTATTTGCCAACCAGCCCAGCTCGCTCATTATTGTTGATGAAAGTGTCGAAAACTATCAGCAAATCCTAGCCCAGGCTGATCCCAATGCTCAGGTGCTGCTGCTGTCCTCCCAGCGGGATGGGCTGGAGCAAATGGGTGAGGCATTGGCCCAGTTCTCGGAGCTGGATGCAGTTCATATTTTCTCTCACGGTGATGCCGGGCGCGTTCGTCTGGGCTCTACGGAGCTGAACGCAGAGACGATAGGTCAGTACGAGCAGCAACTGCGCCAGTGGGGAGCTGCTCTTGGGGAAGGGGCGGACCTGCTGTTCTATGGCTGTAATTTAGCGGCGGGAGATGAGGGTGCGGCCTTTGTCCAGCGATTGGGTGAGCTGACGGGGGCGGATATTGCCGCTTCAGAGGATTTGACGGGCTCTGCAGTACTGGGCGGTGACTGGGTGCTGGAGCATGTGCTGGGGGACGTGGAGACGGGGGCGATCGCCTCTCCCCGCTACAACGGTGTCCTATTCGATTTAGATGCTGCGTTTAACAACGATGTCCTCACGGCGCTACAGGCCGGGGTCAGCCAGCTCGGCGATATCCAAACCAACCTCAACGATTCCACCGTTGATGGTGATGGCAATCCCCTCAATGCGGTGGCGGCGGCTCTCCCAGGAACAGACACCACCCTGGGAGGGCTGCTGAGCCTGGACACTTACTTTGACCTTGGCAACGAGATTCAAGCCTATATCGATGCGACAGCGCTCAATGACACATCACTCAATAAGCTGACGCAGCATCTAGAAGACACCTGGATGACCCGGCTTCCCATTACAACGGGCCTAACAGCGAGCGGCGATGCGAATGGCTTTAGCCTGACGTACAGTGCTGACAATGCCTATCAGGTTCAGGATCTGGTTGACTTTGCGCTGACGGAAGATGCAGCGAGCTTTGGCATTGAGCTACAGGCAGCGCTGGATTTAACGCTGGATGTTGATGTCGATGTGGACTTTGCGCTCAGCTTTGACTGGAATGACTTCACCGCAGATTTTGCGCTCAATACGCTAGACTTTGGTGCCACCGCAACGGCGGATGACTTAGTGGTTGGTGGCTACTTTGGCCCCCTGGAGATGAGCATTGGCTCGAATGCTCCAGGCAACGCCAAGGGAGAAATCAGCCTCGATTTGGCGGGCGGCATTAGCTACAGCAATGATCAGTTTGATGTCACGGCTGATAGCAACCGCAACACCCTGGATGTGACCCTGCCATTTTATGGTTCGTTGCTGGGCCATGACTTCAGTAGCGTGGTGACACCGACTGCGACGATCGCGGGCGACATCCTCGGCAACACCGATCCAACCTTCGGCTTTACGGGGTTTGACAAGCTGCAAAACTTTGCCAATGTCGGCGTGGGCGATGTGCTGGTGATGCTCCAGGACATGGTGGCTTGGGGGCAGGAGTATCGTCAATACGATGTGATGCAGAGTCAACTGCCGTTTCTTGATTTGAAGTTGGGAGATGCCCTCGATTTTGCCACGGCGATCAATGATGATGTTCTGGAGAAAATTGACTTTTATCAGCCTCGCATTGACCTGTTCTCCGGGGCAGATGCCACGATTCAAGATGGAGAACTTACCAGTGCGAACGGGGGGCTTCTCGACAGCTTTGGTGACAAGTTTGTCACGCTCAGCAATGGCAGAACCTACGGCATCACCAGTCGAACCGATGCCAATACGCTGGTGCTCAATGGAGCCGGAGGCTTAGACCTCAGTGGTGAAAGCTTTGTCATCCATGAAGAGCAGGAACTGCTGCGCACCTACCAGGAGCTGATTGCTGCCATTAACAGCTCCGATGTATTGCCCGGTGGCGTGGCGATTAGCTACGACCCCGTCGCCAATGAACTGGTGTTTCCCTTTGATTTCACCCAATCGTTTACCGCAGCGGATACCAGCCTCGGTTTTGGCCTCGATATGGGTGATCTGTCGCTGTCCTCCGACAGCACAGTTCAGCTCAACAGCGCCGTAACGGGCCGATTGGATCTCGGCATTGATTTTGATGGCCCCAATAATGTCAGCAGTGACGGCCTCAGTCTGTTTATCGAAAACCTGGAGCTGAATGGGACCGCTGGGTTTGCGCTGAATGATCTGAGCGTCAACGCGGGCTTGGGCTTTGTGGGACTAACCGCAGGTGGTGCGGGCAGTGGCTCGGGGATTAACTTGGCGGCGGCAGTGGCCACAGGGCTGGACCGTGACCCCAATGCGGTGACACCGGGCGATCGCCGCTTTAGTTTCAACGAGCTCATCGACGGTACCCTGTTCGACGCCTTCAATGTGGACCTGAGCGGAGAGGCTAGCGCCAGGCTCAAAGGGCTTTCGGTCAACAGCGACTTTGGCAATTTCAACATTGCGCCCAACACGGAGTTGGCCGTTTACGTTCCGGATTTATCGCAGCTAACAGCAGGGTCTCAGGTCGTGACTCAGCCGCTCAACCAAGCCTTTGACTTGGCCACACAAATTGCCAATGGTGCCGTGCAGGCAGAAGGGGCGATCGTCGTTCTGCCCCAAATCGACGATCTACTGAAGCTGCGGGAACTCAGTTTTGAAGATGTGGTGCGCGGCATCCAGGCCGGGATTGACCTGATTGATGAATCGCTGCAAGATAACGCCTTCTATAATTCTCAACTACCCGTCATTAACCAGTCATTACGGGAACAATTCGCATTTTTAAGTGATTTGTCAGGGCAACTGGCGGATGCAGCGGCCAATCCAGCGGGGCTGCTGCAAGAGGTGGAATCTGTTATTGAAAACGCCCTCGGTTTGCAGGACAACAATGCCCTGCCCGCCGATCAGCAGAAGTTCTCGCTGGCGCTCAACGGTCAGTACCTCGATATTCACTTGGGTTGGCAGGCCCTGCTGAGCAAGGACTTCAGCTTTGGCCTGGATTTGGATTCGCTCAAGGCGCTGTCGGGCAATGCGGGAGCCGTCGCGTTGGACGGGATTAGTGCGCTGGCGGATCTGAATGCGGGGGGTGGGGTGACCTTGGAGGCGATCGCCGATCTCAACTTCGATATCGCCCTCGACCTCAACAGCATTGCCGGAGGTAACGCTCCAGACCTCCTGCTTCGCGACTATGACCCCAACACCGGCAAAGGTACCCACGCCGAACTGGGTGCAAGGCTGAAGGGCGAAAATCTCGATCTGGCCTTCAAGCTCGGTCCCATTGACCTCGGCGTTAGCGGTGGGTTTGCGCTGCTTGATGGGGATGGCAATGCGGCGACGGATGACTATGCAGGTGTACTGATTGCCATCGACCAACAAAATGGCGGTGCGGATGATGGCTTCTTTAAGGTGGGCACAGAAACCCTGGGCAATAATCTGCAAACCCAAATCAACGGCGGTTTTGAGATCAATCTGCCCCTCAACCTCAGAGTGGCGGGGGTGGGCTTTGACCTGGCTCCCATTACCGTCCAAACCAATCCGGTCTACGGCAACCAGGGTGTGGCTCAGTTGTTTAAGCACCTTGCTAATTCAGCCGATGCGGGCAGCAGCGATCCCCTGGTGATGACGTTCCCGGATATTCGCGGTGAGTTTGAGCGCTTGGGTGGGCAGTTCTCGCTGCTGGGGCTGATCAATGACCCGTCGTTTGTGTTGGATGGCGTTGATCTGGCCGTGGGCACGCTGGAAGACGTGCTGGATTCCAATCTGGCCCAGGACATTCCGTTGGTGGGTGACCAGTTGGCGGAGGCGGCCTCATTCCTGCGGGAGATGCGCTATGGGTTACTGAGCGATCTACGGGCCAAGCTGTCGGGAGATGGCAAGGCGATCGAATTTATTCGCAGCTCCCTCTTCGATGTCCTTGGCCCCGGTAACCTCAACCTGTTGCGCGATCTCAATGGCGACGGTATTAATGCCAACGACATTCAAATCGGCTGGTTTGATGCAGCGGGTGATTTGCTGCAACCCTGGGCGGTTGGCGGTGGTTTGCCTGCCAACGCCGATGCGATTCAGTTTGATATGCAATTGGGCGGTGATATCTTTGCCGACGGCATTGAGATTCCCCTCGACCTGGATTTACCTGGGTTCAGTCTAGATGTAGACGGCGGCTTTGCCCTGGACATGGGCTGGAGCTTTGACTTTGGCTTTGGTTTGAGTCTGCAGGATACGTTCTATCTGGCCACAGACCAGGATGGGAACGATCCAGAGCTGGAGCTGGAGATCAAAGCCTTCCTGGACGGCACCCCCAACGATCCCAAAAATCCAACCCAGTTCACCGGCTCGGGCGAGCTGCTGTTCTTTAAGGCCAACATTGAAGATAACAACCCCAATGGCCGAGC
>CALIJJ010000300.1 GCA_938017515.1 uncultured Pseudanabaenaceae cyanobacterium
ACCATGCCTTGTGTCAGCAACTTTTTGAAGGGCTCGTCAAAATTGAGCAGGCCGCGATCGCGCAGCACCTTCGTAAAGAAGCGCGAATACAACAGATGCAAAATTGCATGTTCAATGCCGCCCACGTACTGGTCCACCGGCAACCAGTCATTCACCTTATCCGCCGCAAACACCTGCTCTTCATTATTGGCATCGGGATAGCGCAGGAAATACCAGGACGAATCCAGGAACGTATCCATCGTGTCCGTCTCGCGCTTGGCAGGGCTACCGCAGCTGGGGCAGGGCACATTGATCCAGTCGCCCATCTTCGACAGCGGTGACGCCCCCTTACCCGTAAACTCGACATTCTTAGGCAGCTCCACCGGCAAGTCCGCATCGGGCACGGCCACCGCGCCGCAGTCCTCACAGTGGATAATCGGAATCGGTGCACCCCAGTAGCGCTGGCGGGAAACGAGCCAGTCGCGCAGGCGATAGTTGCTGGTGCCTTTGCCGATATTCTTTTCCTTGAGGTGGGCGATCGCCGTCCTGACACTCTTCCCTTTCCCTTTACCCGTCTTCACCCCATCCAACGGCCCCGAATTCACCATCACGCCGTTCCCGGCATAGGCTTCGGTCATCGTCGCGCCATCGAGTTCCTCACCGCCGTCATCTCCTTGGGGCTGCACCACCGCAATAATCGGCAGTTCAAACTTGCGGGCAAAGTCAAAGTCCCGCTGGTCGTGGGCTGGAACCGCCATAATCGCGCCCGTGCCGTAGTCCATCATCACGTAGTCGGCGGTCCAGATGGGAATCTTGGCACCGTTGACCGGATTAATCGCATAGCTGCCGGTCCAGACGCCGGTTTTTTCGCGGCCCTCTGCGGTGCGGTCTATCGTGCTCATGCTGGCGGCGGCCTTTTGGTAGGTGGCGATCGCCTCTTTCTGCTCTGCCGTCGTCAGGGCCTCAATCTGAGGATGCTCCGGCGAAATCACCATAAACGTCGCGCCCCAGAGGGTATCGGGGCGGGTGGTGTACACCTCCAGCTCATCGCCCGCTTCGGTCTTGAAGATGACCTGGGCCCCGGTGGACTTGCCGATCCAGTTGGCCTGCATGGTTTTGACGCGATCGGGCCAGCCATCGAGCTGATCCAAATCCTTGAGCAACTGGTCCGCGTACTCCGTGATCTTAAAGAACCACTGTTTCAACAGCTTGCGCTCCACCTTGGCCCCAGAGCGCCAGGAGCGCCCCTCGCTGTCCACCTGCTCATTGGCGAGCACAGTCTGGTCAATCGGGTCCCAGTTCACCGCTGCTTCCTTTTGGTAGGCCAAGCCCGCCTCAAAGAACTGCAAGAAAATCCACTGGGTCCAGCGATAGTAGTTGGGCAAGCAGGTCGCCACCTCGCGGTCCCAGTCGTAGGAAAGGCCCAGCGCGCGCAGCTGGTCCCGCATCTGGTCAATGTTTTTGAGCGTCCAGTCCGCAGGCGGCACGCCCCGCTGAATCGCTGCGTTCTCTGCGGGCAGACCAAAGGCATCCCAACCCATGGGGTGCAGCACCCGAAAGCCTTGCATCCGCCGCACACGGGCAATCACGTCGGTGATCGTGTAGTTACGCACGTGGCCCATGTGCAGGTTGCCAGAGGGGTAGGGAAACATGGAGAGGGCATAGTATTTAGGCTTGTCTGATTCCTCGGAGGTCTGGTCCAGGCCCTGGTCAGCCCAAGTCTGCTGCCACTTTTTCTCGATGTCTGCTGGGTTGTAACGAGACTCCACGAAACCTGCTCCCGCTGGATACTAAATGATTATTGGGCCATTGAAGTTAAGCACAATTTTAGGCCGATGCAGATGGCGTTGCCCAGCTTGGGAGCTGGTATGGCAAGCCTGCACCGACCTAAAACCCTGTCTATTCTAGTGGAGGCTTGCTCGCGTTGGGGATAAACCGGGACGAAACCGCGCATTCGCTAAACTGGAAGCAGAATCCTGAGGCTTGAGCCCTATGCAGATCACCATCGATGTACCCGATGATTTGGCCCATCGTTTGATGCCGGTTTAGGAGCAGATGCTTTGCATTTTGGAGTTGGGTCTGCGGGAGCCGAATATTACGGAGCACACGGAACTAGTTGGGGGTGCTCAGATTTTGGAAATCCTCGCGGGCTTACCCTCACCGGAGGAGGTTTTGGCTCTGCGCCCCTCGGAGGAAATGCAGCAGCAAATTGATGAGCTGCTAGAGAAGAGCAAAACGGTTGACTTGTCTGCGAGTGAGGAGTGGTTGTGGCAGCAGTACGAATATATTGAGCACTTCGTCCGAATGGCTAAGGCTAAGGCGGTGCTCAAGCTTAAAGCAGCATGAGCAACACACGCATTCTGGCTGCTTTGCGACGATTGGTGCGAGCCAGAGCCCAAGATTCCTATGGATATTGCCTCATTCCTAAAATCCCTTCATTCGTCACCTATGGAATAGACAATGTTGTTGCAGGTAAGGTATGGGGATAGGAGCGTCAGGAGCTATCTGCTGATAGAGCGAATCGATCAGTGCAGATTCAGGTGCGATGTTTAGCTGGGTAATAGGATTCTTGACAGGAGAAGGATGGATTTTTTACTTGTTGTTGTCGCAATTATCATTGGAATTGCCATTCTCTGTGCAATTGGCAAATATATTGATAACGCCTCTTCTCCAGTAATTGCTAGAGAAGCATGCATCGTAAGCAAACGTATAAGCGTATCTGGTAGTAATATCAGCACCTCAACTTCTTATTACATAACATTTGAGTTGCATGACAGCTCTAGATTAGAATTTATAGTCAGTACAAAAGACTATAGTTTTCTCGCTGAAGGCGATACAGGAACACTTTGTACGCAAGGAGAATGGTTCAAGAGCTTCGAGAGACATTTTGTATCTCGTCGGTAAATAGCTTCCTCATACAGCCATCAAAAACTTGCTTGCCTTCAGAAACTGTCACGCTTTTTTTCATCTCGAAATGACAAGAATATTCTGATAGATGCATCATATTGCCCTCGCTGATACTGAGCCAATCAAGTCTACAAGCTAGGATCTGAACAGTGGAGCAACCCAAGGCTTGATGCAATGGCTAGAGCCGCTATCGCCCAAAGAACCACCACCCTCAAAGAAGCCGAAGACGCCTTCAACTTATCGCGGGCCTCAGACCCAGGCTTCTTCTCCGAATGGCAAACCAACCCGCCAAACCTTACCAAAGCTGAAAAAGCCCTGCGCGATCGCGTCACACCTTATCTGGATCAACCCCCAACTCCCGCAGCTTCTCCGCCAACCGCTCCGCCCGAGCCTGCGCCTTATCTCGCTGTTGCTGAGCCTCATTTCGTTGCTGAGCTAACTCAACCGGCGTCAAAAAAGGGTTACCTTGCGGGTCATAAATTTTGAGTTCCTCCTCCCCCAGCTCAAAGCGAATGCCCAGCCGAGGACTGACCCATCCCTGCATCGTGGTAATCGCCGAAGCCTCACCATTCCCAGACCCCTCACCACTCCCCCAAACCCAACCACTCAACTCATTCCCATCCGGATCATAGAGATAGTACTCCTCCACCCCATAATCACGGTAAAACAAAGCCTTCCGCGTCATCTCCCCCGCCCGATTACCGGGTGACAAAATCTCAAACACCACCTGCGGCGCAATATTCTCCTCTTGCCACTGCCGATAGGAACCTCGGTCTCCTTTTGGACGCCCAAACACCACCATCACATCCGGTGCTTGACGCAGCTTGTTGTTCCCCTCCACCGGATACCAAAGCAAATCCCCCGCCACAAATACATGGGGATCCTGGGCAAACAAAATTTCCAGATTCTCCTTGATCGTGACAATCCACCGAAACTGCTTGGTATTGTCAGCCATGGGTTTACCGTCGCTATCTGGATAGACAACTTCAGAGGCAATACGAAGGGGATACTGTGCGACCATCACGCTTGTTCTGGTATGGTTGATCTTCAACGCCTAATACAAATATATTGTAGCTCTCCATCAACGCTTCAAGCTGCGAACCAGAATTCTTCGCAACTCCTCTAGGCCAGACGGAATCCGATAAAGACTGAGCCAGTGGTCAGTGGTCTCCACCCTTGCACAAAATAGTGAGAGACTAGAAGATCTCCTGAGAGGATGTTTGAGAAGGGCTTAGGCTGTAGCCGATTTAGCCAAAGCCCACAGAATTCCGCTTAGAAATCAGGCAAAATCGCTGGTGCTAGGTCTCCGAGCCTCGGCTCTGGCGAATTCTCAAACATCCTCTGAGATCTCCGTACAATTTGAGACTTTTTTGTACAGATTATCTCTGGAGCAAGCCCAAGAATTGTTTTCCCTATATTCTACGAAGGTATGAGACGAAAGGCTGCCGTTGCAGTCCCTCTTCTTCAACCCTATGTTCTCTCCCACAACGGTTTTGGCTTTCTCCGATGTGCGTTCTGCGATCGTTCGCTATCCCCTAACCGTGACGCCTGAAACAAGCGTTATGGAGGCGATCGCCCAAATGAGTGGTTTGCGGGCAATCTGTGTCCCTCCGACAGAAGCAGACCCTCTAACGGATTGCCATATCGAAGCACGAGCCAGTTGTGTTCTGGTGATGGTTGGGGATGAACTTCAGGGCATCGTGACAGAGCGAGACATCGTTCGCCTCAGTGCTCAGCACGATTCTCTAGAGACACTGGCGGTCAGGGATATCATGGCCCATCCCGTCATCACCCTGCAAGAATCGGCCTTGGATGATCTCTTTGTCGGGGTTAATCTACTTCGTCAACATAACATTCGTCATATTCCTATTCTTGATGAACAAGAACGCCTCGTTGGGCTGGTGACCCACGAGAGTTTACAGTACATCACTCAGCCCCTGGAGCTTCTGCGGCTGCGTTCGGTGTCAGAGGTGATGACATCGGAGGTGGTTTGTGGTTCTCCCGATGCCTCGGTACTGGCGATCGCCCGGTTGATGAGCGAGCACTGCGTTAGTTCTGTCATGTTGGTGCAGCCTTTTTCCGATGAAGCTTCTTCTGCCACCTCCACCCCTTTAACAAAGCCCATTGGTATCCTGACGGAGCGGGATATCGTGCAATTTCAGATCCTAGGCTTAGACCCAGAAGCCTGCTTGGCTCAGGCGGTAATGAGTACGCCGGTTTTTGCCATTTCCCCCGATGAATCGTTGTGGGCAGCCCAAGCCTCTCTTCAGCAACGACGGATTCATCGCTTAGCCGTCACCGGCTCCCAGGGGGAACTCCTGGGGATTGTGACCCATACCAGCTTGTTAAATGCTCTGAATCCTGTCGAGTTGTATAAACTCGCCGAAGATTTAGACCAAAAGGTCAAGCAATTAGAAGCGGCAAGTGTTCAACGCTTGGAGACTCGCAATCGTGAACTTGAGCAACAGGTTGAGGAACGTACCCGCATCCTTCAGGCTAAGGTTGAGCAAGCAGAATTGGTGGCTGCGATCGCGACCCAAATCCGTTCCTCCTTGAGTCTGCAAACTATCCTGGACACAACGGTGGAACAGGTGCGGCAAGTGTTGTGCTGCAACCGCGTCAATATCTGGCGACTGAATACTGATGGCTCAACAACTGCTGTGGCAGAATCCACCGATTCGCCGCGATCGCTCGTCGGTGAACGTCTAGAGGATGACTGTTTTCAGCATGACCAAGCTGAAGCCTACCGTCGGGGAAAGGTTCGGGTGGTCAAGGACGTCGATGCCATTGAACTATCCGATTGTCATCGTGATTTTCTGAGGCGTATTCAAACCCGTTCCAAGATAATTGTGCCGCTAGTCTGCGGTGATGAACTTTGGGGCTTGCTCAATGCTTCGGAAGCAGACCATGCTCGGGATTGGCAGCCCGAAGAGGTGGAGTTAATGCAAGCGTTGGCGGTTCAGTTGGCGATCGCCCTCCAGCAAGCCACCACCCATGAACAGTTGCGAGATGAACTAGAGACTCGTCAACAAACCGAAGCACGTTTGAGAGAGAGTGAACAACGTTATGCTTCTCTGGTTGCAGCTTCTCCCGTCGGGATTTTGCATACGGATTTGGAGGGGGTTTGCACCTATGCCAATGAGCGCTACTGCGAGATTCTCAGCGTTGATCCAGTGGCAATTGTTGGGCAACCTTGGTCTCAAAGCTACGCCCCTGAAGTGATAGCCCTGATCCAGGAAGAATATGAGCAATTCCTAAATAGCAATCATCCCCTTTGTGTGGAGTATCCTGCCCTGCGTCCTGATGGGAGCGAAATCTGGGTCTATGGACAGGCGGTGGCAGAGTACGATGCTGCGGGGCAACCCGTCGGTTATGTGGGCACGATTACAGATATCAGCGATCGCAAACAGGCCGAAACGTTACTCGAAAAACAGTTCCAAATTCTGGGAAGAATTGCCAAAGCTGAACCGCTACAGGATATTTTTTCGGCCTTGCTCAGGGCAATGGAACGCTCTCTGCCAGAAACCATTTGCACCATCATGTTGTGCCAGGATGAGCAGCTATGCCATGCTTGCGCGCCAAGCTTACCCCAAGCCTATCTCGATATTGTCGAAACAGCTGGTTTTCCAATTGCTGAAGGTGTCGGTAGCTGTGGAACCGCTGCCTATCGCAAAGACATCGTGATTGTGGCAGACATCGCCACCGATTCACTTTGGCAGGACTACAAGCAACTGGCCTTAGAACATGGATTAAAGGCAAGTTGGTCGATGCCCGTTTTTGATCAAGCCCAGAATGTGTTGGCTGTATTTGGACTCTATTACCGAGAGAAAAGGGTACCCCTGCCCCAAGAAATCGCCTACGTCGGAAAGCTCGCGAACCTAGCAGGAATCGCGATTGAGCGATCGCAAGCCACCCAAGCCCTCGAACAACTGAACCAAGAACTAGAAGAGCGCGTCGAAGCCCGCACGGCTGAACTCCAAGCCAGTGAACGACGCTATGCCAGTCTTGCGGCGGCTGCCCCCGTCGGAATTTTTCGCTTTGATACGCCCCTCCACTGCGTGTATGTCAACGAGCGTTGGAGTGAGCTGACGGGGCGATCTGCAGAATCAGCCATGGGACACGGCTGGTTGGAAGCGCTACATCCCGATGATCGTCTGTTGAACATCGACCAATGGACTCGGGACTATGCCCAGGCCCGCCCTGATCCAAAAATTATTCAGGGAACAGAGGCCAGGCATATCCATCCGGATGGAAGCATTGTGTGGTGCCATGTGGATGTGGCGCAGGAGCTCAATGACGAAGGCGATGTCGTGGGCTATGTGGGGACGCTGACCGACATCACCGCTCGCAAAACAGCAGAGCTGGCGCTCCAAGCCAGCCAAGCCCAATTCGAATACATCACAGAAAATGTACCGGGGATGATTTATCGCTATGTTTTGCATCCTGATGGTGCCGATGAGCTGACGTATGTCAGTTCCCAGATTTGCGATGTCTTTGAAGTCGAGCCCGAAACAGCGCTGCAAAATGCAGCATCAGTATGGGAAAGAATCCATCCCGATGATGTTCCATGGCTCGGGGATGCGATTCAGCATTCAGCTGAAACCCTGCAACCCTTCACCAGTGCTTATCGTCTATGCCTGCCGAAAAAAGGACAGCGTTGGGTGCAAAATATGTCCCACGCAGAGCGCTTAGAGAATGGCGATGTGGTTTGGGATGGCATTGTTAGCGATATCACCGATCGCAAGCAACAAGAACAAGAACGGGAACGACTGCTGGAAATTATTGAGTCCACCTCCGACTACGTTGGCGTTGCCAGTGCGGACGGCTATATTCTCTGGCATAACCAGGCATTCAAACAATTCCGGCCTGATTTAGGGAATCCAGCGGACCGCGTTCATTTGTCTGTGGCCAATCCAGAATGGGCCTATGAAATTATGCAAAACGAAGCGTTTCCCTTCGCCATTGAGCAGGGCATCTGGTCTGGAGAATCGGTGATTCTTGATATAGATGGCAATGAGGTGCCTATTTCTCAAGTTCTGATTGCCCACAAATCAGATGAAGGTGAGATTCAACACTTCTCTACCATTATTCGCGATATTCGCGATCGCAAAGCCGCTGAACAAGAATTGACGCTGAAACAAAATCATTTAGAAGCTCTGTTGAATAATATTCCTCATATGGCCTGGATTAAGGATGAACAGAGTCGATTTATTGCGGTAAATCAACCCTTCGCTGAAGCCTGTGCTACTCCTGCGGAACAACTCATCGGCAAGACAGATGACGATGTTTGGCCGCCTGGTCTGGCCCAAGCCTATCGTAATGATGATTTCCAAGTCTTGCAATCCGGCCAACGCAAGGTTGTTGAGGAGAAAATTTCCTGGAGCGATGGCACTATCAGGTGGCTAGAAACGACAAAAACCCCCTTTCGGGATGCCAAGGACAAGTTCGCGGGAACAGTTGGTATTGCAGTGGATATGACCGACCGTAAAATAGCAGAGCTGGCTTTGCAAGAGAGTCAAACTCAGCTTCGCTGTCTCACGGAAAGCATCCCGGGAATGGTTTTTCGATATGTTTTGCATCCCGATGGCAGCAATAAATTTACTTATGT
>CALIJJ010000301.1 GCA_938017515.1 uncultured Pseudanabaenaceae cyanobacterium
GGGATTTCTATACGGAAAGCCTCTTCCCGCAGAGAAAACACTCGATTTATTTCAATGTGAAAATGATGATAAGACAGATTAGTTCTGACTCTTAATAGCCTGCTATAGGCCATGATTTTGATTGTTAATCCTAGATTTAGGATTGACCTAATAAGCTGTCTCAGTCCGAATAAAAATGGCACACTAGGTTGTTGGATTGATCAGTAATAACTTCTCAGTAACTATTGGCCTATGAGTATTTATGCGGCCATGATCATTGATGAATTTCGGGTGTTTTTATTCCCATGAAATTAGGTGAATAAGTGACTAATTCATTGCGTTTTTGGTCTATCTTCTTCCAGGCAAAGCTCTCGCGATGGCTGGCTTTTTGGGTTTTTGTCAGTATCGTTGCGATTGAGATCATTCTGTTGGTCCCTTCTGCGTTGCGGAGAGAGCGAGAGCTCTTAGGGCAGATCCAGCAATCGACGGTGGAGTCTAGTGCCCTAGCCCTACAGATGTTACCGGATGAAGCAACTGAGATAGAGGTCTTGGACACACTCAATACTTTATATCCTTCCTTTGCCCTAGGGGGCGCTCTCTATAGTCAGACGGGCCGCTATCTAGGGGAGTTTGGGGAGTCTCCCCAGCTCGTTTCGAATCGGGCTCAGGAACAACCCACCCTGCGGGTCGGCAATCGTTACGATATTGCTTGGCAAACCCCTGTGATTGGGGAGCGTCGGTATCTGCTTATCCTGCGTCAGGATGCTTCCCAGATTACTGGAGAAGTCCGAGGGTTTATCCTCCGCGTTGCGGGTTTGGTGGTGATTATTTCTGTGGTTGTAACCGTTGCAACGATGGTGGCCCTAGGCATCACTGTGATTGTCCCTATTTGGAAGCTCCGACAAGATCTCGTCCAGGCAGGACAAGCCGTTCAGGGGAATGCTGTAGGGCCTAGCTTTGCCCATTATTCCGATGACAGACGCGATGAACTGGCTGACGTGATCGGTGCTTTTAAGACGATGTATTTACAAGTGACAACGACGATCGCAGAGCGTCAAACCGCAGAAATGAAACTGCAACATCTTGTGGAGAAACAGCGCAAAGCTCAGCAGCAACTGGTCGAGCTACAGGCGGAGCTGATTGCCACGGCGCGGCAAGCCGGGAAGGCTGAAATTGCGACGAATGTGGTCCATAACGTCGGCAATGTCTTGAACAGCGTCAATGTAGGTTCGGAAGCGCTCCAGCGTCAGCTCAAGGGCATGCCGCTTGACTACCTCCGACGCATGGCAGACATGGTTGCAGAGCATCAATTGTTTCTGGCAGACCATGAAAAAATGAAACTCCTCCCGTCTGTGATTGAAAAGCTAACCCACAATATTGAACAACAGCACCAAGCCTGCTGTGATGAACTAACAACGCTGCAAACCCACGTAGAACACATTGCGACGATTGTAAAGCTGCAACAGGAGTCGGCGGGGTATCAAGCCATGTTAGAGACTGTGGAGCTGACCGCGTTAATGGAGTCTGCCCTAACCCTCAGCTTCAACGATTCCATAGAGCCAGAGATTCGCATTGAAAAGCACTATGAACAGCCCATACATGGCGTTCTGGATAAACATCAAGTGCTACAAATTTTGGTCAATCTGGTTTCTAATGCCAAGCAAGCGATCGCCCAGCTTCCCCTCGGAGAAGGGCATTTGAGCTTAAGCATAGAGTCGAATGCCGAGCAGATCCTATTCAAGATTAAAGATAATGGTGAAGGGATCGCAGCGGAGAATATCGAGAAGATCTTTGGCCATGGCTATACGACCCGAGCAGAGGGCCATGGATTCGGACTTCACGGTAGCTCACTGAATGCGAAGCAAATGGGAGGCTGCTTAACAGTGGTCAGTTCAGGACCGGGACAAGGGGCTGAGTTCACGCTGATGCTCCCAGGTCGCCAAATGGCGGCAATCTCGCTCGGATAGCGCTAGCGTTGATTCAGATAGTCCAAGATGTCGTCATAGGTTCCGTCCTGGTTGGCATGGATGGCGTAGTTCTTGGCGGTGCCAAACCACTCTCGTGTCGAAGGCCGAACCCGCTTCGCTGCCTTGAGTAAATCCTTTGTGGTGAGTGGCTTGGGCACCCCCGTTTTCATCGCCTCCTGCAGCTTTTGCTCCACCGCCATATCCACCACGGCTTTCAGGTCCGCTCCCGAAAGCTTGTCTGTTTTCTTAGCGATTTGCTCAAAGTCCACATCCTGGACTGGCTTACCTTTGCACAAGAGTCGCAGTACCGCAGCCCTGGCCGGAGCATCCGGTGGATGGACAAACAGGATGCGATCGAAACGTCCCGGTCTCCGAAATGCACTGTCCAAATGCCATGGCGCATTGGTGGCCGCCAGAATCAGCACGCCCTCATTGGAATACTGCACGCCGTCCAGCTCCGCCAGGAATTGGTTGATGATCTGCCGCGCCGTGGCCTGGCGCATATCCGTGCGCTTGCTCGCCAGGGCATCCACCTCATCAAAAAACAAAACGCAGGGGGAATTTTTGCGAGCTTGCTCAAACAAATCGTGCAGATTACGCTCGCTGTTGCCCAGCCACATATCCAGGACATCGTTGATGCCCACGGGGATAAATCCCGCACGAATCTCCCCCGCCGTTGCCCGAGCCAAGTGAGTCTTGCCACAACCCGGTGGGCCATACAACAAAATACCGCCGCCGATGCTCTTGCCGTAGGCTTTGTACAGCTCTGCATTGGTCAGCGGATAGATAATCTTGAGGCGAATTTCTTCCTTGAGTTCCTCCATGCCGCCGACATCTTCAAACGTGATGCTGGGTCGCTCTAGGCCAGAGATGGATTCACCGCTCTCCGAGCCACCTGCCCGAACTCGACCGTCTACCACATCGCTGGTTTTGTCGGCATCCATCCCAAGCTGCTGCGCCAGATCCGAGTTCTGGAGGTCACTGTCTTTTTCTAGGGCTTGGCGGAACTGCTGTACCGCTTGGTCCACCTGACCTGCCCGCATCAGCAGACGGGAGTGCAGCGACAGCGCTGCGGTGTCGGGGTTTTCCTGCTTGATCAGCTCTTCCAGGAGGATCAGGGCTTGGCTGTTTTTGCCCTGCTGCTCGTAGGCGCGGGCGAGGCCCAGCTTGGTTTTGTTGTCGTTGGGGTCGTGGGTGAGGGCGATCGCAAATTCCTTCTCCGCCTCCGCCGATTCGCCCAGGCCCAGCAACATCTCTGCAATGTGCTGGCGTAGGGGAACATTGTCGGGCGAGACCTTCAGAGCTTCTCGCAGGGCTTGGATTTGGTCGGCGTTGGGCAACATGGCGATCGCGATAGGAGTCTTGGGGAGAAAATCCCTCTTCTCATCCTAAATTGCCCATCTCAAATTTCCCATAACCAAATTTCCCATAACCAATGGATGGTAGAGGCAATGAAATTGAATTGGCACATAATTCGGGATTCCGTAATCGATAACCCCATAGCACAGTGGTCGATTCTTACGGCGGCGGCTACGCTGGAGGCAGGGATTTGCTTTGCCAACCTTCAGAGTAATGACTCCTGAAATTACGCCTGAAGATCTATCGCATCTAAAACATCGCATCCAAAATTATGGCGACCGAAGTACGCTCCGATGGCAGCCTCAACCGGCTGAAGCAAAATATTTTCCTGCCTCTGCAAATCCTCGTTATTCCCTGGATTGTGGAAATTGTCGATCAGTTTCTTTTCCAGGGGCGGCTGGCATTCGTCGTGATTCCGCGTTCCATTGCCGGGATTCCCGGCATCTTCCTCTCAGCCATTTCCCATGCTGATTTTGCGCATTTGATTGGAAACAGCATTAGCTTTGCCATCTTTAGCTGGATCATCCTGGCGAAAAGCCGCAAGGATTATTGGACCACCCTATTTATTGGTTGGTTGGGGGGCGGCTTGGCCTGCTGGCTGTTTGGCCTCAGTCCGGCCCACGGTCTCAGCGGTGTGGTCTACACGCTGTTTGGCTATCTCTTGCTGATTGGTTGGTTGGAGCGCCGGTTTATCCCGCTGCTGATTTCTGTCTTTGTGCTGATTCAGTACAGCTACGTTGTTTGGGGCGTGTTGCCGACCCAGCCCGGCGTGGCTTGGTGGGGCCATCTCTATGGTTTCTTGCTGGGGGCATTCGCGGCCTATGGGGTCTATCGCGAACCCGGTACGCCATACCAAGCGGATTAGCCCGGCGGATTCACTGCAATCGGGCAACGGGCCTTGGCTGCCCAAGACTTGGCGATTTGGCAACTCCATGGGGGATGTTCCGAATAATCTTGGTTCAGAACTGAAGCTCAAAAGCAGTCAACCATGAAACTGAAAAGCAGCCTAAAGCTCGAAGATCTTTCCTTTGATACTGTTCTGACCGAAGTTGAAGCAGAGGCCGTGGGCGGTAGCCGTGGCCATTGCCCCGGTGGCTACGGACGTCGCCGCCGCCGTCGTTTTGGTTTTGGTCGCCGCCGCGGCCATGGGCCGATGATGCCGTCGATGCCGTTACCCTCCGGCCCGATCCCCGTTGAGCCCAATCTGCCCGATGGCAGCCCCAACCCCGGCAATTTCCCGCCCACGCTGCCTCCTTTCGCCATGATGGAAGAAGGAACTCAGGTTATTGAATTTAGTGGCTCGGGCTTCAGCGGCCATGCTTCCTTTAGCTTTAGCAGCCACTAGAGCAGTGGTGCAGGCTAGCCATGCAGAGCCGTCATCTTGGCCCAGTCATATTCTGGCTGTGAGCGTCTCTTGACCCCCTTAAACGTTGTGTTTTGATGAAGTTGTTTAGGCTCCTTGGACTGATCGGTGTTGATGCCGATGGTCTGGGGAGTTTTTTTGTGGTGATTTTTTGATGGTGATTTTTTGCTGGCGAGACTGAGAGGATGCTGCTCTCGCCCAATGCTGATCTGCTTCGCTAGCTCGAAACATGGCCGGAAACGCGGCCGGGATAGTCCGTAAATACCCCGTCTACCCCTAGTGATCGCATTCGGCTCAAATCCTGGGGGTCATTCACTGTATAGGCCCATACCTTGAGTCCGGCCCCGTGGGCTGCACTGATGATCGCCGCTGTAACCGTATCGTGACGCAGGTTGATGCTTTGGGCGGAAAGCGCTTGGGCGATCGCGATCGCATTGCCTGGACCCTCAGGGGGCAACCCCCAAAACAACGCCCCGAGAGGGATCGCAGGATTGAGTTGATGCAGTTGCTGAAGCTGGCTATGCTCGAACGAAGACACTGCCAGGAGGTTTCGTTGGAGTAACTTCGGCAGGCTCAGAGCATGCTCCACAGACTGGTGCTGAAGAAAGGCTGCGACAGGTTCAGCCGTATTGCTTCCTTTGAGTTCGATATTGATGCCGATGAGGCTACGGAATTGGGCGATGGTGTCAAAGACTTCCTGGAGCGTGGGGATTTGCTGGCCGTCGCCTGCGTCTAGCGATCGCAAATACTCAAAACTCTGTTCCATCACCAGCCCGGTGCCATTGGTGGTGCGTTCCAAGCGATCGTCATGGAAGACAATCAGCTCACCCTCGACACAGTAGACATCAACCTCAACCCACTGGGCACCAAGCCGGATCCCTTGCTCGACTGCGGCGATCGTATTTTCCGGGGCATAACCCGCTGCACCACGATGACCAATGGAAAGCATGATTGAGTCCGAGCGACAGGGAACTGGTCGAGACCAGCTATCCCAATTTTGACCCAAAGCTTGCAGCTAAGGAAGTACGTCCTAGGGCAGCCCGTTCGATGGTGTCGAGGATGAGTTGTTCATAGGCTGGCATGAGGGTCGTCCAGCTAAACCGAGTGGCATTGCGCCGGGAGGCTTGCTCCCCACCATGGCTTTGCTTGTGGCGCAGGACCGATTGCAGGGCTTGGGCGTAGTCCGCTGGATTCGTGACGTCGCAGACCTGTCCCGCATCGGCGACAATATGCCGACGCATGGCATCATCCGTGGTCACCACAGGCAGTCCAGTGGCCATGGCCTCTAGGTAGGAGAGGCCAAAGGGTTCATCCACCGATGCCAAGGTAAAAAGGTCAGCACTGCGATAGACCTGAGGCATGTCGTCGAAGCTCACGGTGCAAATGGCAAACCGCTCGGCTCCAAGCAGTTTCTCCCCCAGGGCCTGGTAATACTCACGATCAACCCCGTCCCCACAAATCAGGAGGCTCAGCTCTGGCACTCTGGCGATCGCCTCTAGGGTCAGTTCCACTCGCTTGTGATCGCAACGAGACAGCGATGCCACACACAGGGCCACGGGACCGTTGAGGCCGTGCTCTCGCCTGGGACCCGCCGGAGAAAAGCGATCGAGATTAACACCGTTTTCAATCACGCTGACCGACTGGTCGGGGCGATGCTCCTGAACCAGGCGCGCCGTTTCTCGCGAGAAGACCACCAGCTCATCGGGCCGAAATTTGAGGTTGCGATAGAGGGGCTTATTACTGGCTAATTGGCCGGTGTGTTGTGTATAGAGTACCGGTGTTCCCTTCATCGCTCTGACGAATGCGCCGATGGCCAATCCGCCGTAGTCATTACAGGGAAAAATCAAATCGGGGGTGTGGGTCAGCAAACGCCAGACACAGGGCCAAAAGTTGGTCAAATGTTCCAGGACGATGTCTGGGTTGGTGGCAATTTTTCCGAGGGCAGCGGCAACCACAGGATGTTGGGTGAAGGGCCGGATTTGGGAGCGCGTGATGCCACCCCATAGAGGATAGGCCTCAACGCAGGAGCCGGGACCAGCCAGTAGTTCCACCTCAAATCTCTGGGAGAGTTGCCGAGACATCTCGATGGCAAAGGCTTCTCCACCGCCACTGTGATTAATGCCAGCGCTGGGGCGAATCAGTGTGATCTTTGGTTTTTTCGGGGACATGGCGCGTCACAAAGGGGGCTGCTAGGCGGGGAAATGGCATCCTGTGGCCTCAGTATTCCCACTTAGCCCTTGGACTCACCATGGTTGTTCAAGGTTCCTGCGAGGGCTGCTCAAAATCGCAACTGGGTTGCGGCGATGCTGCCGTGAAGGAGCGGACGCTTGCATCCTTGTGGGATGGGAGAAAGAGCTTTTTATTGAGGAAAGAGGGGACAGCCTTGGGTTGAAGGATTGCCATTGGGCAGTGTTGCATAGCAAAGTGTTGTCCCCGTGGCGCTGACACCGCCAACCCGTGCCCCTTGGAGGAGGGCCTCCGAGAGTCTGGCATTGTCTAGCGTTGCATTTTGCAGGTTGGCCTGAATCAGCGAGGCACGGCTGAGGTTGGCTCCGGTGAGATTGGCTCCGGTGAGATTTGCCCGTTCGAGACTGATTCCCGAGAGGTTCGCCCCTGCGAGATTGGCACCCGAGAGGTCGGTGAAGGTGAGGTCCGCGTTACGCAGGTCTGCCCCAGAGAGGTCCGCCCCGGCCATGTAGCGATAGCGTAGGTTGGTGGCGGAGAGTTGGCAGCCCGGACAATTGCCCGTGGTTTCGAGCTGGTCTCGATCCGCTGGATTGGGCTGAGCCTGAGCCGCTGTCGCGAGTAAAAGGGTTGCGATCGCAAGTAAAGCCGTGGGTCGGTACTGGCTGGTGCTCATGCTCGAATGCGCTAAGGGACAATCTCTACGATAGTACCCACCTGAACGACGTTATAAATCTCATCCACATCTGCGTTGGTCAAGGACGGGCAGCCCCAGGTCCAGTTGAGGCGGCTGGTAATGGCCTCGTCATGCGGTGAACCATGAATGCCCACCGCACTGCCCACACTCGAACCCCAACCAATTTCACCCGCTAGCTTCGAGCGCCAGTGCTTTCGCCAGGAGGTGGGGTTGGGATAGTCCAGCCAAAGGAATTTGGACCAATCCGGGTGGGGATACAGGTCCTTGATGCGTAGGATGCCCTCGGGCGTTTTGCGATCGCCCTCCCGTCGTTTGTCCCCCGTGGGTGACTCTCCAAAGACCACGGGATAGGCTTTGACTGCTTGGCCTTGGTAATACAGCGTCAGGCGATGCTTGGACTTTTCAATCAGAATCGAGGTTTGGGCTGGATCGATAGTGTTGCTCAGGAGTTCGGCAAGGGGGCGATCGCCATTCAAAAGTGTCTCCCCCGCCATGGGCTGATGTATTGAAGCCTCGGCCTCACAGCCGCCCACACACATCACAGCCGGAATTGCTTGAACGGGAATGGCATAGCCGAAGCGGACCAGCAACTGGTAACCGGAAGCGATCGCGACCAATCCCAAAACTGCTAACCGTAATTTTGGTGATATCCCCAATCCTCTCGGCATTGCTGGCTCCAGGGTCTACCCCGTTCAAAACCATCTGGACTGCACTGATTTCGCAGAATTTCCGAAAATATTGGGAAAGGGGCCTAGAGAATTTGGGAGAGGAACTGCTGCGAGCGTTCCTCTTGGGGATTGTTGAAAAACTCTTCCGGCGTTGCTTCTTCCACCAGCAGACCATCGGCCATCAGCACCACGCGGTCAGCCACCTCTCGGGCAAAACCGACCTCGTGGGTCACGCAGACCATCGTCATACCGCTGTCCTTGGCCAGAGTCTTCATGACGTCGAGTACCTCGCGAACCATCTCTGGGTCGAGGGCAGAGGTGGGCTCGTCAAACAGCATGATCTTGGGTTGCATGGCGAGGGCGCGGGCGATCGCCACCCGCTGTTGCTGACCCCCCGATAACTGCCCTGGATACTTCTTCGCTTGCTCCAGAATGCCGACCCGCTCCAGCAATTGCAGGGCAACTTCCTCGGCCTTCGCCTTCGGCCAGCGACGCACCCAAATGGGAGCCAGCGTAATATTTTGTAAAACACTCAGGTGGGGAAACAGATTGAACTGCTGGAATACCATCCCCACTTCCCGACGGATGGTTTCAATATTTTTCAGGTCATGGGATAGCTCAATGCCATCTATGACAATATTGCCCTTCTGGTAGGGCTCCAGGGCATTAAACGTTCGAATGAAGGTGGATTTGCCTGACCCCGACGGACCCATGATCACGACCACTTCGCCTCGGTTGACCGTCAGGCTAACGCCACGCAGCACATGAAAATTGTTGTCATACCACTTTTCGACGTTGGTGGCGATGATGGTGGGCTCTGCACCCACCGGGGTGTCCTGAACGGGGTCGGCTTGGTACTGAGTCATCGACTTTAGGTTCTTGGTATTACTACAGCTTACGTTGGGGGGATCAAGGCGGGGGCCGACTTCAATGAAAATTTGTGTGGTGCTTTTGGGGCGCTGGGCAAAGCCCATTGGACCTGCGGCTGGCACTGATTTTTTACCCTCAAGATCCCGATGGGGAGCGACCGAAATGATGGCTTTAGGGGGCAGGACCGCTTGAGTCCCTTGCCCGTGGGGGGTGATGAAAATGTATCAGATCACTGAGCGCGGAATGGTTCTGTTCTAACTTTTGCAGTAAGCAACGCATCTCTTGCCTCGTTGTGACAGCTCGGTAACTGTTCTAGCCTCTGGGACCTCGGTGATACCGATGCGTCTTCGGAACCTGTGCTTAGGGGACTTTTGCGGCATCGCGTGCATCTCCGTAAATCATCTGAGCTATTTCTGTTGGTTGGATAAATTCGTCGCACATTTTGCGTAATTCCAACGTAACCAGTTGATGAGAACAAAAGGTAAGCTCGCGACCTTAAGTCCGCTGGTCGGCGCGATTCTCGAAACGCTTCCCATCACCCCCGCCCCAACCTGCCCTCGTGATTATTATTATGAAACGCCCTATTGGTCTTGCTATTGCCTTCACCACTGCCCTCAGCCTCATGACCCATGAGAGTGAGGGTGTCCTCCAGGCCCAGCCCTCCCTCACGCCGGTGGGACCGCAGCCACAGCTCCAAGTCCAACCCCAACCAAGGCCCCAACAAAGACTGGACGGTCCCCATCGCATTGCGAGCTTAATACCCGGTGTTGAGCGACTCCTCGAGGCGTCTGCTGGCGAGTGACATCACGTAGCAGAAGACCCAATAGATTAAGCCAATAAAGAAATACACCTCCGCATAGCGACCGACAAACTGCGGATTAGACAGAATCGAGCGGCTCATGCCGAGTAGATCAAACAGGCCCAGAATGGCGACCAGAGAGGTTTCCTGAACCATCTGGATGAAGGTGCCCACGAGGGCAGGAATCGAAATCTTGAGCGCCTGGGGTAAGACGACAAGGCCCAGTGAAAGCGGGGTGTTGAGGCCCAAGGCGAGGGCGGCTTCGGATTGACCGCGCGGAATCGCTTGGAGACCCCCGCGAATGGTTTCAGCGGTGTAGACGGCACAGAAGAAAACCAGGACGACCATCGCCCGCAGGATGCGATCGATTTTCCAGACATCCGGCAGAAAAATGGGCAGCATCACATCGCCAATAAAGAGCCAAACCGTGAGCGGTGTTCCACGGATCAGCTCGATTAGTGTGACGGCAAATCCCTTGACGACTGGCAGTGAACTCTGGCGACTCAAGGCCAAAACCAGAGCGACCGGAAACGAAAACACAATACTGACGACTGCCATGAACATTGTCATGAGCAGGCCGCCCCAGTCGCCGCTGCGCACGGGCTTCAGGCCAAAGCCGCCGGCCAGCAGCCAGAGCATGACAAAAAACGACAGACCCCAGGCGGCCGGAATCCACTGGGCAACGTTGGGGTTGTTGCGGGTGATGGCGCGACCGATCCAAGCGGTGGCCAAAATCATCAGCTCGAAACCGAGCAGAATCAAGCGGTTGGGCCAAGGCGTGGGAATGAGGACGGTGAACAGGGCGATCGCCGCTGCCCCCCCAATGACCGTCGGACTAAATAGCTTGGCGACATTGCGGGCGATCGCGCCCCAGCTCAGTCCGCTCAAGCCACAAATCATTCCCAACAGCACCCAAATGCGCCAGAGTTCCTTTTTGGGAAATAGTCCCACCATGTAGAGCTTGAGGTTGGCCGGAATCACTTCCCAGCGAGCCGTTGTGAAGGCCCAATCCACCGTACTGATGAGGGTGCTAATGATCAGCCAGAGCAGCACCACCGTGATGATGGTGTTGTACCACGTGCTGAAAAGATTTTTTTTGAGCCACTCCACCGGCGTTTTCTGGATAACGGCGGGGGGGGCAGAGGTTGGAGGCATTGTGGAGGTCATGGTCTAGCGTTCCTTAATTTGAACCAGGTCATTGATGCGATTCATGATGAACGAGGTGCCAAAATTCAAGATCAAAAACACAATGGTGAGCATGATCAAAATCTCCACCGATCGCCCCGTCTGGTTCAGCGTGGTTTGGGAGACTGAAAAGACCTCGGGATAGCCAATGGCCAGGGCCAAGGAGGAGTTTTTGTTGAGCGTGATGTATTGACTGTTCAACGACGGCACAATCACCCGCAATGACTGGGGCAACACCACCATTTGCATCACCTGCAAATCCTTCAGACCCATGGCCTGGGCGGCTTCCCACTGACCTTTCGAGACAGACTGAATGCCACCGCGAACGACCTCAGCAATGAACGCTCCCGTGTGGGCCGCCAGGGCCATCAGCATGGCGCTATATTCCAGCGATGTCTTTAAGCCCCCGGTAACGTTGGTTCCCTCAATTTGGGGAATCTGCCAGCCCAAGCCCGCAAAAAAGATAATCAGACCCGCCGTGCCCATGCCCAGCAGACCATAGAGCTGGGGCTGACCGGAAACGCCCTGCTCCGCCATGATTTTGGTGCGATAGCGGGAGAGGAAGAAGGCGGCGATCGCCAACGCAATCAGCACCAATGTCCAAAGACCTGCCGCCGCTGCGCTGGGCCAGGGAATCCAAATGCCTTTCTTACTTAGGGCTAACCAACTGGAGATCTGTGTGACGTTCGCCCCTTCAGATAGGCCAAAAAAGACGACGAAGTACCAGACAAATAGCACCAGCAGAATCGGAATGTTCCGCATCACTTCCACATAGAGCAGGCTGAGCTTTTGCAGCAGCCAGTTGCTCGAAAAGCTTGCGATTCCTGCAACCACGCCAAAGATGGTGGCGAGGGGAATCGCAATCAAAATCATGCGAATGGAATTAATGATGCCAACGGTAAAAGCCCAGAGGTAATTGTCATCGCGACTGTAGGGCACGACGGCTTCGCCAATGTTGAAACCTGAGGTGTTGGTCAAAAAGCCAAACTCAAAGGTGCGCCCCTGTTGAGCGAGGTTGCGATTCATATTGGTGATGGCGATCGCAAGCACCGTTCCGACAATGACAATGGCAAGGATTTGAAAAAATATCTTCCAAAAGCGATCGTCTCGCCAAATCGGTGGTTTGCTGGTTTGCATTCCGTCTGGCTGGCGATTTCCAGGCTGCAAGTTTCCAGATGGATCACCCGGTGCGGTCATAGCTTCGATCCTGAACACTGAATATTGAGCAATGTACCGCTTTACGTGGTCTTGCTTGGGGCAAATGTAACGCGTTCGCGCCAGGAGAACCGTATCGAGTGGGCAATAAAAAAGGCAAGTCTTGGCGATCGATGCCAAAAACTTGCCTGAACATGGATGTTTTGATGAACGGTTACCCCTGCCAGAGTTGGCATAGGGAACCGTTCAAGCGAGCAGGAAAACCCTAGCGGAACGGAGGAGAGTACATCAAACCACCGTCGGTCCAGAGCTTGTTCTGGCCGCGCTCGATGCCGAGCACTTCACCGATGTTGCGATCGTAGATTTCACCGTAGTTACCAGCGGCCTTGATGGCGTGGACCATGAAGTCAGCGGGCAGACCCAACTGCTCACCGAGGTCACCCTCACCCCCCAAGAAACGCTTGATATCAGGGCTATCAGAATCAACGTCGGACTCGACGCTGTCCTGGCTGACACCAAATTCCTCGGCCTGAATCAAACCGTAGGTGACCCACTTGACGGCATCGAACCAAGCCGAGTCGTTGTTAATGGTCACAGGGCCCAGAGGCTCCTTCGACAGCACATCATCCAGCAGGACATGGGCATCGGGCTCCGATAGACCCGTGCGCTTAGCAGCTAGCTGAGAACGGTCCGAGGTAATTCCCTCGCAACGACCCTCTTCGTAGGCGGCAAACGTGGCGTTGGAATCTTGGAACTTAACCTCATCCACCGCAATCCCCAGCTCCGTGGTGCGGGTGGCTAGGTTCAACTCCGTCGTGGTACCCGTCTCAACGCAGATGGACTTACCAT
Organism: uncultured Pseudanabaenaceae cyanobacterium; assembly: GCA_938017515.1. Lineage (GTDB taxonomy): Bacteria > Cyanobacteriota > Cyanobacteriia > PCC-9006 > JAAUQQ01 > JAAUOP01. Next base: position 13,076 of record CALIJJ010000301.1, read on the forward strand.
CCATGTCGGCTAGGGTGCTGACGCCGCTGTCGGCGCGGGCCATAATGCCCTGTCCGTCATAGAACGTCGTGGGAGCGAACTCCATGCCGTTGCCGCCGGAGGCGTCACGACTGGTGGTCCAGGTCGTGTTGCGAGCCAGCATGTCCACTTCGCCGTTCTGCAATGCAGGGAAACGAGAGGTGGAGTCAAGATTGCGGAATTCAATTTTGCTGTCGATATCCTCGGCGGTGCCAAAGACTGCTGCTGCCACAGCGCGACAGTTGTCGACATCAAGACCCGAGTAGGTACCGTCAGTATCAACAAAGCTAAATCCGGGAATCGTACCCTCAACGCCGCAGATGAGCGTGCCACGATCCTTCACCGTTTCGAGACGACTCGGCCCGTCGGCAGCAGCCTTACCTCCGACAGAAACGCCACTTTCATCTCCACTGGGCGCAGTGGTGCAAGCCGCCAGGGGCATCACCATCATCACCGCAGCCAGTAACCTCACACTCCACTTACCCATATCTCTGATTTAAACCCTGTTTACGACTAGATTTAAGGCTGCATGCTACGCCCTAGCCGCCTTAAAAATCAAGATTCCACCATAAATCCTAAGGATTCGTGGGAGTGTCGCCGGGGCCGCATCATGCCCATGACTTGACTCAACCGTGAATGGATTAGAGACGGAATTCAGCTTGAGTTTCTTAGCGGCGTTGCTTTCAAGAAATCATAAGCAGCTGGGAGGGAAAGTTATCGCAGATACCAAAGGCATTAAAACTCGTTTGATTGGAGAAGGTCAGGATGCCCCTAGGGATAGTCAGAAAAAATGCCCCAGGGCGAGCTAGGGCTTGGATAGTGTTTGCTCTAATGTAATTGTCTAAATCGATGATTTTCGGTGGAAAAATCCAAAGGCGGATAGAGATAGATTCAGTCAAGTTTGAAGGGGTACTAACGGTAATAACTTAGTGTGGTTTGTCTAGAATGAGTCTTCTAGCATGGGACTGTTCGGACTAGAAACCGCCGAGGCGAGCTTGAGCTAAGTCGCGAATCAAGGGCAGTTTGCTTTGAATGTAGTGGCTTGCATTGGCGACATCACCATAGTCAAGCCTGAGTTCACGTTCGACTTGTCCGATCAGCCATGCCGATAGACTGACGTCATCAAGCTGTAGCAGCATTGTGGCCTGGGCGTCTTCGACCAAAGTCCAGAATTGCCTCAGGAAAGTAGGGTCCATGGAAAAGTACCTTAAGGTTTTCTTTAGATTTCCACCCAAGCCTACGATAGCGAATCTATTCAGATGTGCAACCGGGTATATACAAGAAGACATGAGAGCGCAACAATGCTTCATTGAATGGTGCATTGGCGATCAGAATCTACACATTTGCCTGAGCCCTGTCTGTTTGCTCCTGGATGGCCTCTAGGGCTAGCTCGATCAGCTGGAGTCCTTCTTCGAGGGATTCCATGCGGGAAAATTTTTGGCGTAATTCGGAGGACCCTGCGAAGCCTTTGACGTACCAGGTCATGTGTTTGCGGGCCTGAAATAGCCCCCGTTGCCCCTTGTACTCGCAGAGGCCGCGGAGGTGGTCAGCGGCACAGGCCAGTTGCTCGGGGAGGGAGGGCGATCGCTTCATTTCTCCGGTTTTCAGGTAATGATCAATCTCCCCCACTAAAAAGGGATAGCCCAGGGTTCCCCGAGAGCACATGACCCCGTCGGCCCCCGTTTGGGAAAGGCAGGCGATCGCCGACGCCACCGAATCAATATCCCCATTGGCAATCACGGGAATGGTGAGATGGTCTTTGACGGTCTTGATCCACTCCCAGCGCGCGGGGCCGTTGTAGCCCTGGGAGCGGGTGCGCGCATGGAGGGTTAGCATCTTCGCCCCCACGGCTTCGAGTCGCTGGGCAAAGTCGACAATATTAATCTCGTCGTCATCCCAGCCAATGCGAGTCTTGACGGTTACTGGCACATCCACCGCACCGACCACAGCCCGGACGATTTCCTCGGCGACCTCCGGCTGTCGCAGCAGTGAGGAACCCCCACCTTTGCGCGTGATCTTGTTCACGGGACAGCCCATATTAATGTCAATCGTGTCCGCCCCCTCCGCCACTGCTTTTTCTGCTGCTTCTGCCATGAAGTCGGGACGACAGTCGAAGAGCTGAATACTGATAGGTCGCTCGTCGGGGTCGATGTCCATCACCTTTTCCAGCTTGCGCGCCGAGCAAATGCCTGAGGCATGGACCATCTCGGTGTACATCATCGATTCGGCGGCATAGCGACGGACGAGACGTCGGAAAACCAGATCCGTGACGCCGGAGAGGGGAGACTGAAGCACGCGGCTATGGACCTGGACGCTGCCAATGGTGAGCGGGGTGCTGAGGCGCTGGCGATCGGTTTCCGAGAGTGAGGGCGTAGTCATGGGCGAAGGACTGAAACACCGAGTGTTTCTCCAAAGTTTACGGTGGCATTGCCCAGGCGTTTGGCAAACCCCCTGGGTCGGGGTAAGGCCGGGATTCAACAACCCCGTTCCTAAATTCCCTGCAGTGTTGTTTCATCTGCCCGGGCCGAATGCTTTTAGGGCAAACGCTTTTGGGGCAAATGCTTTTGAGGAAGAATACCGCCGCAATTTACAATGGGCTTCGATCGTCGTGCTCAAACTGGACCCACTTAACGATGTCCGAAGCCGTTGGAATGATTCAAGTCCTGGGATTTCCAGGCATTCTTGCTGTGGCTGATGCCATGCTCAAGTCCGCTCGCGTCACCCTCGTCGAATTTGATAAAGGGGAGCGGGGACAGTTCTACATTGTGGTGCGTGGCCCCAACTCTGAAGTTCAGCGTGCCATGCCCGTGGGCATCCAAACCGTAGAAGAGGTGCCCGGCGCTGAATTGATCAACCACTTCATTGTGCCGAATCCGACGGATAACGTGGTGGATGTGCTGAAATTGGGCTTCGGACCTGAGGTTCTGCCCTTTCGCTAAGATTTGCCGTTGATATCTCACCCATCACGATCGCTAAAGCATCAGCCCTCTCCTCGATCCCGGAGACTGTCCGCTTTAGCCTAGTATTGATAGTTGTTGACCGTCCGTTCGCCGTTAGGAGTTTGCAATGTCTATTGAGGCCGTTGGTTCCCTCGAAACAAAGGGATTTCCGCCAGTGTTGGCTGCCGCTGATGCCATGGTCAAGGCGGGCCGGGTAACGTTGGTCGGCTACATCCGAGTGGGTAGTGCTCGGTTTACCGTCAATATTCGCGGTGCGGTTTCAGAAGTCAAAACGGCCATGGCAGCGGGTCGTGAAGCAGCCGAAAATACTCCAGGCGGAACCTTGGAGACTTGGGTCATCATTCCCCGTCCCCATGAGAACGTGGCAGCGGTCATGCCCATTGGCTATTCCCCTGAGTCTGAAGACTATCGAGTCGAGCCCGGTCGTGCCAGTTTGCCTGCGGGTCGTCGCTAGTCTGGCGATTCCCGCCTAGATGAGGTGCGCGGCTGAAGAGGCATTCGTGATTCTTGCCGACGATTGAAGCCAGCCCGAGAAAATAGCTTTGTTTTCCCAAAGGAGCATAATCCAGCCCAACATGGCCGAGGATTATGCTCCTTTTTGGTTTGGAGACATCTGGCTCTTGTTCTGACCGACGACTATTATCTGTAAACGATTGCAGTTCTCCCTGGGCGACGGTTTGCCCAGACCAATTGTGCTCGTTCGTTCTGTTTTGCTCTTTCTTTCACGTACCGGCCATGACTGATCTACCTGCCATCACCCTCGAAACGGTTTGGGCCATTCTGAATGATGAATTGGATGATGGGACGACCAATGCACTGGTGTGGCAACTGTTGGGATATCGGCGTTCCGGAGAGGGCTGGACGGCGGATGATGTGGCGGATGACTGGCGCGAAACCTATCCCGAACCGCCCAATTTTATTGAGAGTCGCCCGGCAACGGTGAAGCTGACGCGCTCGATTCCCAAGCCCGATAAGCAATTGCTCAAGGAAAAGCTGCAATTCAAGGGCTACAAAGTGGGGGAGCTGGTACCGCGCAAGACCCGCCGCGCAACGATCGCGAGCTATCTGCTCAGTCATCTGAACCAGAGGGGAGAGCTGTAGTGTCTGCCGGAGTTGTTGTCTCGATGGCTGATGGTTCTATTTGAGGCATGGGCAATGTCATGGTGATGCAGGTGCCCTCACCGTCTGTACTGCTGAGGGCGATCGCGCCCCCATGGAGTTCGGCGCAAACCCGGGCGATCGCCAGCCCTAGGCCTGTTCCCGCCTTGCTTTTGGCCTTTTCCCCACGAAAAAAGGGCTCAAACACCCGAGACTGATCGGCCTCGGCAATCCCCATGCCCTTGTCTTGGACGGTAAGGCTTGCCTGATTGCCATCGTGGGTGAGGATGAGCCGCACCATCGAGTCGTCCGGTGAATATTTGAGAGCGTTGCCTAAAACAGGGGTGAGGAGCGATCGCAGTAATTTCGGATCGCCGTGGACAGAAACCGCGTCCGCTAACAGGTCGCAGTGAATGCGGCTGGAGTCTTGTGTCGCATCCGTCAGTCCTAATCCTTCGACTAAATCGGTGATGAATTGATTCAAATTCAGCACCACAGGCTCAAAGGTCAGGGCGCCAGTTTCGGACTCTCCCACCAGCATGAGCGTTTCGTTGAGCAGTGACGTCATCACGCCCACGGATGCTTTGATGCGAACCAGGTGGCGTTGGATGCGATCCGGCGTCCAGCGATCGCCATAATGTTCGATCAGCTCACTCGAAGAAAGAATAGCGGTCAAAGGGGTGCGGTACTCCCGAGACAGAAGAGCGATGAGATTCGCCTGCAGCACTGTATTCGGTGGGTCATCCGTCTTGCTGCGGTCTTCGGGGGGAACCGTGGCTGGGTCCAAGTCTGCTGCTTCCTTTGCTTCTCCATCGGATGCTGGAGCCGTGGCCTTGGGGCGAGCGGTTTTTAGCTCAGTCAGTTGCGCCTTGGTTTCGTTGATTTCTTGCTGTTGGCCAGCAATGAGCAGGATGGCGAAATAGGCGAGGGCACCGAGCAGAGGGGCGGTAAATCCAAAGGAGAAGAGGAAGCGATCGCGGATCAGCTTCACCGCCACCGCAGCACTCTCAGCTTCCAGCGGAAGACGCGTGGTGGCGAAGTGGAACAAAGCGGCTAATACCAGCGCCCAGACGAGGGCACCGGCACCGCTGGAAATGAGCCAAAGCCGCAGCCGCAGCCGGGCGGATTGCTTGGCTTGACTGACAGTAGATTGATTCACCGATCGGCGGGGCGTTGGATTGGACGCTGTACTGACCGGGTTCTGAGATGGCTTGTTTGCGAACACGAATGCGAGCCCCGATATTACCCACGAATAGGAATCCTGGAATTGGACTCTCTGCCAATAGAGCACCCGCAGAAAACTGCTTTATGCTCCCTTCGTTGAAAATTGAGCCGTACCCGTACAAATTTGGTCCGCACCAACGTTTCTGTGCCTAGGTTTTCCGTCTCGAAATCTCTCTATGGAGATTTGGCCCATGACAGTATACGGGGCAATTGGACACTGCTCTCTGTTGGAAGAAAAATCCTTATTTTGATCATAATTTCACAGCTCGACCGGGGATACCGAGGCAACGCATTAGAATGGTGTAGGGATTCCAGCAATTTCCCCCGCCCTCACCTTTCGATTCCAGGACCGTTTGAGCTATGCCGCTGCCTATTGTTGCTATTGTCGGTCGCCCCAATGTGGGCAAGTCCACCCTGGTGAATCGTATGGCTGGAGGACGGGATGCGATTGTGCATGATGAGCCCGGTGTGACGCGCGATCGCACCTACCAGACGGCATTTTGGGGCGATCGTGATTTTCAAGTTGTGGATACCGGTGGCCTTGTCTTTGCCGATGACACAGAATTTTTACCGCTCATTCGGGAGCAGGCCATGCTCGCCATGGCGGAAGCGAGCGTCGCAATTATGGTGGTGGATGGCCAGGCTGGGCTGACCGCTGCCGATGAAAGCATCGCGGAATGGCTGCGGCAACAGTCAGTGCCAGTCCTGCTGGCGGTGAATAAATGTGAGTCCGTGGGGATGGGCGCAGCCCAGGCCGGAGAGTTTTGGGCCCTGGGGATTGGTGAGCCCATGCCCGTTTCCAGTGTTCACGGCAGCGGAACCGGTGATCTATTAGATAAAGTCATCGAGCATTTCCCGTCGAAGGACAAAGACGAAGACGATACCATGGCGAATATTGCCATCATCGGTCGTCCCAACGTGGGGAAATCGAGCTTGCTCAATGCCTTTGTGGGTGAGGGGCGAGCGATTGTGAGTCCCATTGCGGGTACCACGCGGGACGCCATCGATAGTTTGGTCCAGCGAGATGGCAAAAACTATCGCTTGATTGATACGGCGGGGATTCGCCGCAAGCGCAGCATTGACTATGGTCCGGAATTCTTCGGCATCAATCGCGCCTTTAAGGCCATTCGGCGGGCGGACGTGGTGCTGCTGGTGATTGATGCCCTCGATGGCGTCACCGACCAGGACCAAAAATTGGCCGGTCGCATTGAAGATGATGGCCGCGCCTGCATCATCGTGGTCAATAAGTGGGATGCGGTGGATAAGGATTCTGGCACCATTTATGAGGTGGAGAAGGAGCTGCGATCGCGTCTCTATTTCCTCGACTGGGCTCCGATGATCTTTATTAGTGCCAAAACCGGTCAGCGGGTCGAAAAGATTTTAAGCCTGGTGGACATTGCTGTGGAACAGCACCAGCGTCGCGTCACCACGTCGGTCATCAATGAAGTCATCGAAGAAGCCGTGGGCTGGAAGTCACCGCCGAGTAATCGCCAGGGAAAGCAGGGCAAGATCTACTACGGAACCCAGGTTTCGAGCCAGCCACCGACGATTGCGCTCTTTGTGAATGAGCCTAAGTACTTTGGTCAAGGTTACCGACGCTATATTGAACGGCAATTTCGTGAGGGACTTGGCTTTAACGGCACCCCCCTGCGGTTGATCTGGCGAGGCAAACGTCAGCGTGAAGCAGAGCGGACGCTCAATCGAGCCACCCGGGTCTAACACCATTTGCCATGGCCCGATTCAGGGCAAATCGATATTACGCTCCCTCACCATCACTTTCTCTCAACATCACGTTCCCTCAACTCTGGATCATCATCTATTGCCTAGAAGGGCATCGCACTGCGATGCCCCTATCTATGGAAATTTGTAGCGCCTCGAACTGATCAACGTTTTGCCCTTCTATGGACATCCTGCGTTCCCTGCCCCTGGGTCTTTATCTGGAACAACCCATCACCTGGCTCCATCGCTTGGACCCTCGGGTCAAACTGTTTTGGCTGATGGGCTTTTTGCTGACGCCGGTCCTGGCCAGCGATATTTGGCGTATTGCCCTCGTGATTGCCCTCATCCTGCTCACCATCGTGGCGCGCATCCCGCTGCGGGTGTGGAAGCAGCAGTTGGGCTGGCTCAGCACGCTCTGTCTGCTGATTTTTGTCATGACTGCCATCACCCCCGATGGACTGCTCGCCAATCACACGGCCCATCGTCCGGCAGATAGCTTGACCCTAGAAGGCCCTAAAACGCCGTTGGCTTTGTTGGAAAAGGATGAGCGGATCCAGCGAATTAAAGCCGATAAAGCAGAGGCTGCTGAGGCGAAAAAAACGCAAAAAGAAATCGAAACGGCTCAGGGAGCATCGCAATCAAGTGGAATTTTGACGCGTTTAGGATTTCCCGGCTCCAGTTCTAGCCCTTACCGTTACATCCTCTTCAGCCATTGGTTTGTGACGGTCTCCCAGCGATCGCTCGACCTTGCCATTCGGGTCAGCACGCTGATCTTCACCTTGATCTACAGCACCAACCTCTATTTGCTCACCACCGCCCCCGAGGAGATTACGGCGGGGCTAGAGGATCTGATGTTGCCCCTGCGCTGGATCGGCGTGCCGGTTACCGAGATGGCCCTCACCCTGACGCTTTCCCTGCGCTACATTCCCCTGGTCCTTGAAGAGATCCAAAATCTGGGGCGCTCCATTTGGACCCGGGCGATTAACTGGAAAGAATTGGGAATGCGTCGGGGACTGCGGGTCTGGCTGATCGTGGCGGAGCGACTCTTGGATAATTTGCTCTTGCGGGCCTCCCAGGCGGCTAATGCCATGCAGGTTCGTGGCTTCACCGGTCCCAATCGCCATCGGGTTCAGTGGCACGATCTACGGCTCAAGCGTCGTGATTGGGTGGCGATCGCGAGCCTGATTTTGTTTTTTGGATTGCGTATTCGGATCGGCGGTGAGCTTTAGGACACTCCCATGCCGCTTGAATTACCCGATTAGATTTAATAATTGCAACGTTATATTTCTTGCCTGTAAGTTCTCAGGCGTTTTGTAAGATAGGACTGTTCATCTCGGACCCTTCAACAATCGTGCCCCCATCTTCAGATTTATCCCTGCGCGATGCGCCTGAAAGCTTGCCTGAGGACGAGCGAGCCGCGATCGCCGCACGCATTGTGGAGATCCGCCAAGCCCTGCCCGAAACCGTTCGCTTGGTGGGTGTGACGAAGACAAAGAGTGCTGCCCATGTCCGCGCTGCTTACGAGGCTGGGCTGCGAGATTTTGGTGAAAATCGCCTTCAAGAGGCACTGGATAAGCAGGCTCAACTCCAGGACCTGCAAGGGGTGAACTGGCATTTTCTCGGCCAGCTCCAGAGCAATAAGGTGCGCAAGGCCGTCCAGCAATTCGACTGGATTCACTCCATCGATAGCCTCAAGCTGGCCCAACGAGTCGATCGCATCGCTGCGGAGTTAAAACGTTCCCCCCAGGTCTGCCTGCAAGTGAAACTCAGGCCCGATCCGAACAAGGCGGGATGGTCTGCCCAAGAGCTGCTTAGTCAATTGCCACAGTTGGCTAGGTATAATCAGTTACGAATTTCTGGGGTTATGGTGATTCCTCCCTTCGGCATTGAATCCGCGGAAACCCTTAGAATCTTTGGAGAAGCAAGCATTTTGGCGGATAAGATTCGCAATGAAGCAAAACGACAGGTATGGTCTAATATGTCTATGGACCAACTGTCAATGGGGATGTCTGGGGACTATCAACTAGCAGTTCAAGCTGGTTCTACGATTGTGAGGTTGGGTCGAACCATCTTCGGGATGAGGGGTTAGTTACCTTCTTGTCGTCTATTTGGGGCGTGGATAGCATAAGCACACACCTGGACGAACAAGCTCCCACAGATTTTTGTTCCTCCCCCTTTCATCAACACCAGTCCGACCTACACCAACAGTCCCCTCGTTGCGTTTCCAATCCAATCTTCGATGGGGTGCCTGGTCATGCCCTTATATAGGGACGATCAGCTCGATGCAAACAAGCTAGGCAAAAGGCTAATGATTTTCAGAAATTTGGGGTAATTTGCCCCAGAAACTAAGACGAGGTGTTACCCTCTTTCGTGAAGTTTCATTAAAGATACTTCCCAGGTAGAAAGATTAGGTGCATCTTTAGCTGCAAGTCTTGTCCCTGCCAGCTGTGGTGATGGTCCCAACCTGATGCAGGTTTCGTTAATGCATCGCTTTGAGTGTCTAAAGCATTTACTGAGTTTTACTGGAGTGTGAACCGTGTCAATTTTCAATAAGCTGCGCGACTTTGTCGGAATGAATGAGGGAATGGAGTACGACTACGAGTACGACGAGATGGATGGTGAGGAGTATCAGAACCTCTATCAAGAAGAGAATCCTCCTGCTCCCGTTGTTCAAGAAGAAGCCCCCCGTCGTCGTACTACCACTCGCGAGCGTTCTAGCGTTATGACCACCACCTCCCTCGCTTCCGCTGGCGTCAGCAACGTGATTGGCATGCCCGGTGCGATCAATGGCCTTTCTGAGGTTGTTGTCATGGAGCCCCGTTCCTTTGAAGAAATGCCCCAGGCGATTCAGGCCATGCGTGAGCGCAAGTCTGTCGTCCTGAATCTGACCATGATGGACCCCGACCAAGCTCAACGTGCTGTTGACTTCGTTGCCGGTGGTACCTACGCCATTGACGGTCATCAAGAGCGTGTTGGTGAGAGCATCTTCCTCTTCACGCCTAACTGTGTTCAGGTTGTGACTCAGCAAGAAGGTGCTGATGGTGCACCCGTTGCGACCCCCGCTCCTCAGCCCGCATCGGCAGCCCCTGCTTGGGCCAATGAGCAGATGCCCCTCGCTCAATAAGAACTCGCTTCAGTAACTCTCGGAACTCTCATTGTTTAGATTCAGAGCGTTTGCATTGCGATTCTCGTTAGAGCTTCGAATTTTCGAGTGACCGTTACATCAGAGCTTTGAAGGCAGGTTGGGTTTATCCCACCTGCCTTTTTTTGCGTCTTAATCGGTCTTTTTTGTTGGTTTAATGGCAGGGGTGAATCATTCTTTGAAAAACGCGAGGCAAGGGCGGCATGGCGGCAAAGCTTGGGTTGATTGGTGGTGGGGTCATGGGGACTGCAATTTTGTCGCGGCTGCTGGCTCGTCAGGTGTATCAACCCAGTGAGGTCTTGGTGAGTGAGCTACGGCCTGAGCGGCGGGCAGAGTTGGAGTCGGCGTACGGTGTGAAGACGACGGATGACACGGTGCTGGCGGCGACAGCGGAGGTCGTTTTGCTAGCGATTAAGCCTCAGATTTTTGCCATTGTGGCTAAGCAGCTCGCCCGTCAGGCGGGTCAGTGTCCAGAGCAGATTGTGCTGTCGATTTTGGCCGGTACGCCGTTGAGTACGTTGGAATCAGGCTTCCCTGAGCAGCCTGTGGTGCGTGCCATGCCGAATACGCCTGCGACGGTTGGGGCGGGGTGTACGGCGATCGCCCCCAATGCTCTAGTCAAGCCTGAGCAACTGGAACAAGCCCGCACGATTTTTGCTGCCATTGGTGATGTTGTGCAGGTGCCAGAGTCGATGATGGATGCGGTGACGGGGCTATCGGGGTCTGGGCCAGCCTATGTGGCGTTGATGGTGGAGGCTCTGTCGGATGGCGGAGTCCGAGTGGGGTTGCCAAGGGCGATCGCGCAGCAGCTCGCCCTGCAGACGGTACGGGGGACTGCGGAGCTATTGGCCCAAACCGGACAGCACCCCGCAGTATTGAAAGATCAGGTGACGAGTCCGGGGGGAACGACGATTGCAGGAGTCTCGGCGTTGGAGGCGAATGGGTTTCGGTCGGCGTTGATTGAGGCGGTGAAGGCCGCGACGATGCGATCGCAAGAATTAGGCCAGTAGAATTAGGCCAGTAAGAACCTGTTTCTACGTTGCAAAACGCATCAACCTGTAATGACTAATCTGTGATGATTTAGATGTGATGGAATGACCGAATTCTGAATCCAAAAAAGCGGGTTTCATCAGACGATGAAACCCGCTTTTTTCTTGAAATCAATCAGGGAAAGGTCGTGCAATCAATCGACCCTGAGCAACCTAGGAAGAAGCTGCGGATTGACCAATCTTAGGCTCAGTTCCAGCCATTAATCGCTCAATATTGCTCCGGTGTCGTAAGGTCACAAACCCCGCACCGACCAAACCAAAAATCAAATAGGGGACTGCGGCTCCTATCCAAAACAGCGCGATTGCCATCACCCCCGCTGCCACAATTGATGACAGTGAAACGATGCGTGAAATTCCGATCACGATTCCAAAGGATGCCAATGCTGCTACCGCCACCGGCCACTGCATCGCGAATAAAACACCCAACCCCGTCGCCACAGACTTACCCCCTCGGAAGCCCAGCCAAACGGGACGACTGTGACCCAAAATTGCGCCCAACGCGCCCAATGCTGCCATCCAATCAACGGAGAGCAACGGCAAAGCTGACTCAAAGTCAGGCCATAGCGTTCGCATCAGCAAAACCGATGCCACGCCCTTGGCGACATCCACGGCAAACACGAGCAACGCCGGAACTTTGCCCAACGTTCGCAACACATTGGTCGCTCCCGTTGAGCCCGAACCATGCTCTCGAATATCAAATTTGCCAATCCAACGTCCCACTAAATATCCGGTGGGAAAAGAGCCCAGAAGATAAGACAGCAACAACAAGCCAAGGGCCGCAGCGATCGCAATCAGCATAGGTGGTGCAGGATTCAAGAAGAATGAAACGAGATCATCATGCCACGCGACGAGAAATCCCAGAAAGATTTCACTTAAAAAGATCTGATGTTCGCGTCAATATTTCAGGGGCTGCAATGCGTTAAATCCACTCATCATCTCCACCAAAATCCCCCTCATAGGGTCGCTCGACGCGATTGTTTCCACGCGAATCCTGCGGGCTGGTGTTGCCTCGACCGGAATAATCCTGCTGATTGGAATAGCCCCTTTGATCGGAGTATCCCTGGTCAGAATAACCCTCGTTATAGTTGGGGTTGTCGTAGCCTGGATTGCCGTAATCTTGACCGCTGGAGCTTTGGTTGTCGTAGCGCTGATTGTCGTAGCGGCTGTCGTTGCCACCGCGGTTGTCCGAACCTTGCCCATAGGCTTGACCGTCGGCATAGCCGGGTCGAGAGCGTTCTTGGCTACGATTGTCTTCGCTGTAGCGACCGCGTTCGCGATCGCTGCGACTGGCCTGGTCAAACCAGCTTTCGTTTTGCTGATTGCGCCGTGAGCTATCTGGGCCGACCCCCCCAGCCTGACCGTAGCGATTGTCTGAATTGTTGGCTGGACTGTAGCGATCTTGATTGTAGGATTGGCCATAGCTTGGCTGCCCATAGTTGCTTTGGCCATAGCTCTGTTGGCCGTAGCTATCTTGGCCATAACTCCGTTGTTGGTTGTAGCCGTAGCCGTAGTCGTCGTAATTATCTTCGCCAATCAGCTTGTCGGTCATGCGATCGAGGCTGTCGGTAACGCGATCTAAAATGCCTTTTTCCCGCTCCCTAGGTCGATCCTCAAACACCGGCTCAATCTGACTCGCCGGGTCGGGGGAGAAGGCCAACATCAGCGGGAACTGAAGTAGAGAGACGTCAACTAGGCCCTCGGCTTCGTCCAAAATCACCAGGGGCAAATCCCCCGCCTTTAACATGCGTTCGGCACGCTGAACTAAGGGTTCCGGTGCCTCGCAGAGCATAATGCCTTCTTGGGGACCAAAGTCGGAACGGGAGATACCGAGGCACTCCTGCAGACCACGTCGCCAATCGCCGAGGCGTTCGGGGCTATTGGCGAGGACCAGGGCGCAGACGCGATCGCCGTACAGCTCGTTCAAGACAGAAATCGCTGCGGATGCCACCAAAATATTTTGTAAGCGGCTGCCCATGGTGCGGATGGCCCCACGACTGCCCCGCTTGAAGAACCACTGGGTAATCCGTTCCACATGGACCGGCTCAAAGGTGCGGCGCAGTTGCCAGGGTTGACCGTAGTAATCCGGTGATGTTTGATAGCGGTCCAGGATGGCGCGAATTTCGGCTTCCTGTTGTTCGACGTCCTGTTCTGCAAATTTGGGCAGCGGTAAGGGCTGTTTTTCTGCCGGTTTGTTGTCTAGGTCCGAGGCCCTCGCCTGAATCTTTGCCTCGGCGCCCAGATTCATCTGTTCGGTGATGCTCACCAAATCTTGGACGCTACCCACCAAGTAATCTTTGAATCCTTGCACCCGTAGGGCCATGTCTTGGGACGACCCGGCGAAGTTCTCGCGCATTTCGCGGCGGACGCTGTCGCGTCGGCGCTCTAGCTTTTCGAGGCTGATGCGCAGTCCCCGTTCGCGATCGCGCAGTTCCAGAAAGGTTTGCTCAAAAGCCGCAGCCACGGCATCTTGTTTCGCCCGACGCTCTTGTCGGAGCGCTTCGATCTCTTGCTTCAGCGCTTGCTTCTGGGCTTGCAGCTCCTCCGGAGACAGCTCATCCAAGCTGGCTCCTTCTACCGTCATGGACTGGAGGTCCTTGGCTGTGGCGGGAGCTGCCACTGAGGGCATTGTCTCAGCCGTTGTTTTAGGCGTTGTTTCAGGCGTTTCCGTGCTTCCCTCTTCTGTCTCCGTTTGTCCCTCTGCTTGTTCCTCTGTCTGAGGTGTCATTGCCTCTGATATCGGCTCGACGATCGGCTCAGAGGCTTCCGGTGTAACGGCTTCAGTCTGGCTCAGTTCGTCCGTTACCGCAGCACTGGCTTCGAAGTCTCGGGCATCGGGTTGCGCATCGACCACCTCTGGCGTGATCGAGCGTTCTTCGTCATGGCTCAGACCTGTGTTCAAGGCCCCTGATTCTGATTCCGTCGATTCTGATTCCGAGGCTGCTGGCTCCGGTAACGCTGCTTCCGCATGCATTGCTGCGGAAGAGCCACCTAAATTCAGCGGAATTGCATCAGCCGGAATTTCTTGGGGTTGCAGCTCGTCGGGGTTCATCATCAAAGGTTTGGGGTAAGGGATCGCGTCAGGTAGACCAGAGGGAGAGGAGGCGTATTCACGGGCAAGCGCAAATACAGGCTTTTATTTCCGCAGTTTTAATCGATTGTGGGTTTTAAGTCCACCCGTGCCCGGGGCATCAGTCTGCATTCCAGAGCGGGAGATTGGCTGTGGATGAATCGGTCGATGGCCTAATCCGTGCGAGGACATCGTGCTTCCAAGCAGTCCTGGAGCTGCTGAGCATTGAACAAAATGGGGAGAAAGTGAATGCTGTTAATTTCTTTGAAATAGAACAGAATCGGGAGATTCGGCCAGTAGATGCGCCAATTCTGCCACTCGCTGTAGGGGAAGCTGCGAAAGGGCGGATTGGTGCCGCGCTGCACGTCGAGACTCGTGGGGGTGAAGGTGAGGCGCAGACTGGACGCTTGGTAGGTGAGGAAAAGCCCAAAGAGGGCGATGGGAAGTGCGGCCCAACTGTTGAGGAAGGCGATCGCCCCAGCCAGAGCCAAAAAGCCTAGAGGCACCCAGTAGCTCGGCGCGAGTTCAATGGTCTCGGTCGTGGATTGTGCGGCGGATGAGGTCATGGAGATGGGCCTGAATCGCAGATGAATCCAGCAGAGGGGTGGAGTCGAGGACTATCCAGCAGAGATAGTCCTAGCACATCCCTTATTTTATGAGCTTTAGGGGAGGGACGGCCTGTCCGGTTTTCCGCCCCCAAATTTTCCCCATGAAAATTTCGCCAATCACCGTAACCAGCGGTTCCGTAACCAGCGATTGAACTTAAAGCTGAAGTGATGCCCCCTGCCCTTGGAACAGCAGGCCGGAGAGCACAAAGTTCACGACAAAGATGGCGAGGAGCGTGGTTACCACGGCGGCGGTGGTGGATTCGCCGACGCCCTTGGCGCCGCCTGTGGTGGTCAGTCCCCAGCTAGAACCCACGATCGCCACCATCCCGCCAAACACAAATGCCTTGATCATGGCAGTGGCCAGGTCCCACAGCCCCAAAAAGCCCCGCACGGATTCTAAAAATACATTCAGCGTCATATCAAAGCTGGTGATCGCAACAATGAGGCCGCCCAGCATCCCGATCGTCGCAAATACCAGGGTCAAAATCGGCGTCATGATGCAGCAGGCTACGACCCTAGGTGACACTAAATAATCCACCGGATCGGTCCGCAGTACGTAGAGTGCATCGATCTGCTCGGTCACTTTCATCGTGCCAATCTCGGCGGCGAAGGCGGAACCCATGCGGCCTGCCAACAGGACCGCTGTCAGCACCGGGGCCAGCTCCCGCACCAGCGCCAGCGCCAGAACGCCGCCCACGACTCCCGAGGCTCCAAAGCGCAGAAACTCCCGCGCCACCTGGATCGTAAATACTGCACCGACAAAAATTGAGGCAACGGCAACAATCAGCAGAGAAGCCGGACCGGCTGCGGCCATTTGTTCGACAGTGTTGCGGTAGTGAATGCGGCCTCGCAAGATATGCAGCAGCACTTGACCACTCAACAAAATGGCGGCCCAGAGACGTGTTGCCCAGCGTTTGAGTCTCTTATTCAACCGTCTTCTCCATGGTCTTGCTCCCTCACCTTAGGGCTGTTCCAATACCGTAGGGCTGTTCCAATACGGTCGGACTGTTCCAATGCCGTAGGACCATTCAAATCCTTAGAGCTGTCCGAATAATGTTTGGACCTGCACCCAGGCATCCGCGGCAGTATCGGGACGGTAAGCATCACGGCGATCGCAGAAGAACCCATGTCCAGCCCCGGCATAGCGAAAAACGCGGTGATGCTCGCCATTGCCCTCCAGGGCCTGTTCTACCTCGTCCACCTGCCCGTTGGGAATCAGCGCGTCCTCCTGACCAAAGAAGCCATAGACCGTCCCCTGAATGTGGGGAGTGAGCGAGAGGGTGGCATCCCCGCCGCCGGGGGTCATGGTGGCAATGCCTGCCCCGTAGAACGATGCGGTGACGTTGATCGCTGGCAAGGTTGCCGCCAGATAGGCCACGTGACCCCCAAAGCAAAAGCCGATGATCCCGATGGCATTGGGCTTGAGCCTGTCAGCGCAGTGGGTTTGGAGATAGGTGATCGCCGCTTCCACGTCACTCAACAGCTCCGCTGCCGTCGTCATGGCTTTGTATTTGCGGCCCTCTGCCAAGCCCGCTTCGTCATAGCCCACGTCAAACCCGGGGGCCGTGCGCTGGTAGATGGCGGGCGCGATGGCAAGGTACCCCTCCGCCGCAATCCGCTCCGTCACGTCCCGAATATGCTCATTGACCCCAAAGACTTCCTGGATGACGATGATGCCGGGATAGGGACCGTCGCCGTCGGGCTGGGCAAGGTAGGCGTCAATGCTGAGATCGCCGTTGGGAATTTGAACGGTTGCAGTGGTCAGAGGCATAGTCGGTGGCGTGGCTGGTCTCGGCGCGTTCGAAGCAGTCGATCCGCTCAAGGAATTTCAACCACCATAGAATATCCCGACTCCTCAGGCGCAGTTACTTCGAGACGATAGTCACCGTTGGCGGGGAGTGCGCGTTTCAACTTCCGTTGTCCCGGCTCTAGGCGCGTCCAGCGCTGACCATCCGGTTTGAAAATTTGCACCCGGACTTTGCCCTGGGGGACGGTGACGTCAAGGGTTTGTCCGGCTCGGGCCTTGAGCAAATAACGATGGCGATCGCCCCGCAGCAGCCGTCCTCCGGCACTGCCAATGCTGCTGCCCTGCTGAAAGTCGATGCGCTGGGTGAAGCTGCCGGTGATGTAGCCGGTGTCGCGCAGGTGTTGCTTGAGGCTGGTGACAAACTGGGGGCGATCGCGCCAGGGATAAAGCTGCGCCAGCCGCTTCCAGCCATCCACCTCCTGGTTCAGCATGTATTTATCAGCCATGTAAGCCGCTAACACAGCTCGCACGGGTCCCAGATTGGCCCCAGTTGCACTGATGTCTTGATCGATTGCTGGCAACTCAAAGTCTTGCTTGATCTGCTGATAGCGTTGCCAGAGTTCGTAGGCATCGCCATACACTTCCTGGGGATAGAGCCGGGTGACATCCTTGATATCCCCCTTGGCATAGCGCCAAATTTGGATGGGGTAGGACGAAGCCGCGTAGGAGGCAAAGGCATAGGCAAAACGATCGTCCCGGCTGACGAACTCTGGCCGACCGTCCTGGTCCAAATCTTCTAGCCCCGCGCCGCCATTGCCCCAAAACTGGTCGAGTCGTTTGTAGGAGAGGGTTGCCCGGTCGTAGTAGTAAATCAGGCTGGATAAACAGCAGTGGGCACCGCCGGAATAGTTGCTCAGCAGGATTTCTGGCTCCTGGTCACCGTCCAAATCCCGCACGTCTAGATTGCTGACACGGCAAAGCCCGAGGAGGTCGTCACCGCCGCGATTGACCCGATTGGCCACGGGGCCATCAAATAGCGGTTTTCCCCGACGCGTGATGGTCAGTGTCGGTTCTGCGGAGCATAGGCCATCGCTGGCTGGGCCGGGATTGAGCGTGGCTGCGACATTGCCCCGCTGAACGCGCTCGATGGGGGAGGCATTGGCATCCGTCTCGGTTTTCCCCGCCCCGTTTTCCTGGGCCCCGAGGGGCGCTGGATTGGCGCAAAACGCCAGAGAAATACTGCCTATTCCCAAACTCAGCCCAAAAAATTTGAACCATTTACCTTGCGGATGCGTCATGGACTATTCCCCTCACATGTAATCTGCGATTGGTCGGCGAGTCTCGTCTCTATGTGGCTCTTCCCATGATGATTCAGACCTTCAGTGCAATCCCAGCGATCGCAAGGATTTGTCAAGAACCGTTTCAATCCAGGGGATCAGGGGACTTACCCACAGGACGAAGTTTTCATGGCTGCTTAGAATTTTGTATGGCCGCTGAAAAATAACGGCTGCTTGCTCAAGAATGGCTGCTTGAAAATTTCCGAACGCATTGTTCCCAATGCATTGCCTACGTGAAGGGTCTGCATCGCCCAATTCCGCATCACCTCCAGAGCTATGGTCAAATTTCTCATCCAGCCCGAAAGCGAAATCCCGGCGTCGAACCAGCTCTATAACCAGATTATGTTTGCGATCGCCTCGCGCAAGTTTCCGCCGGGGCACAAGCTACCCAGCACGCGGCAGCTTGCCATGCAAACGGGACTCCACCGCAACACCATTAGCAAGGTCTATCGCCAGCTTGAGGACAATGGCCTCGTGGCGGCCCAGGCGGGCTCAGGCATCTACGTGCGTGAGCAGGGTGAGGACCAGGGCGGCACCCGACGCACGCCCCTGGTGGAGCAATATCCCCAGGCCTATCAAGACATTCGGCAGCTCCTGGATGACCTGCTCAAGCAGGGCTGCTCCCTCAGCGAAGCGCGGGATTTGTTCTTGGCTGAGATTGACTGGCGGCTGCGGTGCAGTGCGCGGGTGCTCGTGACCGTCCCCGAGGAGGATCTCGGGGCGGGGCAACTGATGGTGCAGGAATTGGAGCAGTCCTTCAACATTCCGATTCAGCTCGTGCCCCTGGAGGAGTTGGAGAAGGTGTTGGACCAGGCCCGTTCCGGCACGGTGGTCACCAGTCGCTATTTCATGGGCATGGCGGAGGAAATTGCGTCGCCCAAGGCGGTGCGCGTGATTCCGGTGGATGTCTATGACTACACCAGCGAGATCCAGATGCTGAGCCAGGTCAAGCCGGGGACTTGCGTCGGTATTGTCAGCCTCAGTCCTGGTCTGCTGCGCGGTGCCGATGTCATGATTCGCAGCTTGATGGGTGAACGGCTCTTGCTCATGAGCACGCAGCCCAGCGATAGCTATAAGTTGCGGGCGATCGCCCGCAGCGCATCCCTCATCATCTGTGACCTAGCCAGCCAGGGCATCGTCAAGCAGGCCGTAGTCTCAGTCCAGCAAGATCTCATTCGCCATCCCAAAGTGATCTGCTGCGAGAACTTCATCAGCACGGACTCGATCAACCTCCTCAGACGAGAGTTAGGCTTGGAGTAGGGACAAACCCCGGTGCGTCCCTGTCCAACCCTATGGGATGCGCTCCCCTCGAACGATGCAGTTGACCTACTACGGTGCCAATAGCTGGCTGCTTGAATTCGAGCAGCAGCGAATTTTGATTGACCCTTGGCTGGTTGAGAGCCTCACCTTTGGCGGCCAGAAATGGTTCTTTGAAGGGACCCATGCTCAGCCGATTACGATGCCTGAGCAGATCGACCTGATCCTGCTCTCCCAGGGCCTGCCGGACCACGCTCACCCGCCAACGCTGGAGAAGCT
This sequence comes from uncultured Pseudanabaenaceae cyanobacterium, assembly GCA_938017515.1. Classification (GTDB taxonomy): domain Bacteria; phylum Cyanobacteriota; class Cyanobacteriia; order PCC-9006; family JAAUQQ01; genus JAAUOP01. The sequence continues at coordinate 32,581 of CALIJJ010000301.1, forward strand.
CGATCGCAGTATTCCGGTGGTCGGCTCCAAAAGTGCGGCCAAGGTCGTCCAGGGTCTGGGCTACAGCAATGTCACAGCCCTGAGCCCCGGCGAAACCCACCGCTGGGGTGATGCCTTGGAGATTCATGCCACCGCCGGAGCCCCGGTTCCTCAAATCGAAAATGGCTATGTTCTCAGTGGATTAACGAGTGGCAAAAAGCTCTACTACGAACCCCACGGTTTCAGCGACAGCAAGTTGCCGAGCTATGGACCCATTGACGTGGTCCTGGCTCCCGTGGTCGATCTGACGATTCCCCTCGCCGGTGCCTTTGTGAAGGGCAATGAGACGACCGTGAAGCTGCTCAAGGACGTGCAGGCCCGCTACGTGCTGCCAACAACCGCGGGGGAAGGAATTGAGTATTCAGGCATTATCGACAAGCTGCTGGCGATGAAAGGTAGCCCTGAGGACTTCCAGCGACAGCTCCAAGCGGCTGAACTAGAAACTCAGTTTGTGAATGCCAAGCCCCAGGAGGCGATCGCCCTAGCGCTATAGATCTGATTGAGGTCAATATGCGTACAAATCCGTAGAAATCCTTAAGGGAAACTAGGGACGAACAATAAAAAGGGGCGCCATCGCCCCTTTTTATTGCGTATAACTGCCTGCTGAAGACCACAAATATCTGACCAATAGAGAAAAGTTCAGATTTTTTTCAGAAACTCCGGATTGCCACAACCCCCACAAAATAAAGGAACTAGCCCCTCAGGGGGTGACCATACCCCCAGGAATGACCCCTCTAGGGCATTACCCGGTGTCATTTGGGAAAGAAATTAGGCATATTATGTACAGGTTCACGCGAAGGTATCCGAAAGGGTCTTCACGTTCCAGGTGTTCCCCACGTGCACAAGGGGGAGGGAGCTGTAAGAGAGGTGGGAGTCTTTTACAGCTTCGTAGCCTGGTTAAATCATCATTCCCAGAGCAATGAATCGAAGAACGATCGCTCAACGCTCATTTTAGGTTTAGAAATTTTCTGTAGAGGCAAACTGAGTTTGTCCAGGACAGCATCTAAAAAGTGTTCCAAAACTTGATGTAGCCAACCTGCTAAGCCGTTACATCAGACGCTTCGGTGTTATTGGGATTATTCGAGAAATTTCGAGAAATATAGAAGCGCGCGTCGTTAGGCGAACGAGTGGACTAGAGGTTGGCGATCGCCACCGGCTCCACCGCATCCGCTAGCTCAAAGCCAAAGACCTTGGCATAGAAGAACAGCTCGCCGTCCAGCGACCGCTTGATGTTCTCGGCCTTGCGGAACCCGTGATACTCCTCGGCAAAGGGCACGTAGGCCACTGGCAGATTTTTTGATTTCAGCACGTCCACCATGCGCTCGGCTTGGTTGGGGGGAACCACTTCATCCTTCAATCCCTGGAAGAAAATCACGGGGCAGGACAGATTCTCGGCATGGTGAATGGGAGAGCGTTGCTTGTAGATGTCTTCGCATTGGGGATAGGGACCCACCAGGCTGTCGAGGTAGCGCGCCTCAAACTTGTGGGTGTCGCTGGCGAGGATGGATAGGTCACTGATGCCGTAGCGGCTGGCTCCTGCCTTGAAGACGTCGTAAAACGTCAGGGCACACAGCGTTGTATAGCCACCGGCACTGCCGCCGTCGATGGTGAGGCGATCGCCGTCCACATCGCCGCGCTCAACCAAATACTTGGCACCGCTAACGCAGTCTTCCACATCGACAATGCCCCATTGACCCTGGAGTGCTTCCCGGTAGGCACGACCGTAGCCCGTGCTGCCGCGATAGTTGACATCGAGCACGGCGAAACCGCGACTGGTCCAGTACTGAATGCCCAGATTCAGGCAACTCCGCGTGGCGGCCGTGGGTCCACCGTGGCTCTTGACCAACAGGGGAGGGCGTTCGCCGGTCTGGTGCTGATAATCCAGATTTGCCGGGGGATAGTAAATGCCATGGGCAACGGTGTTGCCAGTGGTCGGGAACGTGACTTGCTCCGGCATGGAGAAGTAGCCTGCATCCAGTTCGAGTTGGCTAGAGGATTTCAGCACCGTCAGCTTGCGGGTGGCCAGGTCGAGCTGCACGACTTCCGTGGGGCTGTTGGGCGAACCCGCGATGAAGACAGCTCGCTCGGGGCTCGCCTGCATGTCGCTGATTTCGGTGTAGGGGCTGGTGACCTTTTCGATGTCGCCCGTTTGGGTATTGACCAGGGCCAAGTGCCAGAGACCGCCTTCGGTGTAGGTGCAGACGATCTGCTCTTCCGTCGCAAAGGCGTAGAGGTCCATGCAGAAGACCCAGTGGGGGAGGCCAAACTCTGCGTTGCGGAATGCTGACTCAAAGGCTTCGCCTTGGCAGACGGCTTCGACTTCGCTACCGGTCCAGCGGAAGAAGCGCCACCAGCCGCCATCATTGCCGGGGGAAGGGCGATCGCTGACAAAGTAAAGCTGGCCTTCCGGGGACCACTTCGGTTCAACCACCGCTTCCTTCGGACCACCGGCAATCTTGCGAATATCGCCCAGGGTGCCATCGGCTTGGAAGGTGCCCAGCCAAAGGTCGGCACTATCCCAGGGCATGTTGGGATGATTCCAGCTCACCCAGGCGAGTTGCTTGCCGTCGGGGCTAATGCGGGGGCAGGCATAGAAGTCATCACCGCTGACGAGCACGGTGCCGCCTTCGGCATCGCCGCTGAGGGACACCGCCGCGATGGTGTTAATCGGTTCCGCATGGCCTGCTTTTCCGTTGTTGGAGGCCTGAACCCGATGGTCTTCGCGAATGCCAATCCAGCGATCGCGCGCCGCATCAATCTTGCCGTCTGCAAATCGTAGGGGCAGTTCCGGGGTCAGCGGATGGGGGTCAGCCCCGGGAACCAGACGGTGGAGTCGCTGGTCATCGTTATTGGAAAAATAGGTGATGCCTTCATGCACCACAAACGAGCCGCCGCCATACTCATGGACTCGGTTGCGAATGCTAAACGGGGCTGCGTTGACTTCTTGCA
>CALIJJ010000302.1 GCA_938017515.1 uncultured Pseudanabaenaceae cyanobacterium
AGGCAGACTTGGAGAGACCAGTCATTTCTGTTCTGTTGCCCTCTGGAGAGACTGCCTCGGCTGAATCGCTCATCACAATGCTTCCATGGGCTGTTCGGGTCATTTGAGCTATTCGGGGTGTAATGATTTTCAGCGATCGTCTCCATTGCTTGGGAGTTGGCTTGGATATCTACGCCTTCCTGATTTTTAGCCTATTCTTGAAGTACTGTTTTTCAATGCGTCATGCCTGCGAATCCGTCTCCTAAACCCCTTGCTTCGGACGCAGACTCCCCGAATTCATCAGATGTATCTTGGATGAATACGTCATGGAAAGTCATGCTGGTCGATGATGACGCCCAAGTTCACCAAGTGACGAAACTGGCGCTTCGACGATTTCGTTTCGAAGCTCAACGGCTTTCTTTTCTGTCGGCCTACTCCGCCCAAGAAGCCTGCGCAATGATAGAAAATCATCCAGATACGGCCCTGATTTTGCTCGACATTGTGATGGAATCCAATGATGCAGGATTGCGCGTGATCGATCATGTTCGCAATACGCTCCACAATGACCATGTGCAGATTATTGTGCGGACCGGTCAGCCGGGCGAAGCACCGGAGGAATCCGTTGTCCTCAACCATGAAATTAATGACTACCGCACGAAGCTGGAGTTGACCCAGCAGAAGCTGTTTACTTCTGTGATTACTGGGCTACGGGCCTATCGCACCTTGCGAACGCTGGCGCCGATTACGCCGGAGAGCCCGGTCCCCCTTCAAAAAGGTCCGTGAGGGGAACGATGCTCGATGGACCTTCGGGGCTGTTTTCCATATGAAGCACTGGCAAAGACTGGGGATGCAGGGCTGGCGCGATGGTTAGCCTCATGTTAATGTTGGCGGTGGCCTAAAAGGCTCCAAGTTTGGAACCGTTGCGCAACTGCGACCGTGCTTGAAGAGCATCGCGTTCGAAACGGACAGTCGGATGTCTATAATGGCTCGACTGAACGGAGCTCCGTTGAACAGAGTGAAAGAATCCTTCCACCTTAATCAATTGCTTAGAAATGAAAGCCCCGGCTCCTGCAGTCGAGGTCTGTCTTTGTATTTTGATGTCAGGCTGGGTCCGTCTCTTTCTACGAGTCTCTGGGAGGCGTACATTTGGGTAACGCACGTTAGTATTTACCTTTTTGAATAGGTTTCAAATCAACACCGGGAGGGTTGTCTGTGTCTGTACGTCTTTATGTCGGGAATCTGGATAAGGAAACGAAGCGCGAGGAGCTAGAGGCGGTCTTTGCTGATGCGGGTGACTCCGTTTCAACCAAGCTGGTGACCGACCGGAAGACGGGCAAATGCCGGGGCTTTGGTTTCGTGACGGTGGCCACTGATGAAGAAGCGGATGCCATCATCGAAAAGTACAACGGCCAAAGCTTCAAGGATGGCGAAATCAAGATTGAAAAAGCCTTACCTCGGGCTAAAAAGGAAGAGACTGCTGCCCCCGCTGCTGGCGAGGGACGCCGTGGCAACAAGGGTGGTGGCAATAAGAGCGGTGGCAATAAGGGAGGCGGCGGCCGTGTCGCGTCTTCCGGTGGCTCTGAAGGTTTCCAGCCTGACCCCCGTTGGGCCGGTGACTTGGCCAAGCTGAAGGAAATGCTGGCGGCTCAAAATTCCTAAGGTCTGATGACCCCCTTGGGCCAAACAAGGCCCAAGGGGGTCATCAGAGAGAAGCTCTGAAGGGAAAGACTCTCTTTTCCTTCAGAGCCGAGCGCTCTTTGCTATCAGAAATCAATCGCTCAGAAATCAGAAGAAACCCCTTGGGCAATACTGCTCAAGGGGCTTCTTTGTGGGGGCGGATGCTTTGCGCCTTTAAGAGACTCCGGCCTTAACGTTGGACGTTAAGAGACGTTGGCGCGGAACCAAGCAGAGGGCAGGCATATCATCTTGCGAGTGTTGGAAACGTAGGCGCGTTGGGAGAAGACGTCGTACTGGTTGGCTTCGATCGCGTCCAGAATTTTGCTGTAGACCAACAGAGAGGACCACACGGGCCAGCGAGCACTGCGGCTGAGAGCCCGGATGCCGCGTTCCGCTTCCACGTAGTACTTGCGGGCACGCTGGATTTCAAATTTCATCAGCGATCGCCAGCGGTCATCGACGACCCCATTCATCAGATCGTCTTCGGTGTAGTCAAAGAGAGCCAGGTCTTCCAGGGGGAGATAAATCCGTCCCCGACGGGCGTCTTCACCCACATCACGCAAAATATTGGTGAGCTGGTTGGCAATGCCGAGGGCGATCGCCTCATCAATGGGAGCATCCGGCGCTGGTGCATCCCAAGGGGCTTGGGTTCTGGGGGGTTCAACACCCATGACCACCGTGGACATCAGCCCAACGGTGCCTGCGACGCGGTAGCAGTAGAGCAGAAGTTCATCAAAGGTTTGGTAGCGATCGCGGACCAAGTCCATGCGCTGGCCATCAATCATGTCGCGGAAGGGTTGAATCTCTAGCGGGAAACGTTCCAGCGTGTGGACTAGAGCGACATCCTCATCATCAACGGCAATACCCGCAAAGTTCGACTCCAGCTGACGCTCCCATTTATTGAGCGTGTCTTGGGTCGTGAACTTGGCCGCCGGTCCGTCCACGAGTTCGTCCGTGCGACGACACCAGACATATATCGCCCAGATGGCGCGGCGCTGCTCTTCCGACATCAGCAGCGTCGCCAAGTAAAACGACTTTGAATATTTCGACGTAATTTGGCGACAAGTCTCGTAGGCCTCATCCAGGGAGGCGAGGATTCGCGTTTGTGGCGTTTCAGTCAGTTGGAGCATTCGAGACAGACGGATGGAGAGGTCACTGTTCCAAGCTGCTTCACGACGGCCAGGGCCTCGCAGCCTATGGGAAACACCCGCGAAGAGAGCAGCATTTAGCGTTCGCTTGCGCTGACAGCTTACCAGAATCCCAACCGCCACCTTGCACCAACGTGTGGTCAGACCCCGAGAAGCCTGGATCAAAGGGCAGTTTTCGTTTTCCGGCGGCAATGCTTGGCAGCATGCACAAACCGCTGAGGCTCGGAAATCCGCTTGAAAATCGTCTAGGAAATTAATCCATGCGGTTTTCGGATCCCCATTCCTTCGCTAACATGAGACATTATACGTTGCATTTCGTAACATTTCTGCTTTGTCTTGAGAACCTTCGGCCCTGGGATGGGACCTGAAAACACCAGCCCATATGCCTCTGCTCATCTTCTTAAGCAAAACTGAAATGGTAGGATGCAGTATCTGTAAGATGAAACGTAAAGATTAGAAGTCGGCCAGCGTCGTTAGGGAATTCGAAATGAAAATTGTTGTCATCGGCAGTGGCTTTGGTGGACTGTCAGCGGCCTGTCGGCTTCAAGCTCAAGGGCATGAGGTTGTGGTGCTTGATAAGCGGGACAAGCCCGGTGGACGTGCCTATGTCTATGAGCAGGATGGCTTCCAATTTGATGGTGGTCCGACCATCATTACCGCGCCCTACATCATTGACGATATTTTCGAAAACGCGGGTAAGAAGCGTGAGGACTATGTTGAGTTTGTGAAGCTCAATCCTTTCTACAACATCCGATTTGAAGACGGCTCGGTTTTCCACTACAGCGATGATGAAGAAGACCTACTGCGTCAGATTAAAGACTTTAACGAAGCGGATTTAGCGGGCTACGAAAAGCTCAAGGCAAAGGCCCAGGAAACCTACGAAAAGGCCATGCCTTTGATTGACAAGCCCTTTGGCAAGCTGACCGATATGCTCAAGGCTGCACCGGATATGGTGAAGGTCCAGGCCTATCGTTCCGTCGCAGGGATTGTAAATAGCTACCTCAAGGACGAGCGCCTGCGCCAGGCATTTAGCTTTCACCCGCTTTTCCTCGGCGGTCATCCCTACAAGTCCAGTGCGATGTACACCATGGTTCATCGCCTAGAGCAGGAGATGGGCGTGTGGTTCACCATGGGCGGTACCGGGGCACTCGTGCGTGGCTTGGTGAAGTTGCTGCAGGATTGCGGTGGCGAGCTGCGCCAAAACCAAATGGTGGATGAAATTTTGGTGGAAGAGACCACCAAAAAAGCGAAGGGAGTGCGTCTCGCCAATGGCGAGGTGATTGAAGCTGATGCTGTGGTCTGTAACGCGGATATTGGCAACACGTACATGAAAATGGTGCCGAAGAAGTTCCGCCGCTGGAACAGCGATTTTCGAATGAAAACGCTGAAGTATTCCATGTCGGTTTTCGTCATGTACGTCGGAACGGATCGGAAGTATGACAACTTGGCCCACCACGAAATCATCATGGGCCCCCGCTACAAAGCGCTACTGGATGATATTTTCCAGCGCAAGTTGCTGGCCGATGACTTTTCGCTCTACGTCTATCGCCCGACGAAAACGGATCAGTCCCTGGCACCGGAGGGATGCGATGCGTTTTATATTCTTTCGCCAGTGCCTAACTTGAAAAAGGGCGATATTGACTGGACGGTCAAGGCCAAAGAATACCGAGATTCCATTGTCAAATATTTGGAAGACATGGGTCACATGCCCGATCTATCGAAGCATATTATCTCGGAGCATCATATCGACCCCAATCACTTTGAGGGAGAACTCAACAGTTTCCGAGGCAGTGCGTTTGGAGTTGAGCCGACACTGACCCAGTCTGCTTGGTTCCGTCCCCACAATGAGAGTGAGGATATCAAGGGCCTTTACCTGGTGGGGGCAGGCACGCATCCGGGAGCCGGTGTGCCTGGGGTCTTGAGCTCGGGCAAAATCGTGGCCGATATGATCGGTACTAACGCCAAGGCGGCCACGAAAGAACCCAGCTTAGCGGGCGCCTAGGGGGTGAGCTGCTTTCTATCGGGCGGGCGTTGAGTCGTACCGTGTCGCAGAACTGCTGGTGGACTTGGGGGCTTTTTGCCGGGGAGGCACAAATGTGGTTTGTGTCTCTCCGAATTGGGAGGGGAGCGATCGCCCACCCCCCAACGTTTCCACTGGCGTTTCAGGCGAGAAGCGCCTCAGGGCCTGGATGGGAGTGACGTGGGTATGCCAGAGATACGTCAGGCTTGGCAGGCCAATAAAGCTGAGTCCTAGGACTATCCCCAACCGGGTGAGATGTTTTTGAGCGACCAGACGATGGGTTAGATGACGGGTTGCCCAGGGACGAAACGGCAGGAACTTGTGCCGTGAAAGCTGGGGAGACTGCGGTAAAACGCGATTCAGACGTGAGATTTGTGACAGACCTGTGAGGTCTGAACATGGGAGCGTTGAGTCGCTTAGGCTATGACTGCTTGGGCTCTGGTCTCCCCTCACTAGCGTATTGTGGCGATCGTGAACCCCAAACAATTTTCTGAATTTCAGCACCATATTAGCCGGTAGACTACGGAGAACTTTCTGTAGTGAAACTCGCCCTTTCTAGGGTCAGAACCGGACAGAAACCGTATCTAGGCGGGAAAAATGGGCTTGAATCCACAAAATCAGCAGTATGGCTTAGGACATAAAGACTGTTTGTCTGGTTTCTAGGGGGGGAAGCGAATCCGCGAGCGGATGAAGCGGCCTGAAAATCGTTGGCTTTCACCTACATACTTTTATTTTTCCAATTGTTGCTCTGGGCTGGGCCGCCTAGAGACGGGACTAGCCGTCTTGCGTAACTGGCTTGCTTAGCCGGTTGGCTTAGCCGGCTTGCGAAGGAGCCAGCAGCTGTTCCAACTGGTCTTCGCTCAATTGCTCGATGCCCAGTTCCTCCGCTTTTTTAAGCTTTGAGCCTGCATCAGCACCCACGACCAGGTAGTCCGTTTTTTTGCTGACAGACCCTGTGACTTTGCCCCCTGCGGCTTCGATGCGTTGCTTGGCTTCCGTGCGCGATAGGGTGGGTAGGGTGCCCGTGACCACAAAGGTTTTGCCGCGCAGGGACTGCTCGCCGGTTTCCGCAGGTGCCTCCCCCGCAAGCTGAAGACCGGCGGCCTGAAGCTGGGCAATCAGCTGCTGGTTGGTGGGAAGTTGGAACCAAGCATGAACGGCCTGGGCAATCTCATCGCCGATGCCGTAGACCTGGGCGATCGCCTCCGGCTCCGCCTGAGCCAATGTCTCGACCGTGGTGAATTGCTGGGCCAACACCTGGGCATTGACGCTGCCCACATGGCGAATGCCGAGCCCGTATAGGACGCGGGACCAGGGGCGGGATTTCGATTGGTTGATGGCATTGACCAAGTTTTGAGCCGACTTTTTCCCCATGCGCTCCAGGCTGGCCAATTCCTCGGTCGTGAGGCCATAGAGGTTGGCCATGGATTTGACGAGTCCTTTGTCCACCAGTTGTTCAACCAACTTTTTTCCCATGCCGTCAATATCCAAGGCGTCACGCCCGACCCAATGGATCAATGCACCACGAACAATGGCAGGACAGGAAGGATTGACGCAGCGGGTATCGACTTCTCCGTCCGGGCGTACCACGGGCTCATGGCATTCTGGGCAGTGGCTGGGCATCGAGACGGGCTGAGCCTGGGCCGGTCTCAGTTCTGGTAAAACCCGTACGACTTCTGGAATGATTTCGCCTGCCTTGCGGACGATGACCGTGTCCCCGAGATGGAGGTTGAGCTCGGCAATGCGATCGCCATTATGTAAGGTTGCTCTGGCAACCGTTGTTCCGGCGAGTTGCACCGGCGTTAGCTCCGCAACCGGGGTGACTTTGCCCGTGCGTCCCACTTGGAATGTGACCCGCTGCATGGAGGTGGGCACTTCTTCGGCGGGATATTTCAGGGCGATGGCCCAGCGGGGAAACTTTTGCGTGAAGCCCAGCTCACGCTGGAGACGTTTGCTGTCGAGCTTTACCACGGCACCATCGGTCATGTAGGGCAGGTCGTGCCGTTTTTGGTCCCAATCTTCGAAATAGCTCAGAACCTCGCCGAGGCTCTGGCAGCGGCGGCGGTTGGGGTTGACACGAAACCCCAGGGAGCGCAGCAGCTCTAGTGAGTCCCACTGACTCTGGGGCTGGAGTTCGTCCGGTAAATTCTGTCCCTCGGGAAACTGTAGGGTGTAGGCAAAAAAGTCGAGCTGACGCTCCGCAACAATGCGGGAATCGAGCTGGCGTAGGGTTCCCGCAGCGGCGTTCCGCGGATTGGCAAAGCGTGCCTCTCCGGCATTATCCCGCTCCTGGTTAATCTGCTCGAAGGTGTCTAGGGGCAAAAAGGCTTCGCCTCGAATTTCGACCCGAGCAGGGGGCGTGGTGAGGCCGATGGCTTCTAGGTTGAGCCGTAGGGGAATGGACCGGATCGTTTTAATATTTTGGGTAATATCTTCCCCGGTTGTTCCATCCCCTCGGGTTGCGCCTCGGGTGAAAATACCGTTTTCGTAGGTGAGGGCAAGGGCGGAACCGTCAATCTTCAGTTCGCAGACGTACTGAGCATTTTCCAGCGCTTCAATTTTGCGCCAGCGCTCGTCCCATTTTCTGAGATCTGCCCCATCAAAGGCATTTTCTAGGCTGTATAGCGGAATATTGTGCTGAACCGACGTGAACTGCTCCGCCGGGCGATCGCCCACCCGCTGGGTTGGACTGTCGCTCGTCACCAACTCGGGAAATGCTGTTTCCAAATCCTGCAGTTCTCGGTAGAGGCGATCGTAGATTGCGTCCTCCATGAAGGGATCGTCGAGCACATAGTAGGCGTAGCTGGCCCGGTTCAGCAGTTTGCGAAGCTCCTGGAGACGTGCCGAGGGGCTTGTTGCTGTGTCTTGCTGGCCGTCTAGCGTTGGGCGATCGCCAGAGGGCTGAGCGATGTCCTTATTTGCAGGGAGTTGAGGGTCAAAATTGTCCGAATGGGTCACGACAATGGCTCCCGGCGGGTCTAAATCATTCACATTCCAGTGTAGTACGGAAGGACTGCTGAACTTTTATTTCTACGAGATAAAATAGAAGGATATGGGTATATTTATACAGAGGTCCTCCTCCGTGAGTGCTCTCCTTGCCCGGTAATTGACCCGTATTCCTTGCGAGTGTTATGCAGCAAATACTACTGATTGAAGATGAGCCGCTCGTCCGAGAAAGTTTAGAGGATGTGCTTTCCCTGGAGGGCTATGACCTGGTGACGGCGAGGGATGGGCGGACGGGTCTCAAGGCGATCGAAGCGCGGCGGCCGGATCTCGTGATTTGCGATATCAATATGCCTGAGATGGATGGTTTTTCTGTCCTCGACACCCTGCGGGAGGACCCCGTGACGCGCAACTTGCCGTTTATCTTTTTGACGGCACGATCCAGTCGGGCGGATCTGCGCCGGGGGATGGAGCTAGGGGCTGATGACTTTTTGACTAAGCCCTTTACGGTGGAGGAGCTGACCAAGGCCATTGACACACGCTTGATGCGCCACACCGTCATCGAAGAGAAGTTTACGACGGAGGTGTCTCGCAATCAGCATCTGCAGGAGCAGGTCCACAGCAAAGAGGAGCTGGCGAAGCTGAAGGCGAAGCTGCTGGATAAAGTCATTGAAGAGTTTCGCACGCCTTTGGCCAATGTCAATATGGCGCTGAGTATGTTGGAGCGGGCCCAGTCTGAGCTGGAACGCGATCGCTACCTGTCTATTTTGCGGCAGGAATATTCCAAGCAGGCGGCCCTGATTTCCGAAATTGCCAACCTGCAAGAGATGACGACGCCCAAGAACGGTCGTCAGGTTCCCCGCTTAAACCTCATGGGGACGAAGCTGTTCTAGGTCTAGTCTCGACTCTGGCGACTGTGTAGCCGCGCTGTGAGGCACGCGCCATGGCGTTTCAATTTTTGCAACTTTACCTCGTTCCCCCTCGTCTGAATTGATAATCGTTCTGTCATTCGTCATCGGACGAAGCATGAATCCTTCAGGAGTGGTGGTATGGGTCGTGTTGTTGCGGTTGCTGTGATTGGTGCTGCATTGCTCGTGGGCTGTGGTGCCGCTCCCCAGGGGAAGTCAAGCATGTCTGCGATTCGGGGTGATGCCGCCTCGAATGCTCCGATGGTTCAATCGGAGGTGATGTCTGGTGAGTTTGATGCTGGGGCGTCTGAGGCTGGGGCAGCGGCGTTTACCCCCCAACTGATTCGGCGGGCTCAGATCAGCCTGGAAGTGGATGATGCGACTGCCAGCGTCAAGGCGATTCAAACATTGGTGCGGCAGCAACAAGGGAATATTCTCCAGTTGCGCGAGAAGACATTACCCGGCGATGGTTCGCCCCGCCGCGCCAGTTTGGAGCTGCGCGTGCCCCAGGATCGATTGGATGCCACGTTAGAGGAATTATCCAACCTAGGCCTTGTCGAGAATCGCTCCATCACCGCAGAGGATGTCTCCAGCCAAATGGTGGATACTTCGGCGAGGCTGCGTAACCTGCGCAAGCAAGAAGAAATGGTGCTGGGCATTATGGAGCGCTCCGGCGAGATCTCTGAAGTGTTGGAGGTGAGCAACCAGTTGGCGACGGTGCGTCAATCGATCGAACAGTTAGATGCACAACTCCAGTTGCTCAAAACCCAGGTGGCCTATTCGACGATTTCGTTGGAGCTGGCAGAACCCCTCGCCGCTGGGGCCTCTCGTCGGAGTTTAGGGAGCGAAATGAAGTCCGCCTGGAACGGAGCATCCAATTCTGTGGGGGCGTTTAGCCGGGGTTGGCTGGTGGTGGGCCTGTGGTTGTTGGCCTATAGCCCTTATTTGGGGGCGATCGCAGCAATGATTTATGTTGTGCGGCGATCGCGTCGTCGCTCCGTTCCCACACCTCCCCCATCCCCGACCCCGACCTCCTAAACCTAGCCCCCTTCCGGCGCTAGAACGTCCTAAACTGGAGCCATTGTGAAGCGACAAAGCCGGGGACCCGACATTGCTCCAGAGAGTGCTCCAGAGACGGATGGGATCGATCAAAATTTTGCTGCCACGGTGCGGTCTGGTTCTTGCTCTCGTTCTGGCAGTGAGCCTGATACTTCCCTGGGCCGCTGAGGCTCAGGCAGGACCTTTGGGCGATGCCCGAGGCAGCGCCCTACGGGAGCGCCTGGCCCAATACCCTGACTGGAAGAGTCTGCCGCCCACCCGTCCCACGGGGGGAGCTGATCTAGCCTACCCAGACTGGTTTGAGGGAAGCTGGCAAGCGACCAGCACCCTGGTTGATCTGGTGGCGCCGCTCGCGCCGGAGGTCAATAGTCCTGGGTTTGAGGGCAACCGGACGCTCCTGGAAAAGCCTGTGGACTTTGTGGTGCGGTTTGTGCCCCGGCCAGGGCAGCGCAGCCGCATTCCGGCGTTGCCGACGCCCATGGAAATCGTTTCCGATCGCGCCTTTAACGGTTTGAATATTGCCAAGGCCTACCTGGGTGAGGACTTGGTGGTTCGCGTGGAGGCGGACCCCCAGGACCCCAATACCCAGGTGACGACGTTGCGGGGCAACCGAACGCTGGTGTCTACGATTCCGGCTCGCGCCGTGGAAACCCCCGATGAAACCCACTTCATCACGAGCGAGATTTTCCAGCAGGTGTTTCGGGGCCAGGGCTCACCCTACCTGAACCAGGTGGAAACGACGACGGCCTACCACTACCAGCCCGAGGCGGACCCGGCCATCTTGGCGGACCAGGTGACGGCGGTGTATTTGTCGCCCCAGGATGAGGATTATTTCAAGGCCGTGAAGCGTCCCATCGCCCTCTACCGCTACCGATTGGAGCTGCGGCCTCGGGGGGCCGATGAATCGGAACCAGGCTAAGCCCTGACTAAATTCGCGACTAAATCCGCGACTAAATCCGCCGGAGGAACCGCCGAAAGCGCAAGCCCCAGGGTGGTTTTATCGGCCAACTCAGACGACATAGCGTTCCCTGAGGTTGGTTCGGCAACCGTTCAAAGGTGCCGCCTAGCTCCCGCGCCAGGGCTTCCATTTGCCTTGTTCCTTGGGATTTATATTTGGCACCCGATTTTCGGCCTGGGGTTCCGGCAACCGTGAGGCCCCGCTGGGGGGTCTCGCCGTTGTCTGTGATCTGGAGACAATAGCGCTGCTTCCGTTTGCCCACAAGCTGGGCCACAACATCAATTCGCTGGGCATTGCGCGCATGCTTGCCGACGTTACACAGTGCTTCCTCTAAAAAGGCGCAGAGCAATTTTTTTTGCTCAATGGTCAGGGAACAGTTTTCTAGCGCTTCCAACTGGGGACGCATGAAAATTTTGATGCTGTCGAAGCCGGGGAAGTCGCGAATGACGGTGAGCTGATAGACCTGGTCGAGGAGCAGGGGCAGCGGTTCTTGGGCCTCGAGCCACTGGGTGCCGAGCAAAAACTGGTGGCCATCGCCATCGCCCACCTTCATCGATTCGTAGATGGTGCGCAGCTCCTGGTTAAGACGACTGAGTTGTTCATGCACCTCATTCTGGGAGGAGGTTTGGCTCAGCAGAATGGCGATGGTTTGCAGCGGGCCGTTGTGGACCGCATTGTAGGCCCGTTCGAGGGTGTCGGTGCTCTGGCGCAGTTTGAGGCGTAGTTCCCAGTCCACAAACAGCGTCGTGAATCCGGCTCCGGTCAGCGCTAACAAGACGGGAACCAGAGGCAGCCAAAGACCGAACCAGGTGAGGCTACCAAAGCTGAGCAGTAGCAAGGCGCTGCTCAGAAGGGCCAACCCGAATAGGCGGCCCAGGGGAGAGGCCAATAACAGCCCGAGCCCCGTACCCACGGCACCGGCCACAATAATGAGGCCATATTCAACGGCTTCGGGCAGGGACCAGATCCCCCAACGGCGATCGAGCACGCGGCTGATCAGTTGGCTGGTGGCATGGGCATGGGCTTCTAGACCAAAGGAAAACGGAATGCCTCGGCTGTAGTTATTGCTTTGGCTCCAGAGGGTTTCTCGGCGACCGGATGTGAGAAACACGTCCTTGCTACTGGCGGCAATGTTGCCGATCAGGACGATGCGATCGCGCACCAGCTCTGGATCAAATTGTTGCTGAAGCACCTGGCTTAGGGTGAGGAGCGCAAAGGGCTCGGGATTCTGTCGATAGTTGATCATCACGGCTTTGCCCGCAATGGCTTCGCGTACGTATCCGCCGGTGTGCGGCTGAAACGTGCTGAGTCTGTG
>CALIJJ010000303.1 GCA_938017515.1 uncultured Pseudanabaenaceae cyanobacterium
CTCCGTCAGGGTATAGGCATGGTCATCCACCACACCATGCTGACCATCGCCATCAATCCCCACGGTGATGACAGCATCAGAGTCCAAGATCGCAATGACATCCTCCGGCGTGGTCCGATCGATCGCCTTGGTGCGGCTGGCGGTACCCAACACTTCCTTGGTCGGCCCGGACATCCAGCCCCCTTCAATGCCTTTGTAGGTATTGGTACCGTCCTGCAAAATTGAGCCCGATTCATTGAACTGCGCATAGGCTTTTTCTGCCAGAGCAGACCACAGCTCATTGCTAGCACTGGTGGGGTCATCACCATACTGAGCATAGGGACTCTTGCCAGACCAACTCAGCGTCGGCAGATAGCGATCGACCGTCACGTACTCTGCATTGCCATTATTGAAGAAGCGGACGGTGAATGTGCCATCACCGTTATCAATGAACATGTCATTGATGGCACCGGGGGTATTTTGCGCTGCGCTCGCCAAGACGACCATGAAGTAGCAGTCGCCTAATTTCGCTTGGATGACATCGGTGAAGTCAACGCCATCCTGGAAAAGCTCACCCGAA
The DNA here is from genome assembly GCA_938017515.1 of uncultured Pseudanabaenaceae cyanobacterium. Classification (GTDB taxonomy): domain Bacteria; phylum Cyanobacteriota; class Cyanobacteriia; order PCC-9006; family JAAUQQ01; genus JAAUOP01. The sequence goes on from CALIJJ010000303.1 coordinate 560, forward strand.
ATGTACTCATACTTGTGGGAGGTGGAGAGTGTCGTGGGGCGATCGCTGCCGAAGAACCACTTGCCGACGAGCTGATCGAGCTGTGTCGCATCGCTGCCCACGGCAAGATTGCCGAGGTCCTGGCGTGACTGGGCACCGCCTGTAAACCACTGGTTAGCGCGATCGCCATTGACGACTTTATCCGACAGATTGGCAACATAGTCATCCAAATTGAGCGTATCCACGGCTCCGACGAGGGTCTGAAGGTCGGCAAATTCCTGGCTATCAACCACGTCACCATCACCAGCGGCGCGCAGTAGATCAATCATGTCGAGGCGATCGATTTTGCCATCGGAGAAGCGATCGCGGGCGAGCTGGGCCAGTCCGACATCTTGAATATTTTGACCAAACCAGTCATTGATGGCTTCCGGGGTCGGTTCAACGTTCGGCTCCGTCACAGGTTCCGGAGCAACAGGAGATGGCTCAACAACTGCTGCCGTTGTCTCAACCGACAAGTCATAGGTTGTGGATGTGGTCGTCGTTTTCCCAAAGACGGAGATATAGTAGGTTCCGGCTGCTAGATCCTGGCGAATCACGTCGTCCTTGGTTCCCCCTTGATAGGATGCTTTGATACGGTTGCCATTGGCATCACTCAGCTGCAAGTTTGCATTGTCGCTGAGCCCCCCCAGCGTAATGGTCACTTCCCCAGCGCTGTCTAGGGTGAAGGCGTAGTAGTCCTTGCGATCGCCATTCAAGCCCACCCCTTCATTGACCTGGGCAACACCATTTTGAAACGCTAGGGCAAAGGCCGTGGCAAGCGTATCACCGGCTAGATCCCCTGCCGGTTGGGGAGTGGGCTGAGGGGTGGGCTGGGGTGCAGGTGCGGGCTCAATAATCGGTGCGGGCTCAGGAGCTGGAGATGGATCGGGCAGAGGAGCGGGTCCGACAGGTGAGACCGCCGCATCGGTTTCAACGGAAAGCTGATAGAGGGTTTCGACCGCTGAGGTTTTGCCAAACACAGAGGCGTAGTAGGTGCCTGCCTCCAGTTGGCGGGTAATGACGTCGTTTTTCGTGCCGCCTTGGTAGGAAGCCGTGATGCGATCGCCGTTGGCATCACTGAGTTGAAGATTGGCATTGTCACTCAGGCCACTGAGGCGAATCGTGACGTCTCCAGCAGTATCCAGGCTGAAGGCATAGTAGTCTTTGCCATCGCCATTCATGCCTACCCCGTCATTGACCTGGGCAATACCATTTTGGAAATTGAGGGCAAACGCTGTGGCGATCGTGTCACCGGCCAGATCGCCTGTGGGTTGAGGGGTGGGCTCAGGTTGGGGGACCGGAGCAGGCTCGGGATTCGAGATCGGCTCAGGCAGGGGGGCAGGCGCTACGGGAGTCGCCGCCGCATCGGTCTCAACCGAGAGCTGATAGAGGGTTTCGACTGCTGAGGTTTTGCCAAATACAGAGGCGTAGTAGGTGCCCGCGTCTAGTTGACGGGTAATGACGTCGTTTTTCGTGCCGCCTTGGTAAGAGGCGGTGATGCGATCGCCGTTGGCATCACTGAGCTGTAAATTCGCATTGTCACTGAGTCCACTGAGGCGAATCATTACGTCCCCAGATTTATCCAGGGTGAAGGCATAGTAGTCCTTGAGATCGCCATTGCGACCAATCCAGTCACTCGCCTCTGCTACACCATTCTGGAACGTCAGTGTTGTCGCCGTCGCGGTTGTGCCCCCTGCGCGATCGTTCAAGGGATCGGGAGCCGGTTCAGCGGGAATGGGGTCAATCGGGCTCGGTGCTACTGGCGTCGGTTCAGGTTCGACAATCGCTGCTGGTCGCGATACCCCGAGTTGATAGCTGGTCTGAACATCGCTGGTTTTACCAAACAGTTCAACATAGTAATCACCAACGCCAAAGTCTCCGGTAATGACGTCTCGCTTGGTCCCGCCCGCATAGGACTGGCCAACGCGTTCGCCATCTGCACGGTAGAAGCGCATGTTGACGTTGTCACTCAAACCATCAAGGGACAGTTCAATCGTCCCGGCTTGCTCAACACGAAAGGCATAGTAGTCTTTGACATCGCCATCGAGCCCCATCCAATCTTCGATGACAGCAAGGTTGCCACTGAACGCTAAGGAGGTTGCATTACCGGCCTGGTTGCCTCCCAAATCCACACCAGGATTCGGGGAAAGGAGCTGTGGCAGACCATTACCGACGGTGATGCCGTAGGTATTTTCGGTACTCGGCAATTCACCTGCATCGAACGCATTGTGCTGAATCGGTCCGAATAAATCTGACACGGCAACCACTTAAGTAAGAAACAATACTTCTTACGGTAAAGTGCTGAATTCGTAATTGCGTCCGAGGGACTCATGAACCCAAATATTAGCCTAAAATAAAGGTTTTTAAGCGAAAACTCTTGGCTTAATCCTGACTTTATTTCGTTATTCAATGGGGCCTATTAAACAGTACAGACAGAAATATTAAATACCACCATAAAAACAGCAAGAAATCATCAAAACAACTGCCAGAGCCATCTCTCAAGGGCTGAAAATTAGCCCGATGTTCCTTCGCAAGGAAGCAACAAAAAATTAATTCATTCAGATAGGCTAGAAGAAGATCAAACACTTCTAGCCATAAAAAGTCTCCCCGGTCTCCGCAACATCACGAACCGTATACGGAGCCCCTAGGCCCTAGGGCGTCAGCAGCGTTACCTGCTCGATGACCCGTCCCTTTTCCTTTAGGAGTCGCTTAGCAACCCCCCCTGGAACAATTCCATAGATGGCACTGCCATTGGTATAGACCACAGCTCCCTCCTGGTTCACATGGAAATCCACCACACCTCGGGCCACTGTCGTTGCTTCCTCTCCCCCACGCCGTCTCATCAGCATCCACTCGCGGGGTACTAATGCAGGAGAGTCCTCATCGTCAAATTTTTGGTTTCGCTTCGCCTGCTCCGTCGTATTAATCGGTTGTCCCAGCAATACGGCATGACCCATCCCCTGGATTTGAGGCTGATTGTCTGACTTTTTGATGAGCTCTTTTCCGGTAGAGACGCGGTAAAAAAGATTCAGCAACTCAAAGAGGGCGATGAGCAGTCGGAAAGGCATCAACACGATATCCTTGAGCAACTGGAAAAAGCCAACGTTCTCGCTTTTTTTATAGGGACGACGGATATAGTAGAGCGTCCCATCCGCAGTCATTTGGGGTGAGAGATAATCATATTGCTCATCTTGAGCCAGCGTATCGACGCTACGGTTCTCAAAATCCAGCTTTTCGATCGCGAATGGTCCCACAGCCACCACATAGCCTTCCGCATTACGCGCCACGCCCGCAGACTGGTAAACCATGGCCTTCTTGGTGCCCAGAATCCAGGAGGGAGCCGCATCAATCGAATCCCCTTCAGTCACTTCGTTCGGACGAATGCCATCCGCCTTCATTGTGGCGATATTGGCCTCCCCCGAGGGATGGACAACACTACAGGCAATCAATTCTTGATCCGGGTGATGGCTGAGATCGCGCACTCTGAATTCAGCGCTGTGAAACAACCGCTTCTCCACCGGCTGCATTGCAGCAGCACCGTTCTCACTGCTGGGATGGGTCACCGCATTTAAGGCGAGGATGCCACCCATCTCCCCAGACGAGAGGCTATAGAACAATTGCTGGGGCTTGCCCGGACAAAGCCCCGTCAGCATGACGGGATCCTTGGCTTCCTCCGGAGTCGCCTGGGCACCTTGGGGCATTAAGCCTGCCCTCGGATCACTTTTCCAAGCATTGCGTTGCTGGATTTGGCGGCGAGAATTTCGTAGGGACTCACCAAACTCACTCTCCAGGTTCTGAACGGCTGCATCACCCAGCTTGAGGTGCAGCTTTCCCCCGGATAGGTAGGCCAAATTGAACGTCATGGTATGCAGAAGATAGGGGCTCTCATGTTTGATTGTGCCCCAATTGGGCCGCGATGCTGCTTAGTCCCCAAAACGTCGCAGTAAATCGTCAACATCCAAGCGATCGCGCTCCTCACCCCGCACATCAAACGCAATTTTGCCTTGGTGCATCATGACCGTGCGATCGCCCACTTCCAAGGCCTGGCGCATACTGTGGGTCACCATCAGGGTGGTCAATTGCTGCTCCGCGACCAAATCCCGCGTTAGATCCAGAACGAACTGTGCCGTTTTCGGATCCAGGGCTGCCGTATGCTCATCTAGCAACAGGATTTTGTGGTCTGCCAGGGTCGCCATCAACAAACAAATGGCCTGACGCTGTCCCCCCGAGAGTAACCCCATCCGATCGCCCAGGCGATTTTCCAAGCCGAGATCTAATCGGGCCAGGCGATCGCGAAAGGCTCGACGCAGTTGTGAGTTCAACGCTCCTGTGAAACGTCGGCGTCGGCCCCGCCGCTGGGCCAAAGCCAAATTCTCCTCCACCGTGAGGTCTGCACAGGACCCAGCCAGGGGATTTTGGAAAACACGGGAAACCAGGTGCGATCGTCGGGCCACCGGCCAACGGGTTACCACCGTATCCGCAATTTTCACCCGGCCCCGCTGGGGCAAGATGCCACCGCTCAGTACATTCAGGAGCGTTGATTTCCCGGCACCATTGCTGCCAATCACCGTGACAAACTGTCCCTCGGGAATCTGTAAATCAACACCACACAGGGCAGGGGCTGCCAGGGGGGTACCCGCATTAAACGTAACGTGGATGGAATCGAGTTCAATCATGGACAGGCGTAGAAGCTAGTGCGGCTGACAGCGAGGAGTCAAGGCAAAGCACACCAAAAGTGCAAAGCCCTCACTCGGCATCCCTGATCCAAAGGTCTTCCCTCATTCTCATACCAAAGTCACAGCTTTGTCATAGGAATGTCACAAGCATCATTTACAGTTTATTCAAGTTCATTTCCTCACACACCACGAAAGCAGTTCGGGCTTGCCTGCACTGCTTTTTTTTGGGGACTTTGTTGAACGGGGATAATTGTCCGAGAAAATTTTTTTTGAAGTTTTCCCTGCTTAAACCTCAATTCTTCAGCCTTTCCCATACAAAACTATCGATGGTTGGATCCGCAATGCAGCCCTGTGCTGGCTTGTAGGTTATTTGCTGCATTCCAGTTATATGCGTTTTTTCTACGGGAATACTCTTGGTTAGAGTTTGATGAATGAGGATGTAAATACTGAGGCCAACACCGGGGAATCTCTAGGACTGCTGTCATCCATTGACTAGAACTGGAGCCGCAACACCTACGGCAATCTTTCGCTCTGACCCAGGGCTAGAGGGCAGTACAGGTCTGGCCCTGGGTCTTTAGGTCTCCATGATTGTGATGCCGAGAGGCTCAGTATCAACCCCAGTGTCCTACGTATGAACCTCGGTGCTCGGTGCCTAGTGCCCGGTGCCCAGTCCCCAGAACAATGCTCGGTGGCTAACGAGCATTGCCATAGACTCCCTTGGCGCTTTCCAACCTGTGTTTCTAGCCAGTGCACTTCTACCAAACACTCACTGTTGTCTTCCTGCTAGCTCAAATAAATGGTTCCTCCATCCCCGTCAGAGCGTTCCCGTCAACCTGTGGACCGGTCTGATTTTAGCTCTGCATCTGAGCAATCCTCAGCTTCCCCACAATCCTCAGCTTCCCCGCAGTCTCACAACGCTGAATTAGCCCCATACGCTGATTCCCCTGAGCAAGCTCGTCTGTCTGCCAATCCTTATCAGCCTGGGCAGACCTACAATCCAGAGAATTATGTGCGTCGAGCACCGTTGCATTCCAGCCCAGATAAGCCCAGTGCTAGCTTTGCGAAAGCCCGTTCTGGGGACTCACAGGCTGCGGGACACAAGACAGCGATGCCATCCATGAGCTCGCGCGAGTTCTGGCAACTCTCTGCCAATGTGATTGAAAACATGCAGGAGCAGCAGCAACTGCAAAATCCAGGGGCTCAACAGAAGCAACCAGGAGCTGCAGTACAGTCGGCGGTGTCCCCCAATGTCGGCACGAAGCCCCAAGGATGGAGAGGGATCGGTCTGCGGACGAAGGCGCTCGCCCTCAGCCTAATCTTGGGAACGGCACCCCTCGCCGCCGCCATTGGCTCCGCCGTCTATCGCCATTCCGTCGAAGAAGAGCGCGTTTGGGAGCAGGCCCTCGATCAGAGTCAGACAGACGCCATCGCCCTCGCCAATCGCACCGAAGAATTTCTCGGCGATCGCCTCCGCGACGTCCAGACGCTGGCCAACCTACCCCTGCTGGTTAACCTCAAGGTCTGGTATGGCCTCACCCCGACGGAACGCCAAGGAAACCTAGCACAATACCTGGCAACCTACAGCATTTATGACAGCATCACGTATCTCGATCCGAAGGGGAATGTCGTGATGCAAACCTCCGGGGTAACCGTCGAGAATCAGAGTCAGCAGGCCTATTTCCAATCAGCCCTAGAGACAGGGAAAGGCGTGTATCACGTCTCTGACCAGGGGCAATTCTACTTTGCAGCGCCCGTCCGAGATGCCAGTAACGGCAATCTTCTCGGCGTGATTCAGACCCGGCTGAGGGCAGATGCTCTTTATAACGCCGTACAGGAATCCAACGGGAGCGACCTCTTTTTATTGGATAGTGGCGATCGCTACATCATGACGCCACCCGACCAGAGCCAACGCCTGGGCCAATCCATCGAGGCTACTTTTCCTGGCCTCAGCTCCACACTCTCCACATCACCAGCGTCCCAGCGCAGCGGTGCTGAAAATCTCAGCGTTGTTGCCCATGCCACCGTTGATGATCTGGCGGGCATCGAGGCACCGCAGCCGCAGCTCACGAGTTTAGTGAGCCGTCGCAAGACTGAATTACCGGTCCTGAGTTTTCAGATCGATCGCACCATCAGCCTCGTCTTGGCTCTCGGTCTGGCTAGCGCAACCCTCATCATTCCAGCCTTAGGGCTCTTCTGGGCTGCTCGGGTCAGCCGTGTCCTACGTGCCACGGCCCAGACCCTCGACCGTTTAGGGACAGGCGACATGGCTGCCCGGGTCCCCTTGCCCAGGGGGAATGATGAACTCACGGGTCTGGCTCGGGCACTCAATGAATCCGCCGAGTCGATTCAAACGCGCTTTGCACAGCAACAGGCCTATTCCGCCTCCCAGGCTGAGCGCTTTTTAGCGATCGCCCGCTCCCGTGACCTCAACGAAATTCGCTATCTCCTTACCCCCACCTTGAACGAATTTCAGCAGGCCATGGGGGCGGACCGCATGGTGGTCTATCGCTTTACGGCGGACAAGGATGGCTATGTTGTCGGCGAATCGGTCTCCGAACAGTGGCCCTCGGTGGTAGACCTAGACATTCGTGACAACTGCATTCCCGAGGCGCTCAAGCAGCATTACGCCCAGGGAAGAACCGTGATTAACGACAATGTGTTTCACATTGACGCAGCCCTGGACCCCGAGCACCTTTGGCTCTTGGCCCGTCTCGAAATTAAAGCGAACCTCATCGTTCCGATTCTCCAAGACGGCGACTTGCTGGGTCTATTGATTGCCAATCACTGTACCGAACCCCATCACTGGACCGACCCCGAGATCTCGATGATGGAGTACTTTGCTCAGCAACTAGCCATGCCCTTAGCCAGTTACTTCGCCTACGAAAAGCGTCGATTGGTGGCCGTGCAGGAGCGTCGGCAAAGTCAGGACTTGAAGGCCGCGATCGCCCAACTTCTCTCCCAGGTTGAGGGCATTGCCTCCGGCGACCTCACCGTACGGGCCGAACATATGGACGGCGACCTGGGCATCCTGGCAGATTTCTTCAACACCATCGTCGAAAATCTTTGCCATATCGTCACCCAGGTCCAGCGAGCGGCCTCCGAAGTCGATGGTTCTGTCCTGAAGAACGATTCCTCTATTCGGGAACTCGCTGCGGACGCCGCCCAACAAGCGGAAAAAATTGCCCATGCCCTCGATTCCGTCGAGGTCATGACCACCGCACTACAAGCCGTTGCGGAACGGGCGCAGCAAGCTTCCCAAGCCTCGCAGCAAGCTGCCCACACCGCTGAAGCGGGTGGGGTTGCGATGGAAACAACCGTGGACTCCATTTTGCAGGTGCGCGATGCCGTGGCCGAAACCGCCAAAAAGGTGAAGCGTCTGGGCGAATCGTCCCAGCAAATTTCCAAAGTGGTGGAACTGATTAATCAGATTGCCCTCAAGACGAACCTGCTCGCTGTCAATGCCGGGATTGAGGCATCCAAGGCTGGGGAAGAAGGACGCGGCTTTGCCGTGGTCGCCGAGGAGGTCGGTGCATTAGCCTCCCAGTCCGCTGCGGCCACCCAGGAAATCGAGCAAATCATCGTGGCCATTCAACAGGGCACATCGGAAGTGGTAGAAGCCATGGAAAATAGTACCTCCCAGGTGGTTGATGGTTCCCGCTCGGTCCAGGAAGCCAAGGACAGTCTGCAAAATATTCTGGCTGTCTCCCAGCAGGTCAACCAAGCCTTCCAGGATATTTCCCATGCCACGATTTCCCAGGCAGAAACATCGACCACGGTGAAACAGCTCATGGCGGAAATGACCCAGCTCTCCCAGGATGCTTCGTTAGCGTCCAATACGGTGTCCCAGTCCTTGCAGCAGACCGTGGGCGTGACCCAGCAGCTCCAAGCATCGGTGCAAACCTTTAAGGTGGATGCATCAGATGCTTAGATGCCAGATGCTTAGGCGCCAGATGCTTAGGCGCTGTCTGCCCCAGAGCCTGCCCTAGGAACTCGCCGCCGCTCCTCCTAAGCGAGCCATGAGATCCAACGCGGGCTGGATTTTTTCCTGCTGGGTGCGGCGATCGTACACTTGGCGCTGCATCCGTCGGCTGTGTTTCATCCCAATGGCTAGGGCTTCCATTTCTGCATCGGAGGCCCCCATACGAAAACAGTGGGTGATTAAAATGGTGCGCACGAGCTGAGGATTGGTCGCCTTGCCCTCTCCGAACAGAATCAAGCTCGCGCGGTAGATCGCATGGCGGAACAGTTGGTACAGCGACATTGCTGTTAAGGGTTTGCCATTGAGTTGGGTAAAGACAAAGGTATGGGAGGGATTGAGACAGGCTCGCCAGCGGTTCAGCCAAGCCTCTAATTCGGGGTACAAGGTTTCGGGAACGGGGATGATCTGCTCACCATAGGTGGCACCGGTTTTGTAGTCGTCAGCCCCTAGTCGGACATACCACTGGCCTTGGGGATGGGGCGAAAACAAACCTTGGTCAATATGCCCTCGCACCAGCGTGCGCCCTTCTTCCAGCTCTCGGAAGGTGCGCTGACGATCGGGGGGCATATATCCGAGGAAGGCGGCAATCAGGTATCGCTCATAGCTACGGGCGATCGCCTGCTCTGTCCGCTGACGGCCATTGGATGCCAGAGGTGAACAATCCCGCTTGAGATAGTCCAGACAAGCCAGATACTGGGGCCAATCCAGCCATTTTTTCGACTCATCAATTTGGGCGCGGGGTGATGCTTTGAGACGCTTACTGATCTCCCGGTTCAGTTTGCGTAGCTGATTGATGATTTCGATATCGACATAGGACTTGGTGAGCGCCTCACAGTGCTTCTGGTTAGAGTCTTGGTGGTGCAGGAACTTGGCAACGTTGAGAAAGCCAACCACCGCTTGTAGTTCACTCGCAGCGCCGCCATCCCGCGTTTCCCGGAGCCATTCCGTGTAATCGTAGGCCAAGGAAATGTCATCCAGGGTTTTCAGACCAAGATCCACCAGAGGGACCTGCTCATAGTGGTAGAGCCACCCGAGGATGAGGTAGATCCGATTTTGATCTTTGCGAGCTGTACTCGCTCGGACCGGCCCTTCCTGGCGGGACGGGATATGGGCTCGGGTTCGAAATTGGTAGAAGGCCTCTAGCTCAGCGGCAATGCGATCGAGCTGGCTCTGCATCGCTGGCTCGCTCGCTTGAGCATCGAGCACTGGCTCATTGCGATCGGTGCTTTCCAAGGGTGGCTTGGACTTTAAATATTTCAGGCTATATCCTTGCTGCGCATTACGGCCCGAAACCTTGACGTGATGGGCACTACCCTGGGAATTACGCCGTTTGGGGGCACAGTCTGCTCCGTTCTCCCGGGTTGCACTTGTCCACCAAGGCTGTGCTGCACACCACTGCAAAAATCGCTTTAACCGATAGCGATTGCTCTGCTGCAAAGAACGTTGACAAGACAACTGCTCAAACACGGTCTGTTGAATGTTTGCCCCTTCCAGTAAACGATTCACCGGCAGTGTTTGCATAAACCGGATGGCATCTTGGTCGCGATCGCGACGATTCAGTTCCGGTGGTTGCCAGCCATATCCCGGCAGCGTGTAACGCAACAGGGCTGTTTTGGTGAGGGAGAGATGCTGCGATCGCCCCGCCTCTCGCAAATGCTGTGTGTATAAATTCCAAGCATCAGCAACTGATTGTGGTTGAACAATCAGAATATCCATATGATTACCAGCAAGTTAACCCTGAGTCTGCTCTTTCCTATTAAATGAGCCTATTTTTAGGATGGCAATCGCAAGGACACCGAAGCAATTTAGCCTTTCCTCATGGGGTTTACGGCCGTATAGATTCGGTATACGCAAGAGAAATTGAGAGCAGGCTTCCATAGAAAATACTGACCGAGGTCAAGCGACACGGAAAGTTGAGACCTTTCGAAATGAGTAACCTAAGTCCTATGCTTCTCATTTTTTACTCATGAACAAAAAATACGAGTGCGAAAATTAATTGTCGGTAAAAAATAATGCCATTGGCCAACGTTTTTAGAATGAATCTAATTCGATGAAATCCTTTATGGCCCAGCAATTTCTGGATTCAGGAGAAGGATGGCGGCAAAAGAAATCTCTGGGATAGAGGCTTATTTTTTACTGGAATAAGGAATGCTGCTTGTTTCTTTCGAGCATTAATCTTGACAGCAAGATACGGGATGTTTTTGTTGAGGATTATATCCAGCTTAATTGTATCTATGAATAAAGCGAGAACAGAGTATGCTCAAAGCTACGAGAAAACAACATTATTGGCTTCGATTAGCAGCCATCTTGATATCTATAAATTTGCAGAGTTATCACAGACATTAAATCTAGAATCTCCATATATCTCCGAGGTCTGTCGGGGCGTAACTGTTAGTTTCTTCGATACTTCAGGGAAAAATAATAAGGAGCAGACAGCAAAACTGGACCAGCAATCTTGCCTATCTCAGATGTTTTATTCATAGATACAATTAAGCTGCATAGTGATTGATTTCGTTGCTGCTCCAGGGGTGAAGGCATCTGTACGACATGATTCAGCCCTGCGATCGCACTCAGCACTTCCGCAAAGCCATGATCTCTCTTTCCTCCAATCCGTCTCCCACCGCCCCCCTTGCTCAGCCTTCTCTCTCTCTGCTTGGAATGCAGACCGCAAGTCTCTTTGTCGGCTTAGGTTTAATATCAGCGATCGCCCTAGGAAGTGCAGGCCTCGCTCAACGCTTCGCGCACCAGCAAACGTATCAAGCCGTCACGGGCCAACAGGAAACCACCACGGCTCGGCTGGGGCAACGGACCGAGGCATACATTGATGCCCGCCGCCGCGAGATACAGTCCCTATCGCAGCTCTCCCTCCTGTCTCACCGCAAAATCTGGTCCAGTCTCAGTCCCGGCGAACAGAGTCAAGCATTGGTGCAATATGTCCAAGTCTTCGATGCGTACAGTACCGTCGCCCTTCTCGATCGCCAAGGCAGCCTCACCCAAACCATTCGCGGCAGCCGAGACCAAGCCAACCAACTGGCAGTCTCCCCACTGACGAAAAGGAGCCTGCGCCAAAAGAACGTGGTGCATGGGCAATCCTCAGAAACCGCCAACGCCTTACAGCTTGCAGCTCCGATCATTGATGCTGCGACGGGGGAAATCATTGGCAGCGTCGTAGCCACGATTCCCCAAGCCAGGATGGCAAAGGCCATTCAGGGTGTAGACGTCTTGGCTGACTCCGGCTTTTCAGCCGACGAGGGCAGTCGGGCGATCGCCTTTCAGATGCAGCGTAGTCTATTTTTAGGCCTCGCCTTCGGCCTTCCTTCAGCCGCCCTCTGCCTTGCAGCACTGATTGGTTTCCAGAGTCAAAAGATTCACCAAGGGCTTCAGTTAACCGCCACGACACTGGGTAAGCTCGGGGGGCAACATATCGGAGGCTAGAGAATCGGATGATAAAGACTGGGATGCCAAAAAGCTGCGTTTCCTAAACCCACTCCCACAGCCAACCCAGAAAACCAACGGGATGATCCAACAGCCGAAGCCAGGGTGAATGGAACGCCAGGGTGAATGGGACGCCAGGAAAAGCGTGAGAGCCACGACTCAATTCATCGTAGGTGTCCTTTAAATTCATAGTAGGCATCCTTTCCATGCTTAGCTAGTAGAGCCAAAGACACCTGCCATACGGGTGTCTTTGGCTCGACCTACTGATGCCATTTTTCATTTCCGATGTCCCAACTGCTCAGCCAAATCCCCCTCTCAACCGATCTACTCTGCCTACTGCTGCTCGCACTGTGGGGTATTCCCCTCAACCATGCTCCCGCGATTGCCCGCGTCGCCAGTGCGGATTTGGAATGGGCCATGGGGAACCGCGAGACCCAACCCGAAGTACCGGACTGGGTTGGCCGCGCTGATCGTGCCCAGCGCAACCATCACGATAATTTGGCCATGATTGCGGTGGTCATACTCCTCGCCCAAATTTCCGGTCAAGCCGATAGCTTCACAGCTCTATGTTCTGTGATCATTTTGGGTGCGCGGGTCGGACACGGACTCTTTTATATTGCCGGGATTGGCATTTTGCGATCGCTCTCCTATGCCACAGCCCTCGCGGCCATGGTGGCGATCGCCTGGCACACCGTCAGCTAACATCAACGACTGCTACTTCAACGACTGACACTGTCATTCCACCCAGTGCTATCTAAGGGTAAGAACGCTGAGATGCTTGCTGATAGGGGATTCCCCCATGTCAAGGCATCAAACAATCAAATTTATACGCCCTCGCTCTCCCTCGTCGAGGGCGCTTTTTATTTCTAAAGTTTCAATGTTTCCCTCCCGATCTTGACACCTTCTGGAGGAAACCTGCGTCAGACCCAATATCACTCCGTTTATTTGCACAGTTTTATTGCATCAACACTATGCGACGTCGTCTCCCCTGGCTACTGGCCACGGCCACTACAGCTCTATTGTGTCTCCCTGCAGAAGCCGCTAGGCTTGAGCGCTGGCAGTTTGACGCCCAGAATAATCGTCTAGAATTCAGCACTGACGTGAAGGTCCAGCCTCGCGCGCAGATGCTATTTAATCCCACGCGGGTCGTTGTTGACCTTCCCGGCGTCAAGCTCAAACAGCCCAAGTCTCAACGAGCGGGTAGCGGGGCTATTCGCCAAATTCGTCTGGGACAATTCACCAAAACCACCGCTCGGCTTGTGGTTGAAGTTGCACCAGGCTGGACCCTGGATCCGTCCAAGGTCACGGTAAAAGGAACCAGTAATCGAGATTGGCGGCTAGAGCTGCCCCAGCCCCAACGGGAACAAAATCGTCCTGGTAATTCCAGCTCAGTTCCCGTTTCCCAAGCGCCGGTTCAGCAGGCTCCCATCGGCCAGTCTCCAGTTGCTCAGGCACCCATTTCCCAAACCAGCCCATCTCTCAATCCGAATAGCAGCCCTTCACTGTTGGCGGCTGATATTTTGCAGGTACGCTCGACTTCAGATGGTCTCTTTATCAAGACTGCCGGTCGGGTGGGCAAGGTCAAATTAGAGCGGAGTCGCGATCGCCGCAGTTTCACCCTCAACATTACTGAAGCTCGCCTCAAAGGGGCAATTCGTCTGCCGAGTCCAGCGGAACTCTCCCGTCTGGGCATCGAAAGTATGGGGGCGATCACGCTGCCGGTCCAAGCAGGACGGCCCACGACCACCCGCATCACGCTGAATGTACCCGCCGATGCTGTGGACTGGAAAGCGTCTCGCAGTGGTGATTCGGGTATTGTTCTACTGCCGAAGTCACAACCCACGGCACTCAATACTTCGCCGCCCTCAACCCCGACAACGGGTCAGTCGGGGGGGACAACAGGAGGCAATAATGGTCTACCTGCCGGTGCCGAAGCCATTAGCGTGACCCTTCCTCCGGGACCTCCCCCCAGCTCTCGCCCGCCTGTCATTAGTCGTCCTCCCATCAGCCGCCCACCGAGTAATGGCAGACCGCTAGTGGTTATTGACCCCGGTCATGGTGGACCCGACCCTGGCGCAGTGGGTCGAGGGGGCTTACGAGAAACTGATATTAATCTCGACGTTAGTCGAAAGCTGGTTCAGCAACTTGAGGCAGCAGGCATTCAAACGCTTGTGACCCGTACCGGGGAATACGATCTCGATCTCCAGCCCCGAGTCGATATCGCGGAGCGTGCCAATGCAACCATATTTGTGAGTATTCACTCCAATGCCATTAGTCTGAATCGCCCTGATGTCAATGGTGTTGAGACTTACTATTATGATTCGGGCAAAGAGCTGGCGACCACGATTCACCGCAGCATTCTCGGTAACACCAAAAGTTCCGATCGTGGCGTGCGCAAAGCCCGCTTCTATGTTTTGACGCGGACATCGATGCCAGCGGTGTTGGTCGAAACGGGATTTGTCACCGGGGCCCAAGATGCAGTCAACCTTAGCAGCGCTTCTTTCCGTACCCAAATGGCTACGGCGATCGCGAAAGGAATCCGCAACTACCTTGGCCGTTAGGCAAGGATGGGAGGCGCGATCGAGATGCCACCAGGCAATCGAATGCAGATTAGCCAGTCTGGCTCAACTCTACTGAGCGACCTGGACTGCGATATTGCCACCGCGAGATTGGCTCAGTTCCTGCAGCCGCTCGCGGGCAATACTTTGTTGGGGATCTAGCCGTAGCGCGGTTTGGTAAGCACGCGTTGCAGCCTGCAATTGCTCGGTCATGCTCAGTGCTTTGCCGAGATTGATATAGGCTACGGTGAGCTGAGGATTTTTCTGGATGGCGGTACGGTAAGCTGCGATCGCCTCATCCCACTTATCCTGATTTCCGAGAGCAATGCCCAAATTGTAATGGGCAACAGCATTACTCGAATCTTGCTCAATGATCCCTTGCCAAAGTGCCTCCGCCTCGGTGGCATTGGCGCGGATAGCCTCATTCGCCTGGGCAATCTGGGGTGCCCCCAGCAAAGAGAGCAAGGAAATAGCGGTGATGACAGAAATCTTTTTCATGATTGAGATGCAGATCGGATGCTGTGATTGACAATATTCTCTGGAGAAGCTGAAACCTTAGCTGAGCCCTGAGTAAGCCTCAGCTAAGGTTCGGCCAGGAAAATCGGTAGAGCACGTTGACTCAATGTCCGCCCTGAATAGCTGTCTCTAGACTGCACGAAGGGACGAAGCAAATAACACAGCGATCGGATGAAAACCTCTCTCTGCCTGTGTTATTGAGAGATACACAGCAACTTCACTCAATTCTGCAAATTTTATAAACTCCTGAGAATCCAAAAGAAAAATCGACACCACACAAAATCCGCTCAAGGCCTCGACGAAGATGCCTTGAGCGGACTTTAAAGTGATGGACAGAGCTGTTCAGGGTGGTCGTTCTTGCCGATACACTCAATTCTTGGAGGATCCCTCGGCTCCCCGCTCCA
>CALIJJ010000304.1 GCA_938017515.1 uncultured Pseudanabaenaceae cyanobacterium
CTAATCTTTCCACCTTCAATAGTTCTGCCCTACGGCTCGCCGAAAAGGCGCATTGAATGCCTTTCGCTCATCAATCGCTTGCTTAACGCAATGCATTCTGGTAAATCTTTCATGGCTTTTTTCAGCGTGAGTTAGCTGAAAGAAAGCTGTTATTGCAACTGAGAGTATTACTTTCGTTGCGTCAACAAGTCTTCTTTGTTGGGAGCTGAATCTGCTAGCCGAGCGCTGTTTGCAGAATGTGATCTCCCTTATCTAGACGGCAGCGAACTTGTTCATGCCGAAGCCGAATTGGCTCAAGTGGCCGCAGAGTTGTGGGAGTCGCTGGGGCAATGGGAAAGTCGTGAAGCAAGTTGCGGTAGAAACAACATAGAAATATGGCTCGGTTGTGTCAAGGGGGCAGGGGAAGTCCATGCTAGGGGCAGCAAACCTTGATGACGGCTTGGTTTTCCTGTGGTGAAATGCGGCCAAACTGCGTTGATTACGCGGGTGCAATCGCTCTCTGAGTCAGACCTATGGAACTACCTAGTCGCGTCGTTGCCATTTTGATTTTGTCGGGCATGATTTTTGGGATTTTCTTTGACATTTCCCAGGAGAAGAAAAAGAAGAAGAAAAAGCGTGCGGCGGCAGCGAAGTCAAAGCTGACGCAGGGGCAGAAGGCGGCTAAGTTGATTGAGCAATATATTGATGGCGCTATGGGGGATGCTTAGGTTGGGACGAGCGCAGCTCGTCCTGGCGAAGCCATGCGACTTGCTTGACGTTTTTAGGAAAACAATGGCAATTGGGGGTCGAGGTCGTTTTTGATTTGTTCGGCCCAGCCCCGGCGGTAGCGGAAGGTGCCTCGGTGCTCGGAGCGACGGGGCTGGAAGCCTGCTTCGGTGATGAGGGCGTGGGAGGCTTGGCGCGATCGCCCCAGAATTTTTGCGACGGCACTGATGGGCAACCATTCCTGGCGGAAGCACGCTAGGGTTTTGCTGTCGTCGTCTTCGAGGATTTGTGTCAGCAACAGCTTGGCGAGGTACCAGCAGGCGAGGGTATCGGCTTCGGCGCGGTGGGATTCGTCGATGGGAAAGCGGAAGTGCTGAACAAGTTTGGGCAGGCTGCGAGAAGGCAGGTCGGCGAGCATGAGGCGGGCAAGGTGAACGGTGCAGAGTTGTTCGGCGGGGGGACGCTGGAGGGTGAGGCCGAGGCGTTTGCATTCGGCTTGGGCGAAGCGGTAGTCGAAGCTGAGGTTGTGGGCGGTGAGGATGCCGCCGCTGAGGCGGCGGTGGTAGCGGGGCCAGAGGGTTTCGGCGGATGCGGCGTCATCGACCATGGCTTGGGTGATGCCGGTGAGGCGGGTGATGCTGGCGGGGACGGGGACGCTGGGGTTGATCAGGTGGGTGGATTGTTCGTAGATGCCGTCGCTGAGGCTGGCGTGGAGGACGGAAATTTCGATGGCGCGGGCTTTCGGCGGTCGGGAGCCGGTAGTTTCGAGATCAAAAATTGTGAGGGTTTGTTGGGCGAGGTGGCGGTATTGGGCGAGCAGTTGCAGGGAGTTCACAGAAAGTAGGGAAAACTATGCGTATTATCCTATTCTTTGATATGTCCTTGAAGGAGATATGTCTAGTCCTTTTGATCGGTCAATCACAGGATATGCAGAGTTATCTGAATGGCCATACCAACCTGGCTACCCCGAGAGAATTACAAGTATCTCTTTCTATCGTGATGGCGGTACTGTAGGAGTGACGATACAAGGAAAAAATGGAAAAGGAATAGAGTTTTTCTTTGAACGTTTTCTTGGTCGTCTTTGCTATGGAGAATACGAGACAAAAGACCACGCAGCATATATTAAGAAAAAGTCTAGCTTCGAAAAGGAGGTGTACCTATATTTTGAAAAAGCTAGAAAAAAGCTCAGTCCTTCTTTTTTTCAGGCATCCGATATTGATGCATTTGATCAGTGCTTTAAGAAAGCAAAGAGGTATTCTGGCATTTGATTACCTTGCAAGTTAGATGAATTTATTTTGACACGCTCAGTTTATGTCTAGGAAAGACCCTACAGAGATCAAGTGGCATTGCATTACAGATTGGAACAATAGTGTGTACGGTTTGCAAAAGCACACGAGTTTCGAAGCAACTTTTGAGCTTAGAGATGCGAGCTTTCTCTATTTGCTTGGCAAGATTACAGATTCAGAAGGAAAAGAGTTATTTAGAAGTGGTGACATCAGTGATTTGGTCACTGAGGAATATCAATTTTGGGATCCAAGGAATAATTTAGAACAGTTCATCGAGGCGATCGCGCAACAAACAGTTGAGACCGAGCCTGCTTATTTGCAAACGCCCTACATGGGAATGAGCATCGAGGTCAAAGGGCCTGTGGCAAATCCAAAGGTTTTTGCCACAACAATATCGATGTCACTCAACTTCCGCATATTGAATTTATACCAGTGGCAGGATAGTGGCCACATAAGCATCTCAATGCTTTGCCACAGAGACCAGCTCCTGTTGTTTGCGCGAGGGCTAGAGACTGACCTTCAGCACCTTATGAATGTTCGAGAAAATAGAAGAACTACCAAGGATTGCCCACCAGCGTAAACGCTGATTATAGAGAGACGAGAGCAGTAGATCGCGCTCCCCGACAGCATTAAATTAGGACACTGTATAATGGGAAGCATCGCGTATGGAGCCATGGGCCTAGAAAAACAGCTAGATGCAGCCGATCGCCTCAACGGAGCAGAGCTAAACTGCTTGTTCTGGTGTATTTTCATGCTGCGGGCTGCCGGAAAGCCCTCATCCTCCGCGAAGAAGAAACTGGGCTTCTACAATCCGTGAGGTCATCTACACCACTAACGTTATTGAGTCCCTCAACCGCTCATTGCACAAGCGGATTGATACCAAGTCTGTCTCCCCTAGCGAAGAGCCCGTCCACAAGTTGATGTTCCTCACCATGAGGAACATCTCAAAATGATGGACTCGCCCCATTGCAGACTGGAAAGCAACGCTCTCCCATTTTGCTATTCTGTTCCCAGAATGCTTCAATTATTGAGCGCGCAACTGCTGACACAACCCCTCAACCACTCTCGTTGGTGACATTTCTAGATTTGCAGTTAACGGCTCAACAGATCTGATTGGGTGAATTGAGTTAACGATGCTGAGTTCCAAACTGTCTTGATTGAGCTGCTGATATTGACGTAGTAAGTCCTGACGTTCTGCGATCGCACCGTCAAACGCAGCTAGCGTTCTCTCATTACTCCGGCGGATTTCTTCCATCGTACGCATGGGATGACTCCAGGCTGACCCAAATAACAGTTGTTCGTTTGAATCACCAGAGAACATCCCTGTTTAGCTGGGTTGTTCTCTGGTGAAGCTTTATTCACAGGAAGCCATAACGTCGGGGGCAGACGCGGCTATATCCCCTTACTCAGACCGCCCTAGCTCGTCCGCCAACTTTGTAAAATATGGGGATTATACGGAGTCTTGTTCGAGTCTCATCGCTTCGATTCCTCTATACCCTGCCCAAATGTCAGCACGTAACCATTGCAATCGCGAATGTTCCCTCTCAGCCTCACCGAATGACCCGTACCTACTGACCCGTATTAATAATCGGCTGCGCTGAACTTTCTGAAACCAACGCCACCAGCAAATTATTGGCCATTGCCGCCTTACGCTCCTCATCCAACGACACCACCTGATGCTCACTCAGCCGATTTAGCGCCATTTCCACCATACTCATTGCCCCTTCCACAATGCGCTCCTTGGCCGCAATCACTGCCGTCGCCTGCTGTCGGCGCAACATCGCCTGGGCAATCTCTGGTGCGTAGGCCAAGTGAGTTAAACGGGTCTCAATGACTTCCACCCCCGCCATGTCCAACCGCTTTTGGGCCTCCTCTCGCAAGACCTCCGCCATCTCATCGGGATTGCTACGCAGGGATTTTGCATCGGATTCGTAGATATCGTAGGGGTAGCGACTGGCTAAGGCGCGTAGGGCAGTCTCACATTGAATCGAGACAAATTTTTGGTAATCTTCCACATCAAAAATTGCTTTTGCAGAATCAACAACCCGCCACACCACGACCGCGCCAATTTCGATGGGGCTGCCCTGGGCATCGTTGACTTTTAGCCAGTCGCTGTTGAGGTTGCGAATGCGCAGGGAGAGATTCCAGCGCTGTACCAGAACGGGCACGACCCAATAAAATCCTGGTGTTTTGATGCTGCCAATGTAGTTGCCGAGGAACACGAGAACTTGGGCTTGATTGGGCTGAACAATGAAAAAGCCGAAGCAGAGGAAGAGGGCGATCGCCCCCAAAACAATTCCCAAACCAAACAGGACTGGCGCAACGATGATATCTCCGTCGAAGGCATGGCTGATGCCCCAAGTAGAGAATGCCAACAGTAGGAAGACCACAGGTACGAGCCAAATCCCTTGGATATTCCAGGCTTCAGTCTCACGAATTTGAGTCATTGCATTGAGCCAGCAACTACATGCGTTCATGATAGCCAGCCTTTTAATTTTCGTGTTGTGGAGCATTGTATCTATGATTACATCGATAGAATGAACTTCAGATGGGGTATGAGGTTTGCTCAGAAGCTGGGGCTGTTCTGGAAGGGGTCAGCCATGTTGAAGACTTCAATGCTGAGATGTTAAATGCTGAGAACGTCAATTCTAAAAACACGTCGAGCTCAATTTGTTGTTCCGCAGACCTGGAAGCTTGCCTATGGCAGGGTTGATGCGCTCACGGAAATAGCATGGCAGGATGAGACAATTGCCCTGATTGGTGGTTCGTCATCAGCCCTCCCACTGGCCCTTAGTCCTTCCCAACGCTTCGTCATCATCGGAGAAGTATGGCTGAGTAATCATCAAGCGCTATGGCCCTTGGCAGAGAAGCTTGCTGTTTTACCCAAATCCGATCGTGAATGGGTCGCCCTCGCCTGGGAGCACTGGGGTGTCGAAACCTTTGCCCAGCTCGTGGGAGATTTTGGCTTGGCGGTTTGGGATCGAGCGGAACAGCAATTGTGGCTGGGGCGCGATCGCAAGGGGGGACGAACGCTTTACTACACAACTGCGGATTCAACGAACCGTTCAATCCGCTGGATCGCGCCTAGCTTGCGATCGCTCAATCCCCATCACGACAAAACCCTCGACCCCATTGCCCTGAGAGATTACTTAGCCTGTGCCTATGTCCCCGGTGAACAAACACTCTGGCAGGGTGTGCGTGAGCTACGACCAGGAGCCGTTTTATCCGTTCCAGAGCAGAAGCATCAGTTCTACTGGCAACTCCCTGGAGGTGTCGTGGAAGCTGGAGGTGTCGTGGAAGCTCCCCCCCAATCCTCCCTTCAATCCCATGCTCAACAGCTCCGCACCCTGCTGGAACAAGTTGTGGGGGAATGTCTTCCGGAGCAAGAGCCAGTGGGTATTTTCCTGTCCGGTGGCCTAGATTCTAGCTGCGTCACCGCCCTTGCAGCCCAACGCCACAACGCACCAATTCACACCTACTCGATTCACTTTGGTGAGGACTGTCCCAATGAGCTGGAATTCTCGGGATTGGTCGCGAAGCATTGCGAAACGAAGCACCATATTCTGGAGGTGACGTTTCAGCAAATGTGGGAGCAGTTGCCAGAAGCGTTGGCCTGGTTGGATGACCCCATTGGTGACCCACTGACGGTACCGAACTTGCTGCTAGGGCAACTCGCCAAGGAATCGGTCGGTACGATTCTCAATGGCGAAGGCGGCGATCCCTGTTTTGGTGGGCCCAAGAATCAACCCATGCTGTTGAATCAGTTGTATGGGGCAATTCAGGGAGACAGGACAGCTCAGAGAAACGGGCCTTCGGAAGGCTGTTCCCAGGGTTCACTTCAGGCCTATTTGCTGTCTTACAAAAAATGTGCCGCAGAGTTGTCAGAACTGCTCAAACCCGAAATCTGGAACGCGGTGCGACAGGAGCCTTCTGTCTTCACCGATGACCTCAACGCCCAAGCCAGTTATTTGAATCGTTTGATGGCGCTGAACATCAAGTTCAAAGGGGCAGACCATATCCTGACCAAGGTGAGCAATTTGACGCAGGCGGCTGGTTTACAGGGGCGATCGCCCCTCTTTGATCAGCGCATTGTCGAGCTGAGCATGCAAATTCCACCTGAGTTCAAGCTATCCGGCGTTCAAGAGAAAGCGGTTCTCAAAGCGGCTGTGGCAGACCTCTTGCCAGCGTCCATTGTCTAC
>CALIJJ010000305.1 GCA_938017515.1 uncultured Pseudanabaenaceae cyanobacterium
GCTGGGGCGATCGCCGTGCATCAGTTCATGGCCCCCGCCCGCATCTGGTTTGGCCAAATGTCCGATTCCAAACCTGTCCTCGGCTACCACCGCAGTGGCTATATTTGGTGCGGCATTCTCTCCGTCGCCGTCCTCGCATTCACCGCAGTTCAGGTTGTCTGGCAAATCGGAGCCATCGTAGAAACCTCCGGCTGGGGCAGTGCGGCCTACCCCTGGGTTGGCCTACTCGGTCTGGTGTTTGCGGCCTACGGCCTCGCCCTCAGCGCCACCTCGACCCCATTCACCGCCCTCATGGTCGATGTCTCCGACGAAGAGACCCGCCCTAAACTGGTGGGCATCGGCTGGGGCATGTTGATGGTGGGCATTCTGACCGGCGTGGCCATTACCGTAATCACGTTGAGCCAATTGGGAGATGCCCCCAGCCTGGAGGAGCTGAAGTTATCCATCAATCGCCTGTTTATCGTCGCGCCATTAATTGTTTGTGGGTTGGCGATCGCCAGCACCCTCGGCATCGAAAAAAAGTACTCTCGCCTGAGCCATCAATCTCGCCACCGCAGCCAAGACGGCCAACGCGAAGACGGCATCACCTTCCGCCAAGCCCTACGCGTCCTCACCGCCAGTCGCCAAACAGGTCTGTTTTTCGTCTTTTTGCTCGTCCTCAGCCTTAGCCTCTTCATGCAAGACGCCGTCCTGGAACCCTACGGTGGTCAGGTCTTTGGCATGAAAATCTCCGAAACGACCCAAATTAACGCCTTCTTCGCCCTGGGCACCCTCGGTGGCATCATTGTCACCGGCTTTCTACTGGCCCCCCGCTTGGGAAAAAAGCGCACGATTAAACTGGGTTGCCTCGGTGCCGCCGTCTGTCTCATCCTGATCACCTGTGCTGGAGCGACGGGAAATCCGACAGTTCTACTCAGCACCGTGTTGCTGTTTGGCCTTGCTTCAGGCGTACTGACCACGGGGTCGATTATTTTGATGCTGGACCTCACTGCCACCGCGACGGCTGGAACATTCATTGGAGCCTGGGGACTGGCCCAGGCCATCGCTCGCGGTAGCGCCACGGTGCTCGGTGGCGGCGTTTTAGACTTCGGCAAAACAATGATGAAACTGTTTTCTGGTGGCCAACCCATTGCCGACGACCAGCTATTACCGGCCTACGGACTGGTTTTCCTTTCGCAAGCTGTTGGCATGTTGGTTGCCATTGCACTTCTCAACCGTGTCAATGTGCATGAATTTCAGATGACCGCCAAGGATGCGATCGCCGCCGCCCTAGAAGGAGAGATGGACTGACTTCGGCCAGCACGAACTCCGACACACACGAACTTCTACAATAGGTGAGGCATCTTCATTGCGATGGCCCACCTTTTCTTTCTGACCTTTTCTTTCTGTAGGGCTCAAGCCGTGACGCAAGTCGAACAATTCTGGGGCGATGTACTGGATTTTTGCCAGACGACCTGCGATCGCATCGGCCTTCAGCTTCTCAAGGACTTCGGCCAGGTGAGCGCCGATGAGAAAAGCGATGGCAGCCTAGTGACCCGGGCAGACGAGTGGGCGGATGGAGAAATTTGTCGGGCGATCGCGGCGACATTCCCAGAGCACGGCATTCTCAGCGAAGAAAGCAGCACCGGAGCCGACGGGCATACGTTCCCGGCAACAGACTGGTGCTGGATCATTGACCCCATTGATGGCACAACGGACTTCACGCGGGGCATTCCCATCTGGGGTATCTCCCTAGGACTTTTGTACCAGGGCACACCTGTTTTTGGCTACGTCTTCATTCCACCGCTTCAGCAAGCCTTTTACGGCTATTGGTATGCAGACAGCCCATTACCCACTGCCCAACAGGGGCCAACCGGAGCCTATTGCAATGGCAACCCCATCCAGATCGACACTGCAGATCTCACTCCCAGCCACCTCTTCAGCTTTTGCACCCGCAGCATCGCCAATTTGCAACGGGATGAAATACGCAGCCAAAAATTTCCCTGCAAGATTCGTATGCTTGGCGCATCAACGTATAACATCCTAACGATTGCAATGGGCGCTACGCTCGGTGGTGTAGAAGCAACTCCAAAAATCTGGGATATTGCCGCCGTTTGGGCGATCGCCCAGGCCGCCGGTGCAACGTGGATTCCACTCACTCAGGGCAAGATCTTTCCACTCATTCCCAAAAACAATTACCGCACCCTTTCCTATCCAACCCTAGTGGTTGCAAACCCTGCACTGGCTTCTGTCTTTCGACCCTTCGTAGAAGGCATTGCAGGATAAGGAAAAGATTGCGGTAATCTCAGGCGATTGAACGCAGAGGCTGGGACTTACAACAGACTCAACCATTGAGCCAATCAACCAAAGCGTCCCAGAACGGCTCTCCTAGGGGAGAGAATGGGCAACACGCGCCGGACGGCGACGCGTATTGTAGCGGCGTCTTGAATTCAGAGTGGACATCACAGGACGGCCTTGGGAAGCTTTCAGCTCACGCTTAAAAGCATTGATCCGAGAGCGCCAATGTCCTTTTGCCAGGGAATCTAGGTCGAAGAGGTTCTCCCCAGAGAATTTGTCATGCATAAAGTAATTAGAAAATTCAACATTTGGTACGGAGGGCGCTGCGCAACCCGATATGCCGCCGTAACCCTTCGCTTAGGAACCACTCAGATACATACGAAATGAATGTGCCACACATAACGCACATCACCGGGATCTCCACAGATTCCTAATCGGCAACGAAAGCAGTGTGGAAGCTTAACAATAGGGGTCCGAATCTTAGAGCGCTTTGACCCGTCAAGTCACTCGGGCATGCTCTCAGACAACGGCTGAATCGGCTGAATCACCCTTTTCACCCACAGAACCCAGCCTCCTGAAACGCAAACTGGATAGTAATCCACGTTGAGTGAGGCGTAACTCGATGTTCTGCTGGGTCTATTATTACCTTATTTTTGCCATTTTGCCTAGGATTCCCCACGGTGGCCTTGACAAAACAGTAAAAGAAATTGTTTGTGTCAGCCAGCACACCATTGCAAGCCCCTGCAAGACAAGCCTAGCCGGTCTAAATACTCATGACAGGAGTAGAGCACGCTTGGTATATTAAGAAAAGTTAAAGTCGTTACCTTCCCTGCCTGTGCGTCTAATGCCTCTAGACTTGCTTAACCGCCGCTCCCTGAGCTTGGTACAGCGTTTCCAGAACAAGGTTCCGGCATCTTTGCCTGCGGCACAGGCTGAAATGACAGTCTTTTGCGATTTCGATGGGCCAATCGTCGATGTTTCAGGGCGTTACCACAGCACCTATCGCCTGGCATTGGCTCGGACCCGGAAGCATTTCGAGCGCCAAGGGCAATCCCTCAACCTCACTCCCTTGAGCAAAGCGGAGTTCTGGCAAATGAAGCAGGTGCGCATTCCTGACGTCGAGATTGCTGCTCGCTCTGGTCTCAGAGAGGAACAGGTCGAGTTTTTTCTTGAAACCGTCAAAGAGCTGGTCAACTGTTGCCCTGCCCTGCTTCGGCGTGATGTCCCCCAGCCTCAAGTGTCTTGGGCCCTGGATATGTTGCAGCAACGCAACATCAAACTGGTACTAGTGACCCTGCGCTGTGAAGCCCAGGTTCGCGATTTTCTTGAGAAGCATGGCCTTCAGTCCGCCTTCGCAGGCATCTACGGCACCAACGACGCCCAAGCAGCCTACCAAAACTACACCGACCTGAAAACTAGCTTGTTGAGCCAGGCGGTGGAAGAGCATGGCACACCGACCCAGCAGTGCATGGTTGGCGATACCGAGGCAGATGTCGTTGCGGCGCAACGCTTGGGCGTTCCAGCGATCGCCCTCACCTGTGGCATCCGCAGCCGAACCTATCTCGAAGATCTAAAGCCCGACGCGATTCGCCACAATTTGCTTGGCTTCGCCCAAGAAGTCGTACGCAGCATTGAAGCCTCGGCCTACGCCTTAAACTAGGACAGATTCAGTCAGGCCCTAACGGGCATTCTCCTCATAACGCGTAAACCATTCCCACCAAGTATTGAGAGGGAATGAAATTACGGGCCCCCACAAGCTACTGACGATGGCAGAACTTAAGGCAATACGCTGGTGCCGGGTCCAAATCTCACCCGGTGTATAGCCCGCACGAATCACCTGTTCCGTACCAGAACTACCCACCTCTGCATCAATCAAACTATCGCCGAGGGAGAACTCACCCACCTCAGAATTGATACCTGCTAAATCCGTCCAACTTGTATCTTGGGCAATGAACGTTAGCTGTAGCGCCACAATCGTTTCTGACAAAATCGCCATACCGAAGACAATCAGCGCGACCGAGATAAAGTCTTCCTGGATATAGCGTTGCTTCTGAAGCAGGGCTGTCAGGGCCCCGACAATAGCCAAGCTCAAAATATGCGTTGGACTAGGACCTGTCATCGCATCTTGCAGTAGCCCCAGAACAATACCGGCCAGAGCCCCTTCAAGGACATTACGACGCAGACTCCAAGCCACAACCCAAATCAAAGGCCAGTTTGCCCCCACCCCCGCAATTTGCGTGCCCGGTAAGCTCATGGGCAAGATCATCATCAGCGCGAGGACGGACCCACCAATAATCATCCAATTGAGGATGGGGGGCCGAGGCTGGAGAAACTTAGGTAACCGAAAATTTCGCAGTAACACTGGATCTTGTTCTGGATCTCCTTAAAAAAAACGCACGCAATACCATTCAACCTCAGCGCCTGTTTAGGCGCAGCCGCAACTACTGCTTGGGCGCAGCCGCTGGCTGAGATGACGGTTCAGGCGACGAAAACGACCGGGGCGGAGAAACCGTGACCCACTCCAGACGCCCCACGGGCGCATTGAGCTGAATGATGGCCTTCGGCACAGGACTCGCATTGGGCTGCACTTCTTTAACGATTCCAACGGGAATACCCGGCAAGAAAAGCGTGCTGGATGCAGAGGTGACAATAACATCCCCAACTTTCACCCCCGGATCCTTATCAAAGAAGCTCATTTCCACCTGATCCGTGGCCTTACCGCGGATATAGCCTTGGCTTCGATTACGCACCACCATCGCTCCCACGCTGCTGCTTGGGTCGCTAATCAAAAGAACTTTGCTTGTATTAGAGGTCGATTGCACGACATAGCCCACGAGCCCTCCAGCCGCAGTCACCGCAGCCCCTCGATCGATACCGTGTCGCTGGCCCCGGCCCAAGCGGATCTGCTGCCACCACTGGTCCGCCGAACGACCAATGATAGGCGCAGGAATCAGGATTTCTCCCTTCTTCTCTCGTGCTTCAACGGTTGTCAGCAAATCTTGCAGGCGGGCATTTTGAGCCTCAGCCTCTAGCAAACGCTCCTGCAATTCCAGGACACGGGCACTCGAAAGCCAGTCGGGCGGACGACGGGTTCTGAACTGGAGGGGACGCGTCAGATAAAAATACATCTCCTCCAGAACAGCACCTTGAGTCTGGCTGAGGCCCCAGGCAACACCTATGACAGCACCAACCAGCAAAAACCTCGTCCAGTACTGGTTCCACCACTGGTTCAGCATAAACTCCCTAATTCCCCACGGCCCCGCCGCTGTTCTAAGCCATTTCTGGAATATTCTACATCCGAGCGATGGGTCGCCCCAGAGGGATGCAAGACCGGTTACATACGACTATGGGAGCTGAAGACGCGATCGAGTTCCTTAAAGTTCTCAAGGACACGCCCCGTTCCAAGCACGACACAACTCAGTGGGTCAGCAGCCACATGGGTCACAATACCGGTTTCATGGCTGATCAGCGTATCAATGCCCTTGAGCAAAGCACCGCCCCCCGCCAACATGATGCCGCGATCGATGATATCTGCCGCCAACTCAGGCTTGGTGGATTCCAACGTACGCTTCACCGATTCCACAATGACGGAAAGGGGTTCGGACATACTTTCGCGAATCTCAGGCCCTTTCACAACCACGGTGCGAGGTAGACCAGAGAGCATGTGAAGACCGCGCACCTCTAGGGATGCCTCATCGGCCTCAGGGGAGGGATAGGCCGAACCGATCTGAATCTTGATTTCCTCGGCAGTCCGTTCACCAATGATCAGATTGTGAACCTTTTTCATGTACTGGGTGATGGACTCACTCAGCTCGTCTCCGGCCACACGGACAGACTGGCTCAGCACAATACCCTGCAAACTCATGACGGCCACTTCCGTTGTGCCACCGCCAATATCAATAATCATGTTGCCAGTGGGCTCTGCCACCGGCAGACCTGCACCAATCGCCGCAGCCACAGGCTCATCGATGAGATAAACCTCACGGGCTCCGGCTTGGGAAGCAGCTTCCATCACAGCGCGGCGCTCAACACCAGTCACACCACTGGGAATACCAATCACCACCCGAGGACGAATCAGACCCTGGCCTTCATCGACGCGCTCGATAAAGCGCTTTAGCATCATCTCAGCCGTATCAAAATCCGCGATGACACCATCCCGTAGCGGGCGCAGTGCCGTAATGCTATCCGGGGTGCGGCCCAGCATTTTCTTCGCATCATCACCCACAGCCAAGGGAGCATTGGTCTTTTTGTCGATCGCGACCACCGACGGCTCTTGCAAAACAATGCCTTTGCCTGAGACATACACCAGCGTGTTAGCCGTGCCCAAATCGATGCCAATATCGCGGTTCAGTGATAAACGTTTCCAAATGGCCACGGATGGTCCGCTCCCTAGCTAGTGTGTGGTGAGTGATCAGCAAGGCATTCTTAGCGTAGAACAAATTCCACTGGAATAAGTTTCTTTCAGCTATCTTGCTTGGTTGTGAATTCTATTACGTTCAATCGCTAGCGTCTAGACAATTGGCTACAGACCCTACAGAAAAACTGTAATTGAGAGGCCTGAATATCACTGGCTTGACACCAACTTTATGCAGGGGAGGTCGGGGGTATCTTTGGTAACACGTATCGGCCTTTTTCCTGCGTTGAGGAGCAATGACTCCGTGTTAATTAGCGTGATGAAACAAGGGTCTTATCCCCACAATGGAACAAATTTCAGCGAAGATAGGGACGAAGCGAGGAAGAAGTCCCATGAGCCTCAATATTGTTAACTTAGTTGGCCGCGTCGGCGGTGATCCGGACGTCCGCTATTTCGAGTCTGGCAGCGTGGTCTGTAACCTCTCACTGGCCGTGAACCGTCCCACACGCAATAACGATGAGCCCGACTGGTTCCGTTTGGAAATTTGGGGTCGCACGGCCCAAGTTGCAGCAGACTATGTTCGTAAGGGTAGCTTAATTGGTATCAGCGGCAATTTAAAGTTTGAGAGTTGGCAGGATCGCAACACGGGTGCACAACGGAGTAGTCCGGTGGTCCGCGTCAATCGGATGGATTTGCTCGGTTCTCGACGAGACACCGAGGCTGCCGCCAATGGCATGGGCGGTGGTGGCGGCGGTGGCGGTTACGAAGAGTTTTAGGGGCACTCCCGCATCCCCCCAGTCAATCCTCAGTCAATCATCTCAATAGCGAATTTGGAGCGTAACGGATGCGTTGACCTGCTGCTCCCCTCCAACCACAGGGGTTGTGGGCGCTGAGTCTGCCTCTACGGCAAACGAGCGCTGGGCCATGGGCATGGGCACGGGCTGGGGGGGACGTGCTCCATTAATTTCGATGCTGATAATTTCTTTGTCGCTGAGATTGAGGGCATCGAGTACTGCATCGGCCTGGGCCTGGGCATCGTCGGTGGCCTCCCGTAGGGCTTGCTTTTGGGCCGTTGCGATCGCCGCATCTTCCGCCACAAAGCTAATGCCACTGATGCGAGTTGCGCCTGCCTTCACCGCCCGATCCATGATTTGCCCCGCATCCCGATTCGGAACACGAAAACTAACGGTGTTGGCCGCTGTGTATCCCACGAGGATCTGGCGGCCATCGTCATACTTGTAGCGCGGGTTGAGGCTAATCCCCGTCGTTTTCAGCTTCTCCACCTTGCGGTCTTTCAAGAATTTGACCACTGCATTCGAGCGCTGCGCTGCATCGGTCTGTGCAGCATCGGCGGTCTTCGCCTGCACCTCAATGCCCAAATTAATTTGAGCCTTACTGGTGGCGACAAATTCCTCACCCTGTCCTGTCACCGTAAGGGTTCGGAGCAGCGTTTGCTCCAATTCCTGGGTCGTGGCGGGCGTTGCCGCGAGGGGAAGGCTCAGCATCACCGCAGCGGCAGCGGTGAACCAACGCTGGGCAACGGGGGTCGGCAACGCAATCAAAGACATCGAAAAACGGGGAAATAGCAACATAGTGGATGGCTCCTCACGCAGGTGAGTGACGGACGCTTGATGTGGAAGCGTGTTTTCCAGGAATAGGGACACACACCCCTAACAAGTGACCGGACAAGTGCACGCTTCTTCTGTGGTTCCAACTTGTCATAGGCCGTTCGCCATTATGGCAACAGTTACAGAAAATGCAACTGGTCCAAGGACCCAAGAAGATTTTGACCCAACAACACCCCCTTCGGGCGGGGCAGGTTTTGCCTGGGGTCGCTGCGTCAAACCGATCATTGATCTAGATCTACGAAACGGCCTGCGAAACGACCTGCGAAACCTGCCCCTACGGGAAGCTGGGGGGTGGGCAATCACCTCAGCACGCTCAACCTAGGCAGCGAACTGAGCGCGAATACTCTCAACACGCTGACGGTTGAGGCCCAAGTCAGATTTACCCAAGCGTGAAGCCGAGCGCACATGCAGGGTCTTCGCAGCCTCATCAGCGTAGAACTCCACATCATCCACATAGCCCATGAGTTTGGTGGTGAACTCGGCGTAGAGGTAGCTGGAGTCTTCCGTGATGATTTCGGTGCGTTCCATGCCGGTCACAATCGATTTGACTTTGGCGATCGCCTCCCCCGCACTGCCGCTGAACTTCAACGGTGCAATGTAATGTTCCGCATCCGCCTCAGGCGCCTGACTCGAAACACAATTAGGGGAACTCGGTACGGCAGCGAGCTGGCCCGCCTTCACACCGAGGGTGTCGGGTCGGGTACCGGAAAACTTAAACATGACAGAAGCCCCCTTTAGAAATGCTTAGTGTTGAATCAAGCCTGATTCTAGTGGAGAACGTTAAGCTTGGCGGCGTTTTTCCCACTGTTTGCGAATCAGCCAAACCGCGACCCCAGCCAAACAACCGCCCAAAATAATTTTTGACCAAGGGGCTAAATAGGTGGCCACCGTCGCGTAATTATCACCCAGCCAATATCCCAAGGCCGTCAGGAAAATGACCCAGAGCGCACTACCCAAGGTGGAATAGAACAAAAACTGCGGCAGCGGCATGCCTTCGATGCCAGCCGGCAGCGAGATCAAAGTCCGAATCCCCGGCACCAGACGCCCCAACAAAACAGCCTTCGTACCATGGCGCTGGAACCAGGCCACCGACTTAAAAATATCTTCCCCAGCGATACCGAGCCATTTGCCATAGCGATCGGCCCCGGTCGCTAGACGCTTTTCATTGAATACGGACCCCAGGTAATACCAGGGCAGTGCCCCCAAAACCGTACCCGCCACCCCCGCAACGACAGCAGGCAGCCAAGCCATACGACCCTGGGCAATATTAAACCCAGCCAGGGGCATGATCAGCTCCGAAGGAATCGGGGGAAATAGATTTTCGGCAAACATCAACGCACCAATACCCCAATAGCCAATGGCATCCATCGTATTGGTGATCCAGCCGGTCAATCCCTCACCCACCATGCACGTTCTCGCAGCCATGAGATCTACCCGCGCATTGTGGCATAGACCCCCTGAGATAGAGCAAGCCCCTCGGTCGAGGTTATAACTGAAGGAGAGAGAAATCGTTTATCTGCGGTTTTCTCCGATTGAGACAGCGTCGCCACGGCGATTATTGGAGGTTTGTGATGAGCCCATCATCCAGTCAAGACTTACCGGAGCCAAGGTCTTCCGAAGACGAGGACCAACCGTCCCAAAAGGTCCAGGACACATTGGACCATCAATCCTCCCGACTCAAACAAGCGACAACTTTGACCAAGGAGGTCAGTAGCCATCCCCAGGCGAAGGAACAATTCGAAGCGCTCTATCAACAAATCAAAGCCGAGAACGGAGACCATGCCGAATTGCTGAAGCAACTTTGGGAAGAACTGATGATTTCCCGACGTTCCGCCATCTTTTGGCAGGAAATGAGCGATGTGGAAAAGGCCATGAGCGACAGCATGGCCCAGGCCAATATTCAACTCAAGCAAAACTACCTGCGCCTGGTACAGGAGCAGTAAGTTCAGAATAAAGGAGCAGTCAGTTCAGGACGTCCTACAGACCTTGGGCTTGCAAGTCACGGGGTTGCAGAACACGATTGAGCTTGCCGCTCTGGAAGCCTTCTAGGTCCAGGGTCACAAACAGAAAACCATAGTCTAGAAAGGCCGAGACCAGGGTCGGCATGTTTGTATGGGCAACAAAGTCCTGGATTTGGTCTGCCGGTAGCTCAATGCGAGCGGTGTCTCCCTCCGATCGCACCCGCACCGTGGACCACCCCAATTTCCGCAAATGCTGCTCGGCACGCCCCACTCGCTGGAGTTTTTCCACAGTGATCAACTCACCGTAGGGAAACCTCGACGATAGACAGGGCTGAGCAGGCTTATTCCACCAGGGTAGACCCAGTTCTTTGGAGAGCTGCCGCACCTCTAGCTTGCTGATGCCCACCTCCGCCAGGGGCGACCTCGCACCACGCTCCTTCGCGGCCTGAATCCCCGGACGATAATCTTTCAAATCATCGGCATTGACGCCATCAACCACGTAGGGATAGCCCCGTTCGAGCGCGAGGGGCTTGAGGGTGTCGTGGAGTTCACTTTTACAAAAATAGCAACGGTTAATCGGATTGCTGGTGTAGTTGGGGTTGTCCATTTCGTGGGTTTGGACCAACTCATGGCGTAGGCCCAATTCTGCGGCTTGGGTTTTCGCATCCTCCAGGTCTTCTGGCAGCAACGAGGGGGAAACGGCCGTAATCGCCAGGGCGCGATCGCCCAGCACATCCCCAGCCACCTTCGCCACCAACGTACTGTCAATGCCGCCGGAATAGGCAATCAAGGCACAGTCCATCTCAGCGAATAAGGCCTCAAGCTGCGATCGCTTCTGGCTTAAATCCAGTCCTTGATGCTCACCATCCCCAGCAGAAGCAACATTCGAGAGCGGCTTCTCTTGAGGCCCTGTCTCCTGTGCATCGACTAAAACGCGATTCATCGCTGAGCCTCCTACGTCATTCTTGCTCACCATTATCTCGTGTATTGAGTGGAGTCGCCTCAAGCATCCTATTGCTTAAAATCCCCTTGCGCTTGGGCTCTATCCTGGCCCGTGAGTTGGGCATCCTGAAGCTAGAGTCAAACGCAGAATCGTCCAAACGTTAGCATTCTCCAAATTTTCATGCGATGGCCTCACCTCTAAGCAAGGCAGCCCAGCCTTCGCCAATCGCCGCCCATCCCCCCGTCCCATCCCACTCGCCGAAACCCTGATGGTTGCCATTGCCTCTCCGTCACCCCAGTTTACCGTCGCAATTCGGACCTACAATGCAGCCGAACGTCTCCCGAAGATGCTCGAAGCACTGCGAGCCCAAACCGGCGTCGAAGCTTTCCACTGGGAAGTCCTGATTGTCGATAATTGCAGCACCGACAACACCGCCGAAGTCGTGCAGCAGTTCCAGGTCGATTGGCCACTACGCTCCCCCTTGCGCTATTGCGTCGAATCTCAACAAGGGGCTGTCTTTGCCCGCCAACGCGCCATGCGCGAAGCCCAGGGTGACTGGGTGGGCTTCCTCGATGATGACAATATTCCCGAATCCGATTGGGTCGCCGCTTGCTATGCCTTTGGCCAAGAGAATCCCAAGGCAGGCGCCTACGGCAGCCAAATTCACGGTCAGTTTGAGGTAACGCCTCCCGCAAATTTCGATCGCATTGCCCATTTCCTCCCCGTGATTGAGCGTAGCCATCCCGTCTGCTTCACCGAAGGGCTCTATGCCCGCAAACGCGTTCTCCCCCCGGGGGCGGGCCTCGTGATTCATCGGCAGGCTTGGCTCGACACAGTGCCCAAAAAGCTCTTCCTCAGCGGCCCCATCGGCAAAGGGCTAGCTGCCAAGGGAGAAGATATCGAAGCCCTGTCCCATATGAAGCGAGCAGGCTGGGAAATCTGGTTCAATCCCGAGATGCACATCAATCACCTCATTCCCCAGTGGCGGTTTGAGCGGGATTATCTCAAGCGATTTTTCCAAGGCGTTGGTCTAGGTCGTTATTACACCAGAATGCTGGGCTTTGCGATTTGGCTACATCCGCTGATGACCGTGCTGTACTTCTGCAACGACCTGCGCAAACTGATCAAACATCATTTCCAATACGGTGCCGTCGTCAAGACTGACGTTGTGGCAGCCTCGGAGCAGGAATTTCTGAAGGCGAGCCTCATCAGTCCCTTCTACTATTGGAGCCAGCGCCTGGGACGCTCCACATCATGACCACAGCCCATCACCATGCCGCCGGAGCAAGTACCACCGAACCCAATCCTCCCCCTAAACAACCTGTCCTGATCTATCGCGATCGCCTCCTGCCCTACTCTGAAACCTTTATCCCGGCCCAGGTGGAAGCCATGGCCCGCTATCGGGGTCACTATGTGGGCGTTACGGCGCAACAACCGGGGATTGAGCTAGACAGCGATCGCCTGCATCTCCTGGAAAACCAGGTTCGCTGGCCCCAGGCGAGCAAGACAGCCTTTCGCCTACTCAAACGGATCCCGCGCAACTTCCTGAAGGCATTGCAGGCACAATCTCCCCGCCTCATCCATGCCCACTTTGGTCCAGACGGCATCTTTGCAAGCCACCTCGCCCAGCAGTTGCAAACACCACTAATCGTCACATTCCATGGTTACGATGCAACTCTGAGTCTCACGCCAGAGCAGGCTAGGGCAGGGCATCATTTCGGGTCACAGCTCCATCAGTTGCTGTATCATCGCGGCACGTTTTATAAGCGGCGGTACGTGGAGCAGCGATCGCAACTCTTTGCCCAATCCGCTCAAATCATCGCGGTGTCGGACTGCATTCGTCAACAGCTGGTTGCCCAGGGTTGCCCCGACGACAAAATCCAGGTCCACTACATCGGCATCGATCGCAGCAAATTTGAGCCGGACCCAACCATTCAGCGGGAACGGGTTGTGCTGTTTGTGGGGCGTCTGGTGGCGAAGAAAGGCTGTGCTTCGCTGCTGTCGGCCATGGCGTCGGTTCAGTCTTTGCATCCCGATGTGCGGATGGTTGTCATTGGGGATGGTCCCTTGCGATCGCAACTGGAGCAGCAGGCCCAGGCCAGTCGCTGTTCTGTGGAGTTCTTGGGGGCTCAGCCTAGCGCCGTGGTGCGGGATTGGATGAATCGGGCACGGATTTTTTGTGTGCCGAGCCAGGTGACAGAGCAGCGGGACATTGAGGGGTTGGGGATGGTGTTTGCGGAGGCCCAGGCAATGGGTCTGCCGGTGGTGAGTTTTGCGTCGGGAGGCGTGCCGGAGGTGGTGCGCCATGGGAAGACGGGGCTGTTGGCACCGGAGAAGGATGTGGAGGCGCTGGGGAAGGCGCTGCATCGTTTGTTGGATGATGGGGAACTGTGGGGGAAGATGGCGGTCGCGGGGCAGCAGCACATTGCCGAAAATTTTGACCTAGCCAAGAATACGCCTCAGCTTGAAGCGCTCTATGACGAGGTTTTGAGACGATACGCTCACGGCTCACGACAAAAATGAAATCGTCAGGCGAGAGAAGAGCGCTCTCGCAGCCATTCGGAACGCTTTCATTCAGGGTAGCGAAGCGTTTGGAGCTTCGCTGTTTGTTGCACATCATCTAAGTAGGTGGCCTGAACTAAACGTAGCCTTCATCCTTGCTGGTTTCGGCTCCGCTCAACCAGCGAACCCCTGACATGACTAAGAGCCGAGGGCTGAGCGAAGTCGAAGCCCGGTTAGCGGGAGATTAATGTCTATCTAC
>CALIJJ010000306.1 GCA_938017515.1 uncultured Pseudanabaenaceae cyanobacterium
GTTTGGGTGACCGTAAAAGCGGCCACCTCATCGTCTGTCGTCGTCACCGTGAGGGACTGGCCATTCACATTGTCATAGCCATCCACAGTATTAGCAGCATCGATACTGACAGTGATTTGGCTCGTCTGGTCACCATCGACCACCGAATCATCTTGCCCTGTGACAGTCACCGTCTGGGCCTGATCCCAATCGCTAGGGGTAAAGGTCAGCGTTGTTAAATCAACAGAAGCTTCAGTGGCATCACCGCTATTCACGGTTAAGGCAACGTTGCCCGTCGGCTCAGCATTCAAGACCACCGAAAACGTATCGGTTGTCCCAGCTTCAGTGACGGCAAGACTGCCATTGGCAGGCGTCAACGTGAAGCCTGCTACTTCATCATCGGTCGTGGTGACAGCCAGAGTTTGGGCAGGCAAGCCATCAAAAACATCGTCACTATTGGCAGCATCCACAGCCACGGTGATTTGGCTACTCTGAACACCATCAACCACCGCATCATCAACACCAGTCACGGCCACGGATTGGGGCTGGTCCCAATCGCTGGGCGTAAAGGTTAAAACAGCGGGAGCAACCGTGGCTTCCCCCAGGTCACCACTGCTGACGTTCAGCACCACATTACTGCTGGGCTCACTGTCCAACACCACAGCAAAACTATCAGTCGAGCCCGTTTCGCTGACAGTGGTAATGCCCGGGGTAATGCTGAAACCAGCGACATCGTCGTCGTTGGTGGTGACGTTGACGGTTTGATCGGCGATCGCATCAAAGGCATCATCACTACTGCCATCGTCCACGCTGACCGTAATTTGGCTCGTCTGGGCTCCATCAACAATGCCATCATCCACAGCATTAACGGCGATGGTTTGGGGCTGATTCCAGTCAGCAGGCGTGAAGGTAACAGTCGCCGGAACACTGGCCTCGCTGGAATCGCTGCTGCTCAGTTGCAGAACAACATTGGTGGTTGGCTGGGCATCCAGCACCACACTGAAGCTGCTGTTGGTGCCCGGTTCTGCCACGGTGACGGGGGCATTGGCGATCGTAAATCCAGCCGTATCGTTGTCTGTGTTGGTGACCGCGATCGCCCCCACAGCCAAGCCATCATAGTTGCCATCTCCACTGCTAACCGTCGTCGCAATGCTGTAGCCAACATTTCCATCTGCCAGGGCATCATCCTGCCCGGTCACCGTCACAGTTTGAACAACATTCCAGTCCGTCGGCGTGAACACCACCGAAGGCGTGACATTGCCCTCGCCCAAATCGTTGCTCGCAAAGCTCAGGGTAACGTTGCTGGTGGGTTGACTCGTGAGCCTGACGCCAAAGCTGTCGCTGCCCCCTGCTTCTGTCGTCGTCAGACCACTATCATCGCTCAACGTAATCCCTGCACTGTCATCATCAGCACTGCTAACGATTAGGGTTTGTGGAGCAACCGCATCAAACTGATCGGCGCTGTTGGCCTGATCGATCGCCAAGCTAACAGTGCTGGTCTGTGGCCCATCAATCCGATCATCATCCACCGCAGTCACGGTAACCGTTTGGGGGGTATCCCAGTTGCCAGGATTGAACGTGAGCTGGGTTTGATCGGCTGTGGCGGTCTGGGGATTACTGTTACCGACAGTGAGCACCACATCGCTCAGAGGCTCAGCCGTGAGCACCACCTCGAAGCTGTCCGTGGTATTGGGCTCCGAAACCGCCGTGGAACCACCCGATTCCGTGACGGAAAAACCCGCCGCATCATTGTCGATAATCTCTAGGCTTTGTTCGGTGACTGGTCCCAGGACAATGCCGCTGGAAGGATTGCTGATGGTGAAGGTGGCAGTTTCCAGTGCCTCAATCAGAGCATCGTCCGCAACGCTGAAGGACACCTCGCCCTTGCGTTGGCCATTGGGGATTGTCAGGGTGGTCGGGAAACCACTCTCTGCGAGGAAATCGGCGATCGCCGCATCCCCCGTCAAACTGAAATCAACGGTCTGCTCTCCTTGCACCGCCTGGGTTGCCTCAACCGTCAGCGTAATCGCCGTTGTACCGGCTTCGCTCACCGTTACAGCCGAAGTATCCAGGGAAAGGTTCACCTGGGACTGCTCATCATCGATCACATTGATGATGGCGCTGGTGGTCGTTCCCAGAACAATCCCCGCGCTCGGACTACTGATGAAAAACTCTGCCGTTTCTAGGCCCTCAACAATGGCATCATCCTTGACCGTAATGCTCAGACTGCCCTGAGTTTCACCATCGGGAATGGTAATCTGCGCGACTAGGCCATCGAAGTCACTGCCCGTAGCCGTGCTACTGATGCCGTCTAGATTGAGCCGGACGGTTTGAGCCCCCGTTACGGCAGCATCTGCGGTGACGGTCAGCGTAATGTTCGTCGTATCAGCTTCAGTGCCCTCGGTCAGGTCAGCAGTGAAATTGACCGGAATCGTAAAGACGCCCTGATAGGTTGCTTGGAGCTGGGGCGTGAAGGCGATCGCCGCTGTTTTGCCCTGTTGCCCCCGACTCTTCTCCAGTACCCAATGGCCCCCTCGATGAGCAGAACCAATACGAGTGGCAGACGCAAAAATCTCAACGCCAGTGAGACGGTGCAGCTTTTCTAAAAACTCTGCCCCCGCATCTCCAACGGCCACGTTACAACCATAGAGAAGAAGGGCTTGCCCACTCCCAAGCCCGGTTCCAAACCAGGTCTTAAGCTGCGGAGAATATTGCTCTACGTTGCTCAGATTCAATTCACCCTTGCCAAGGAAAAGGCAACCCGGTGCCCCGTGGGAAACAATGTGAATATTGGCAATATCTGTACGGCCTTGCAGCACTGCCGTGATCTGTGCGATCGCATCTTTTTGCGGCGTGAGTTCATAGGTTTCAATGCCTTGGACCAAACCTTGCCGCAACTGTTCGGGTCGCTCAACACCTGCGTCAATAAATACAACATCATGTCGAACACCATCGAATACACCAGTCGAGAATTCGAGAGAAGGAGTGGCAAGGGGTAGGGCTATAGAACTCACAAGTCTGCAACATAGAGAGATTTTCATCTCTAGTTTTAATCAGTAAAAAAGAAATTAAGTTGAGGGAAAACCCAGAACAAGAGAAAAAATAGTCCTTACTCTTAATGATATTTTTACGCCAAAAAATAAATTAAAAACCGGCACATATACTGACATTTTTTAGGAGCAAGCGGAGGCGAAAGAGCAAGCTGAAGGGCAGCTTTATCAGCAAAACCAAATCTATGGCGAAATTAATAATTTATTTCAAAAAACAAAATTCTATTTCTGGAAAAGCAGGGGTATTTTTTTCTTTTTTCTAAAGGTAATTATTCATATCCCAAGGGAATGTACCTAGGTAAAACTACACCCATCACACAGCCCTCATCCCAGCCCGAAGTCCCCAATGGCGCTCCCAAAAATCAATTAAGTCCAAGCCTCACCTGTCCATGGGATGGAACGTGAGGCTTGGACTTAGGTACAAGGACTAGTCGAACAAGGACTAATCAAACGGGCCAAAATCAGGCGACCCGAGGGTTAGCTAAACCTGGCGCTTACGACCACATCGTCAAAGTCGCGATCGCCCCCTCCCTTGAGGTCCTCAAAGCCAAAGGTATTGTCACCAAACAAACGTACATGGTCCGCTCCATCGGAATTGGCTCCGAGGTGCGCGAAGTATACCGCCGGATCATTGGCCCGAGTGTCATCCAGCAGTGATGCAATATCACCATCTGCCACAATGAACGGAGCCAACAATTGGCCCATGGCAATTTCTGCATTGTAGGTCGTCACCGAGCCATTCCTACCAGTCAGGGCAATATCAGTCAAGCGATTGCCCAAGGCTGCATCCTGATAACCTTCTTGACCCGGACTCAGCAGTTCACCCGCGCTATTTCTAACTTGACCCTGCTCATTTTCAATGAAGTAGAAGCCAACAACATTGTCATAATTAGCATCGCGGAAGACATCGAACGTCGCTGTTCGGGTCCCTGTCAAGCCTCGGAAATCAAGCAGTTCCGATTCAGCGCCCCCCTGCAAGCCACTTCCCAAGGGAGCTTCGCTCACCGGGTCTGAAGCATCACTCAGAACAGCTGCATTGAGCACAATGGGCGTTTCACCTTCACCCAAGGGAACCGTGAGGTTCAGGGCTTCGTTCGCACCCAAATCACTAGCATCAATCAGCGACCCACTGCCTTCTACAGTCGCCAGACGCAAGGTACCGGGACCGCCGTTGCGCAACGTATCCAGCGTACCGCCTTCAATCACAGCAAATTGGAGAAGATTGCCATCCTCCACCTCAAGGTTGCGATCGAGGCTAAGCGGCTGCCCGTCAAAACGACCCTGCTGGAACGTGGAAAATAAGACTTCCGCCTGCTGGATCAGAGCATCGTTGTAGCCCTCAGTTCCGGGTGCAACACCATTGACAGTGCCCTGGGGATTGTCAATTTGAATCACGACCACTTCATTCACCGCCTGCGTTTGCCCAGAGGTCAAACTGAAAGAGACACGGGAAGTCTCATTGGGGGTAACCGGTGGCGTCACAACAGGTGGTGTAACCACAGGAGGCGTCACCACAGGAGGCGTCACGACGGGTGGGGTCACGACGGGTGGCGTAGTCGGTTCCGTCAGGGTGTCGGCGATCGCCAGCGTAAAGCTATCGCTTCCCGTCGCTCCAGTGCTATCAGTCGCCGTCAGTTGAACGGTCAAATTCGCCGCATCACTGGCCCCCGGCGTACCGCTGAAGGTAAGGCTTGCGGGGTTAAACGTCAGCCAAGCCGGGAGGGGAGCACCACTGGCCAAGCTGGCACTGTAAGCCAAGTTACTGTCACCATCCCCATCAATAAAGGTATTGCTGGGAACAACGAGCTGAAACGGGGTTCCTTCCGACGCATTTTGAGCGGGAATGGCATTGGCAACACTGGGATCATCCGCAACTGCCGTCACATTGGTGGTGAGGAGACGGGGGGTTGCAGCGATCGGTGTTGCGCCACCATTCACTGACACATCCAACGTTTGGGGGGCACCGGGAGCTGAGAAATTACCGGCAAACGTATCGTCCAGGGCTCGAACTGCGATTGCTCCCGGCGTCCCGTTGTAGTTCAGTGCTGGTACAAACCGAAGTCTGGCTGTAACGGCTAAAGCGAGGGCTGCTGCTTCGGTCACTGCACCAATCGGCAACCAATTGGCACCATTATCGGTGGAATATTGCCAAGTCCCTTCCGTGGTGCTATCAGCGGCATTAGACACGATGGCAACGCCGCTGATGCTTGGATCCAAGTCATTATCTTGGAACAGTGGTGAGAATAGAGCATCCACCGTTGCCCCTGCAGGATTCAGCGTATCTTCAGGGACTGCAGCCAGGGCAGCATCACCACTGAGGCTAGGGGCTGTGTTATTTCCTCGCTGAGTTGCCAACGAGAGGAAATTGCCATCAGCAAGGTCCACCCCTGTAAACGTCACAATGCCGTTTTCAAAGCCACTGGCGCTGACGGCTCGGGTATCGCCATTACTGAAGTCATTGTCAACGCCGTCAATCAGCAATTGAAAGTCTGAGAGTTGCGTACCTGAGACCGTAATTGATGACAGGTCAAAGGAAAGATCAACAGTGCCAACATCTCCTGTTTCAGCAACACGCCAAACCCGATCGAGACGTTCGCTGATGTCTCCTGGTAGGCCATTGGCGGTGGTCTCAATGATTCCATTATCATCGTTGTCGTTACCGAGCAGCAAAAATTCGCCGTTCGTGACATCAGTGGCATTGTCCACGGTCACAATGGCATCGCTGTTGCTACTGCGACTGCGTGTTTGGCTGAGACCACTCGCATCGTCTTGACCAATACCTGCTACATCATTGTTGTAGGCAGCAAAGGTCCCATCGCCATCCCAGAGAACCTGTCCCTGAGAATCGACATAGTCATTACCATTGGCGAGGGAAACACCGTACTTGAGACCGAGGTAAGACTCGACTTTGTTGCGATCGCTGTCACTCAAGTCATCGCTAAAGACGACAACCTCGGCAATGTCACCGGCAAAGTTGGATTGCTGGCCAAAGCCCTGAATCTCACCCAGGAAAAGCAAGTTAGCGGAATTAAGGCTATTGGTGCTTCCTGTAAAAGTGTCCTGGAGTTCACCATTCAGAAACTGGTTGACGACTCCTGTTGATTGAACACGGGTAAATCCAGCGATTTGCCCAGCACCATTATTGACGTTGGTATTGGAGAGGATCGTTTGATCCTGATCGATCGGTTGATTACCTGCCCCCGTCGCTAACTTGCCGCCCGCAACAGACAAGCCGAAATCATCCACAACGCCAAAGACTTCAGCATCGACGAGGCCATAGCCAGAAAACCAGTCGTCGCTGTTAACACTCGGCACTTGGTCTGTGCGGAATACAGCAAAGACGGAAAAGTCGTCTTGAATCGTGCGGTTGAGCTGAAGCTGATCGTCCGTACCGTTAAACCGCAGCGCCGCTGCTCCGTTAAGTTCGGGAACCACACTCACCAATTCAGGGGTTTCCGCAGGATCGGCGGGGGCAGCATTATTGCCATTGGTCGATTGGTCCGCCCAGGTGGCGACAGAACCTGGATTTTGTTGGTCCTCCGTGACC
>CALIJJ010000307.1 GCA_938017515.1 uncultured Pseudanabaenaceae cyanobacterium
TATTCAATTCTGAATCGCACCACTGGAAATGATAATGGCACCGTCATTTCGCTTCAAGATGATGATGAGACAAAAGCCGAGAACCTTGTTGTTCGCAATGGCCCCATCAACCTGACTGGAGGAGCCGGAAATCCAAACTGTCCGACCCAGGACCGCTCTCCCTATCAGGGTTGGCAGAATGTAACGGGAGCACAGTTGCGGAAAGCCTTCCAAGTTCATGCCTTTGCAATCTCAGGTCCTAACAACCCGAATCAAACGGTTGCGACCCTAGAAATGCAGCAGGACAAGCAGGCAAACCTCGGGAACAAATGGGGAGCCTGGTTCCG
Organism: uncultured Pseudanabaenaceae cyanobacterium; assembly: GCA_938017515.1. Lineage (GTDB taxonomy): Bacteria > Cyanobacteriota > Cyanobacteriia > PCC-9006 > JAAUQQ01 > JAAUOP01. The sequence goes on from CALIJJ010000307.1 coordinate 327, forward strand.
CACGGACATGGAAGTGTTTCCGGGTCCTGCTTTCCGCTGGAACGGAGCTATGAACACTGCGGGCTCTTACTTTGTCCGCAGTAATGATGCAACGGGAGATACAGCGACTCCAAATTCCAATCGCCTCCTGGGCTTCTATCCCATCTCTGCGCCAACTTCCTGTGTCTTCACAGAAGACAGCTCCGAGATGGTGATGTCCTTGCTTGAACAGCAGGACAAGAATCCAGAGGCATTTGCCCTCAACAACAACCAAACATTTCAGGGACAATTCGTCGTTGGTTCACTACGGGACAACAATTTCGACGGAGGTGTTGACCTGTATGGCTTTGAACAAGGTGCCGTGGCTGGCAGGCCATCCTACGGTGAGTTGCAATCTGGGAATGATTCAACAAACCTAAATGCAGGGCCGATTAACTTGGCATTGGAACCGGTGGTTCTCCTAACAGAGGGCATTAACCGCCGCCGAGATGGAGCAGAACCAACGACGGATGCAGGTGCTGCTGATCGACGTGATGGTGCTTGGGATGGAAAGGCTTGGGTTGAAGCCAAGCGCTTACATAACGAGTACCAGCCAACTCCCTTTGTGGATGACACGTATCGTGCAGACAATCGGTGGGGACCCAAGCCGGTTTATAGCGAGGAGCCACCTATTGTTGCATTGCGATCCGGTGAGACAGGCTTACCTGGTCCTCAGACGGATAATTATGCGGAGACGATTGTAGACCCAGCGACCAATGAGATTCCGGTCAAGCAAAATGACAGCGATAATTTCGATGCCTTGCGTCGTGAAGTACCCCTAGCAACCAACACGACCGATGAGGAAGGATACGGTTTAGATGGTTACTGGGAGCGGCGTGCCAAGGCCCAAGGGGTTCGGGTCATTGTGGGTCAGCGTCTGGAGCTAGGCAATGCCTATGCTTGGCAAAGAGGCCCTGACCTAATCAATAATGAGACGGGAGCATCCAGCCCTGATGGCATACCTGATTCCTTTGATCCTCTCTATCCACCTCCCGCTAATCCAGGGGTAATTGCTGGCACCACGCCAGTCAATAGCTCCATGGACGATCGCCAGAGTGAGCTAATGCAGTGGAAGACGCTGCGTAATAATCCTGCAGCGGCTCAGAGCACAGCAATCTATCACTATCTTCTAGACAAAGGCAGATCACCCGCAGCCTGTCTTGCGTCTGCAGCCCATCCCGGCACCAATGTTTCAATCAGGGATAGCAAGAGATTCAACCGAGTTGAAGGAAAGATTGTTCCTGATGTGAACTTCCTCACGGGACAAGGAACAAACGGTTGGGAGTTTGCCCCCTTTGGCGCGGCAAACTATGCCGACGATACCCTTGTGACAGGGAAGCTCACGACTGCGCAGCTAACCACAGCCCATACCAATTTTGCAACGGCTGTTAATGATGATGACAGCCCGCTGCGGATTGCCCTGAGTAACCTGGCCTATTTCTCGGGTGACCTAGCGGGAGCATTTCCTGCTTTTCAGGATAGTCCTCAGTCCAATGCTGCTAATAGCAGTAAGTTCTCAGATGCGATTGATTCCACAGTTGGACCAATCACTCACCCCTATCCCATCCTGACGATGTGGGGAGATTTCTCGAATCTGCGCCGGGTCATCGAGAAGTTGAATGACGGCGAGACCTACGACGTCACCGGTGACACAGGTCTCAGTTTGGCGGATCGAACAACCCTACAAACGGCGAGCTGTACTCTCGGCATATTGGCGTACAACATTGAAAATCAGAGCGGGGAAACTAAGGCCCTTAGTCGAGGCCAGTCCACAGCCCTCTACAGACGACTGAATGCTCTGGGAGATGGTGACGACAGTAACGGCGAAATTAAGATTTCAGGCACGAATGTCGAGGTTATTCAGGCGGGGACAGGAGATGTCATTTACGGAGGGGTCTTCCAGGCAGGTGATACACCCAGCGCTATTCCTGCCGAAGTCATCGCAAATGCGTTACCAACAGCTGCAGATACTCGCGAGTTAGTTGCTGCGATTCAGAAAGAGCAGCAGATTGACCGCGATCGAACCATGGGTTTTGCCGATCCTAAGCCTTACACCGTACTCGCCAATCATCCTGGTGGCATTCTGGGCATCCCTCAGAATCAGCAGGGCAGCACCATTAACGACCTTCATTGCGACTTCGAAAGCAATAATTATTTCAATCTGGGTAAACCGCGACGGGCAAGAGATGAGCAGCAGTTTCTGACACTGGCCTATGTACTTTGTCCTCGGTTTGCCAAATACCCTTCTCTTTACTACCTCTTCCCCAAAGCCAACCACGACCATGTGGGCAATACGAGCCTGACCGGCACATTAAAGGATCGCCTTGAATTCCAGCAACCCGCAACGGAGCCCTACACCAGCGCTAACCTCAAGCTGAATGGTGCAGATTTTGATAATCGCTATGCCTACAACAATGGCAGAGGTGTCAATACAGGCGAGAGTCGTTTCCGGGTAGTCGGTGATAACGACAATGACGGTATTGCAGAGTTTTCGGATGAGGGGATTAAGGCGATCGCCCTCCTCCCCAAAGCAAAAGCAGCTTGGGCACTCCCAAACGAGAACAATGGCAAC
>CALIJJ010000308.1 GCA_938017515.1 uncultured Pseudanabaenaceae cyanobacterium
GCAGTCATTGGGCGCAGTCATTGGGCGCAGTCATTTAACGTCACGGGTGAGGGTCACTCACCCGGTGTTGGTATGACTGTTCCGTGATGATTCTCGGGACGGTGGGTTCAGAGAAAAAAGGGCTCGGGCATCCTATAGCTATGACGCTAGGAAATGTTATGCCCTTGGGCGCTCGATCTTCTAATGCCTGATCCCGCTGACTCAGGGCCTGCTTCGGGCAGGACATGGCGAGTATTGATTGCTGATGATGACCGGCTGACGCGGGTCATGCTGCGGCGTGTTTTAGAGCAAGAAGGATGTGAGGTTGTAGAGACTGATAATGGTGTGGCCGGTTTGGCTGAGTTTCGCCGCTGCCCACCGGACTTAGTTTTGCTCGATGCCATGATGCCTGAGCTGGATGGCTTTGATTGTTGTGCCCAAATGTTGGAGATGCCTGCAACGGAGCATATTCCTGTGCTGATGATCACAGGACTGGAAGATCCTCGGTCGGTCAATCGCGCTTTTGATGCGGGGGCAACTGATTTTATCACCAAGCCGATTCACTGGCAGGTCTTGCGTCGTCGGGTGCGAATCTTGATCGAAAAGGCACAGTTGCAGATTGAACTGAAGGCCGCCAACCAGCAACTTCAGCAAATGGTGATGACCGATTCCCTCACCCAATTGTCCAACCGCAGGCGCTTTGATGACTCCCTCGGGGATGAATGGCGGCGAGCCTTCCGCAATAGCGAGCCGCTGTCGCTGGTGATGTGCGATATCGACAGTTTCAAGCCCTATAACGATCACTACGGTCATCCCGCGGGCGATCGCTGCCTCCAGGCGGTGGCCCGTGTGTTGGAATCCGCGATCCATCGTGGCGGGGATGTGGCGACCCGCTATGGCGGTGAAGAATTTGCGGTGATCTTGCCCAGTACGTCTGCCGAGGGAGCCCTCCACGTTGCCGCACGCATCCGTCAGGGCATTCTAGAGTTGGCGATCCCCCATGAATATGCGAAACGCGGCAAGCAGATCAGCCTAAGTCTGGGGATTGCGACCTTGCGAGCGCGGCGAGATATTTCCCCCTCATTACTGGTGACGTTAGCCGATGAGGCGCTTTACCAGGCCAAGGCGGCGGGAGGCGATTGCTGTATTACCCACTCCCACGGCTTGTCGCCGGAGCCGGAGCCCAGTCTGATGTGAGTTGAATCGACTGCTGCGCGAAGTCCAAGTCCCTGTGTGTTTCTGTTTCTGTTCTTCTTGGGCTCTGTTCCTCTTGGGCTCTGTTCCTCGTCTGGCCCGGTCTGTTTTTTACCTGTTGTTGCACGCGGCTGATGGTTTAGCTCTCCCTGTTTCAAGACAGGGTCGCGAATTCATCTCTTGTATTTTTGGGACCTATTTACGATGCCTATGACTTCCCAGGTTAATGCTTCGACAACTCACGCCCATGGAGCCAATCTCGGTAGCGGTTCCCCAGGAGCCCCCTTGCTGGACCCGCAGCAGCTCCATGAAAGTCTCTCCGCAGTGAGTTCAGACTTGCTGGAAGCGCTGGATTTACTGCGGGATACCTATCTAGAAGATGCCCAGGATTTAGTGGAGCAGTTGAGGGAGGCTGCCGAGTCCTTGGATTTTGACCAAATTCGTTTTGCTGCCCATACGCTGAAGTCCAGTAGTGCGCTGATGGGAGCAATGGCACTGTCTGAAGTGTGTCGAGAGATTGAAGGCAAGGCACGCACGCAAAATCCTGATGGCTTGACGACCTTAGTGACGCAGGCTGCGGAAGCTCAGCGGCGAGTCACGGAGATTCTGCTGGCCTATGACCCAGTCAAACAAGCGCCATCATGCCCTTAAAATAGATGGCCCAGAATTTTAAAAGTTTAAAGGGTTAAAAGGGAGTGATGAGGGCTTCCGGGCCATCGTCCAGGGATGGTGGAGCGAGCTGCGCTAATGCCAAGAGTGGGCCGAGTTGGGGCTGACCGTTAGTGGCCAGTTCGCTGGTGCATATGTAGATGCGCTCGGTGGTGTGGCCGAGCAAATCCTGGAGACCATTTTCTAGGCGCTGCTCTGCGATTTCCAGGGCGCGGCGGTTGTTCTCGGTCTTGGCTTGCGCTAGGTTGGCGAGGGCTTCCTGGGTAAATAGGTGTGCGCCAAAGAGGCTGGTGCCGCTGCTGGTGAGCCAGAGCGGAGACCCTGCGTCGAGCCAAAATTGCCAGCGATGGACGGGGCGATTGATGCGGTATTGAAAAAAGGTAGCCAGAGCAACGGATTGGGATTGGGGATCGAGGGGCTGGGCGGGATAGGGGTTGGCGGTGACCGTGCCGCTCCGCAGCAGGCGGATGAAGCGCTCGATCGCCCGGGGCTCTCGGGCAGCATCGGCGTCTGACTCGGTTCCTGGGCTGCGAGCCGCGGTCTGGTCGGCACTGAGCCGTTGGTCTACGTCCCAATAATGCTGAGCGGCTTCTAAGAGTTCTCGCAGGGCTGCCAGCTGGTCGTAGGCGAGGGCACTGCCGTTCCAAAGAAATGTTTGGATGGCGCGATCGAGGACAACCAGTGGGCTGGGGATGAGACGCTGCGATCGCTGCATCTGTTGATTTTCTAGCCACTGGAGTAATTGGTTGTAGGCAGTACTTGCTGCGTAACCCAGGCGATCCCAGCGAGGAAACGATTGGATGGGTAATAATTGTGGCTGATCGGGGTTGGGCACGTAGCAGTAGTCCGCCAGCAGTCCGGCACGGACGGCATCAATGCGGGGCTGGGCATTGCCCTGAGTGTTGCCCTGGGTGTTGCTTGGGCGGGCGTTACTCGGGCGACTCGCTCCTCCGGGTGGGACGACGTTTTCGCCTGTGGCTAGGCTCAACACCACGAGCATCTCTGCAACTTGGTCCGGGTCGAGCAGTCGCCCAAGACCGGGGTAAACAAAGGCGAGTAGGGTCAGCAATGCCCTGACCATGGGAGCGCTGTAGAGGGGGCGTTGTTCGGTGAGGGGTTCAAGGGCAATGTTTTGTTTGCCCAGAATTTCCATTAACGTGTAGCGAGCGATCGCGTCCACGCCCGGACCCACGATGGCAATGTCCTGGGGAGCCACCTCACCGGCTTTAACCCCGTCAATAATCGTTTCAGCCACGGCCCGCAGAAGCTGCGATCGCGACACGGCCTGGATGCTATGGAAGGGGCGCTCGGGGCTGCTCAAGTGGGGGAGAGCACCGCCACCCATACCGGCATCTCGTACCAATTGAATCAGCGGTAGACCATAGTCATGGGCCAAATGCGCTGGCGAGGGAGAGAGGGATTCGATGCTGCAATGTTGGGAAAGTTGTTTCAGCATCTGAGGGTCCGCACCAAAGCCTAACCGCACGGCTCCTTCGGGGTTGTAGGTAAAGAGGGCCAGCGAGTCGGAGGAGGGAGTCGATGGGCTCGGGAGAAAGGTATGGAAAAGACGGTGGGCGATCGCCGGATACTCATCCACGTCATCGGCAAGAATGCCGTCAAAGCGAGACTTTAATTGGTTCTGATAAATGGGGTCGGGCAATAAGGTTTGGCCGTAAAGCTCCGTCAAGAGTCCATAGGTCAGGAGTCCGCGTTCCAAACACCAGCGTTGCCACTGGACTAGGGCGGCTCCCATGGCGTCCCAGAGTTCCGCTGAGCCGAGGGCATGGGCCATGCCCGCCTGGAGGACCGGCGCAATGCTGCCCACAGGCGTGCCACTGGAGGCGGCGAGCAAATAGAGGTCGAGGGTCCGTCGCACAATGCGCCATTCGCTGATGCCCTCCTGGCGCAGGGGTCCATTGCTCAATTCCGATTGCCAGAGCCGCGTTGCGAGTTCTTGCTCTGTTTCGGGCCGCAGGCGTAATGGAAAGCGAGGCTTGAGATCCAGCTTTTGAATCAGGAGCGGCCAAAATAAAGCCACCTCCGATTCAAAAAAGGCTAAGGGGGTGGTGGATTGAATCGGATAGTCTCCGCCGCTCACCTCCGTCAGACGATTGACTAAGGCAATACGGTTGTCCCCTGTGGCCGCAAAGAGCATCAGCCTGGGCCCTTGGGCGGAGAGCATTGGGGTTGGCGATCGCTCGCGCCCTTGGCCCATCCAATCGCGAAACTGTGCCATCAGCCGAGCTGTTTTGCCGCTCTGGGCGGGGCCTTCAATCCAGTAAGCACGACCATCCATGATTTGGGGCAGACACGCGGTGTCTTGCAATGATTTCTATCCTCATCCTAATCATCTTGAGACACATCAACTGGAAACGCTCAGGTGGGTTCGCCGGGAGAAGAGGACGGGGTGTGGCAAAGACTGGTATCTGTGCCTAAGCTAGGATAGGCTGCGCTTAGGCTCTACTTCCTGTTCATGATGCTGTCCATCTTTGATCCTATCCGACGCACGTATCGCGGTCTAAACCGTTGGGTCAATCGCACGCCCAATCGAGCCTTGGAACAGGCCTACGAGGAAATTCTCAAGATTAAGGCGATCGAGGATGAGCATTTTGATGGCCAGACGATTACGCCTGGCATCAAGGACTATAGCGATAACGTCTATCAATATTTTCGCAACGAAGCGGGCCAATATTTACGAGTGGCCAAGGTACGGCTGGCCGAGTTTCGCACCAGCCAAGGTTTTTTGCGCCTCACCGACCCCGAAGCCCTAGGCTTCGACCGGCAAAATGCCTATGGTCGAACGGAGCCGGAAACGGAGGACGGTATTCTGCTGGAAAAGCTTCGGCTGATCGATGAGACGATTGCTCGCTACGATCGCCCGACGCCGTCCATTTCTAGCTCTCTGTCTCGCAATCTGACGCCCCTGGATGATGAGGGCGTGTCGTCCACTTCCCTGACAACGGATGCCCGTCCTGCGAACACTGCGTCCGGGCGTCGCAAGGCCGGTGCGGGTGGGACTAGCTTTGTGCCCCGCTCGATTTTCGGCACGTTTGATCGACTGCGCCGCGATCTCGACCCCGATGCCGAACAGGAGGTGATGCAGGAATTTCAGCTTTCCCGAGCGAAGACTGCGATGGCAGCTCGGTTTTTGCTGATTCTGATCATTGTTCCGCTACTGACCCACCATCTCTCCAAGACCTTTGTGGTCGGACCCCTGGTGGAACGGGTGCGCCAGGACCAGCCCACGGAGGTTGTGCTCAGCCCTCACCTCGAAGAAGAAGCCCTGGCACGCCTAGCCCACTATCGAGAGCATCTGGAGTTTGAAAAGCTGACGCATCCCAACGATCCCGCCCTCACGGAGGATGAACTTGAGGAGCAGATGCAGATCCGGGCCGCCGACATTTTTGAAGAGTTTAAGGGGCGGGGTGGGGATGCCGTTAAAAATGTGTTTGCGGACCTGCTCGCGGTATGTGCTTTCATCCTGATTTTATCGACGAGTAAGCAGGAAATTGCCATTGTTAAGGCGTTTATGGATGAGTTGGTTTACGGCCTGAGCGATAGTGCCAAGGCCTTTATCATCATTCTGTTTACCGATACATTCGTTGGCTTTCACTCGCCCCACGGCTGGGAAATTCTGCTGGAAGGGATTGCTCGGCACTTTGGTTTGCCGGAGAGCCGCGACTTTATCTTCCTGTTTATTGCGACGTTCCCAGTGATTTTGGATACGGTCTTTAAGTATTGGATTTTCCGTTATCTCAACCGCATTTCACCCTCGGCGGTGGCGACCTATCGCACGATGAACGAGTAGGGGTCGATTCCGTCGTTGGTCGAGAAAACGGGCCGAATTTTTGGGTCGAAACTATGTTTTTTGGTTGGCTGATTTGAAGCGTCCAGCGATAAAATCTCGCTGTTTCAAATGTTTGCTGGTGCGGCCGGTGACCCGCTTGCGCCACATCCGAAAACTAGAGGCTTTCATCTCCCGTCGCATCAGGGCAATGACTTGCTTTTCCAGGAGGCCAAATTGTTGCTCGATCGCATCAAAGGTGGTGCGATCTTCCCAGGCCATTTCAACAACGCGATCGATGGTGTCTGAATCAAGGTCGGGTAATTTCATTGCGAGTCACTCAGCCAGCCAGCGGTGTGATACTGCCCTTCCAGGAAAGGCATAAAGGCCCATGCTAGCTGCGATCGCCAGAAAATTCACCTTTCCCATCCCTCAAACATCTTGGCCAATGTTTGGGATCTGCAACTGTTCACAGGGAATCCGAGCCGTCAGCAGTGAACTGGCGACATCGCCGGTATAAATTTCCAACAGTGCTTGTGTGGGACTTTCAAATAACAAACGCTGGTGTGGGCCAATCACACGCTCAAAGAACAGACTCGGAAGATTAGAAATCCGGAGAACCTGAAAGCGACGGCTGGGGTTGCAATAAGCGCAGAGCATGGGTGAGTGGAGAAAGAAATAGCTCGAAACGATAGCAACAGGACAGTCGGGTTGCAGAAACGGCCCAGGGTGGGCATACGTCTCCTCAGCCGAAATCCTGAACGGAAATGCTCAGCGGCCTAGGTACTGGAGGCTGAGAGATTTTTACTCACGGCTGCTTGAAACATGGAATAGGGCTTGACCCCGACCAGCGTCTCAACCACCTCGCCATCTTTGAAGACCAGAACCGCTGGAATGCTGCGAATATTGAATTTCTGGGCCATTGACTGATTCTTGTCCAAATCAACCTTCACAATCTTGACCTGCTCTCCATACTCAGCCGCGAGTTGATCCATGAGCGGCGCGACAAGCTTGCAAGGACCACACCATGTTGCGGTGAAATCGACAACAACCAGTGCTGCGCCTTCCATCAATGCTTGAAATTCATTGCCCTGAATATATTCCACTGCACTCATCGCCGTCACTCCTAGAAAAATAGCCAAGACTCGAACAAACCAATCTCAAGCGGAAAGTAGCCCTAACCCGTGTACTGGATCAGGTGATATTCACAAAGATCTGTCTGTAACATCCCTCGTATAAGACCAGCTTAATAGTGATATGTACTCATTGAATGTGCTCGCGACATATTCTGTAACAACGCTCAGGTGGTTCCCCAGTATTGTTGTTGCGCCTTCCTAGGGCTGACTCGGGGAGAGCCGGGTTGATGATGCCGATGGGGGGGCGTCGTTAGTGATTGCAGCGAGCATCGATTTTGCCCCGAGCAATGTCGTGGATCATGATTTGTCTTGTGCTGATGTAGTTGCGGGTGACCTCGATTTCTTTGTGCGTCAAAAATTGTTGTACTTGCATTTCTGTAATGAGCCATTCTGTTAAGGCAGCACCCTGCAATCGCAGTAATCGGCGGGGTTCTGTTTCTTCGATGACAGTCCAGAGCTGATGCAATACAGAAGGATTCATGCGGAGCGCACTCCAGTGAGGATGGGAGGAGAGGCTGATGCGGGCAGCGGAGAAGCGCTTTCCTGTCTGGGAGACGTGCGGGCACGACCGACTCTTATACTCCCGTTATTGACCTCTCCACGAGGGATGTTACATAAGCGAATCTTACAGGGAAAACGCGATGGGGTGTTGATAAATATTGTCGTTTACTCAACGAAGAGGGAGCATTGAGTTCGTGGGTGGGTTAGTTCGTGGGTGGGTTAGTTTGTGGGTGGCTGGCTCCAGCGATTGGCTTTCTCGTCCTCAAGCTGTTTGATGGTTTGTTGCAGGGTGGCGATGACGCTGTACATCTCCATTGGGTCAAACACACGCAGCATGCTGGTTTGTGTCACGATGCCTAGGCCTAAGCCCCAGTTCCAGGACACGACCAACCGCCGGACGCCTCGTTTGCTCATTTCCTGATGGGCATGCCACAGTGAGTCCTCGGGGCTCAGAACAAATAAGGGGTGGCTCATGGCCTGTTCCGCTTTCAGCATAGACAGATCGGCCTGTCGCGTTTGAAATTTTGCAATATCTCCTTCTGTCACAATGCCCACGGGCAAGCGCCGCTCTGCATCCTGGTTCACGATGACGACGCAGCTGACTCGATGCTTCGCCATGAGCTGAGCTAGCTCTAGAACAGAAGCATCGCTGGGGGCATTGATGACCGATCGGGTCATGACATCGGCAACGCGCTGCATCTTGAGCAGGTTGGCGGGCCGGAGGATCTTGCGAAGGCTGGTTTGGGAAATAACGCCCACTAGCTTTTGGTGAGCATCGACAATGGGGAGATGGCGGATGCGATAGCGGCGAAAGAGGAACAGCGCAGCAAAGATATCTGAAAAGTCATCTAGGGCAAGCGTTTTGACCGGATGTATCATGACCTCCTGCACGGAGAGGGGGCTCAAATCCTCGCCTGATGCGGTGAGGCGCACGATATCTCGGGTCGTAAAGATGCCTAGGAGTTCGCCCTCTTCGACCACCAGAGCCACTGTTGCCCGGCGATCCTGGGGGCGAGGCTGGTTCATCCTTTCCATCACGGTGCTGAGGCGCATAGAGGGAGGGACCTGAAGCGGATCGCGATCGATGGCGTCTTCGAGGGAGGGGCTACACATCAGCGCATCGTCGAGCATGGTTCTCCTAGCGCGTTGTGGCGCGATGGGGGCAATGGTGCAAGGGTGCCCAATAATTTGCTGATAACCGTAGGGGTTTGATAACCGCAGGGGTCTGCTAATCGTAGGGGGTCTGCCAATCGTAGGGAAGTGTGTAATGGCGTGACTTGATTCAAGGGCTCCCTATTCAAGGCCTCCTTCATCTTCAGTCTCAGTGGGTCGAGGGTCTGATGGGGGCTTGTCGTCCCCATAGAGTCGTTTGAGGACACGCTGGACCGAAATACGCTTCCACTCACAGCCGCGCTTGGTGCGATATTGATTTTCATTGAGCCAGTCGGCAATCTTTTGGAGAGAGTTGCCCGCCCGATGCAGATGACGAATCAGTTCGATAATTTCCTGTTCCTGGGGATTTTCAACCAGTTCTCCATTTTCAGAAATCTGCCCAAAGGCTGGGGAACCGTAGCCTGCATAGCCCCCTTTGGCTGCTTTTTCTTTGCGCCCCTTATCAAGGCGTTCCCACAATTCACGCTTTTTAGAGGGGTCGGCAGACATGGATATAGTGCTTGAGTTGCTGAGCTTTAGAATATCGAACGGCTGAACTTAGGCAAGAATAACGTTGGTTTTTCCTGCTACAGCGCATACTTAATCCTACACAAGGACTTGCTCATTGCTATGGATGATGCCCGAACCGAACACCCTAGTTTTCATCACATCTCTGTTTTGCCCAAGGAGATTGTTGAGGGGTTGCAGATTCAACCAAAAGGGCGGTATCTGGACCTCACCCTAGGCGGGGGAGGGCATACGGAGCTTATCCTGCAAGCTGAGCCGGAGGTGGAGGTCTGGGGTGTGGACCAAGATGCCAGTGCCATTGCTGCGGTTAGGCAGCGTCTCTCTGACTGGATAGAGCGTGGCTGTCTCCAGCTTCATCACACCAATTTTGCTCAGTTTGACCCCGGCAGCATTGATTTCGATGGAATTATTGCCGACTTGGGGGTCAGTTCGGTGCAGTTTGACCTCGCCGATCGCGGTTTTAGCTTTCGGCAAGAAGCGCCACTGGATATGCGCATGGATCCACGACAGTCGTTAACGGCGGCAGAGATTGTGAACCAGTGGGAGGAGAAGGAATTGGCTGATCTGATCTATGAGTATGGAGAGGAGCGGCGATCGCGACGCATTGCCCGGCACATTGTCGCGAACCGGCCGCTGAACACCACGACAGCACTGGCTTACGTCGTTGCAGGCTGCTTCCCGCCCAAGCAACGCCATGGTCGCATTCATACGGCGACACGAACCTTTCAGGCCCTACGCATCGCTGTTAACCGCGAGCTAGAGATGCTGGATCAACTCCTAGACTTGTCTCCCCATTGGCTCAAGCCCGGTGGCCGGATTGGCATTATTAGTTTTCACAGTCTGGAAGATCGTCGGGTCAAACATTCGTTTAAGAACAATCACGATCTACGCGTGGTCACGAAAAAGCCGTTGACGGCGACGGAGCAGGAAATGGAGCAGAATCCGCGATCGCGCTCTGCCAAACTTCGCTTTGCTGAACTTAAGCAGGACTCATCCTCAGAGGATGTTTGAGAATAGCTAAGGCCGTAGCTGATTTGGCCAAATATTCCAGAATTGCCCTAGGAAATCGAACAAAATCGCTGGTGCTGGGTATTAGATGCTTCAGCTTTGGCGAATTCTCAAACATCCTCTCAGATGGAGGAGCCGAATTTTGAAGGCATGGATGGCATCCATGGGCTTGACCCCTTGGAAAAAAGACCCCGAGGTACATGAAAATAGTTTTTATGTACCACAAAAAAATAAGCGATATACGCTATAAAAGAGCAGCACCTTGGACCTTGGCCTATGCATCCGCTCCAGAATCGAACGTCCCATTCCAAGAAGAAGTCCACTCATCCCCTGCAAACGGAAACGCTGCGTCCCAAGGAATTGTGTCGTGTTGGGTTGCCCTTGGGGGGGCTCTTGCGCAATTTGACATTGATGGCCACTGGCGGTGCGGTGGTTGTGGCGTTGGTGGCTGGTGTGGGAGTGGTGCGCTTGGGCGATCGCTTTTGGACCGAGATTAAATCTGTGTTTACGGCACCGCCCCCGGAGCCTGAGGTGGATGTGCGATCGCTGGTGGTGCAGCAGGTGCGTGAGGTGAGTGAGCTGTCCACCGCGGTCTTTACGATGGAAGCCGTGGTGCCAACGCGCCAGGAACGTACGCTGGCTGGCCTGAAGGTGGGAGCGACGACGCTGCTCTACATTGCCCGGGGAGAGGTGCGTGCCGGGGTGGACCTGAGTCAGCTCACGCCGGGGGATGTGACGGTGTCGGCTGATCGAAGCAGCATCGAGCTTCAGCTGCCAGCACCTCAGATTCTCGATCAGAAAATTGATGTCAAGGAATCCCAGGTTTACGACTATGATCGCGGTTTTCTGGGTCTTGGTCCTGACTCCGCCATCCAGCTGCAGTCCCTGGCTAGCGAAACCGCGCTCACCAAGATTGCCACAGCGGCTTGCCAGGAGAATATCTTGGGTCAAGCGAATCAGCGGGCGAAGGGCGTCGTGACTCAACTCCTGATGACTGCAGGCTTTCAGCAGGTAACGGTGCAAACGCAAGATGCGATTGGCTGTGGTGAGGCACCCAGCGCTGCCGCCCTACCTTCGGCTACGCCTGCATTGCCGTCAGCCACGCCGCCACTTCAGTCTTCGGCGGCGGATATGCTTCAGTGACCTGGTTCTTGCTGGCGAGCTGCACGGCGTTATTTGAGGCGCTCAAGGATGTGGCCAGCAAACAGAGTCTCAAGTCCTTGGATGAATACGTGGTGCTGTGGGCCTTCACGGGCGTGGGGGCCTTGGCCTTGGTGCCTGTGCTGCTGCTAACGACGGGCTGGCCTGAATTTGGTCCTCGCTTTGGCTGGGCAGCCTTATTCGGGGGCAGTCTGAATGTCTTTGCCTACCTCTGCTATATCCGCGCCATCAAAATTGCCGATCTCTCGCTGACCGTCCCTTTGGTGAGCTTGACGCCACTGTTTTTGTTGGTGACGTCACCCCTGATCGTGCAGGAATACCCCAGTTGGGGAGATGTCTTCGGCGTGGTCGTGCTGATCGTAGGTTCCTACGTCCTCAATCTACAAACGACCCCGACAAATGAGCCTCGCTCCAGTTACTGGGCGCCTTTGCGGGCCATGGCGACGAATCCCGGGAGTCGCTTGATGCTCATGGTCGCCTTTGTTTGGAGCATTACCTCCAATATCGACAAAGTCGGTGTGCAGAATTCCTCACCGTTGATGTGGGTGATCGTTCTGTTTTCCTGTGTGTCCTGTGGAACGCTACCCTTTGCCCTGCGGCGTGGAAAAGGTGCCTTTGTGCAAGCCTTTGCCCAGGCGAAACTCTTGGGCTTGACGGGATTGCTGAATATTGTCGGGGTGGGGTTTCAGATGTGGGCCTTGACCCTCGCTCCGGTGACCCAAGTGATTGCGGTCAAGCGCATGAGCACGCTGATTGCCGTGCTGTTTGGTGTGTTTTGGTTCGGTGAATCGGGTCTGCGCGAGCGCTTGCTGGGGGCCGCCATTATGGTTGCTGGCGTGGCTCTGATTTCGTTAACGTGATTCCTTTACAATGGTTAATGATTAGGACACCTAATGATTAGGACACAATGGTGAGCTCAATGGTGAGCGAGCCAGCTTATTTTGCTGTAGCAGCGAGTTTTGCGAATGTTTGCAGGGTTATGGCAACGGCTGTTTAAAAAACCGACCCTGCCAGAAAACTTTCTTGGGCGGTTCTGGGTCGAAATTTGGATTGCGGTGATTTGCGTCATCCTGGCGGCGAGCGCGATCGCGATTCCCCGCATGCTGCCAGCTCAAGCTGCGGGGAGCTGTCGTATGGTCAATGGCCACCAGGTTTGCATCCTGCGCATGAAACGCAGTGCCAAGCGCTTTTGGGAGTATCGTGCTCGGGTCAGTGTGGACGGGGTGAAGCGTCCGATGGAGCGCTATGACTGCCGCGATCGCCTCCGGCTCCCGAGCGATGGCACGTTTATTCCCTACTGGCAGGATGATGCGGTGGATGTTGTCTGCGCCTTGTTCCAAAAGCGTCAGACTCGTCGTCAGGCTCCCCCCTCTGCCTTGGACAATGGCCCGGTACAGATTCAGGTCAACCGAGTCGCCCCCCGCAGTTAGTCGCTCGCGAGAAGGGGCGAGCGAGGATGAGTTGGGAAACCCTGTTAGAGAGAAGCGTGACCAGAGAAAAGCGTGCTTGGAAAGAAGCGTGCTTAGAGAGAAGCGTGAACCGCGCCACCTTCTTGGCGGAGGGTGTAGCCCGCACCGGTCAGGTGCTTGAGGACAGGGGCGATCGCCTGCTCGCCTTCCGAGGGCAGACTCAGGACAATGCGCTTCACCTGCTTCAGCAGTTGCAGCGGAGCGTCCACTAGCCAGTCGAGCTGATCGCGGGAGGCATCGACTTTGAGCAAGTCCACCTGCTTTAGTTCATGCGCGTTCAGGATTGTTTCGAGGGAGTCAACGGATGCATGAACCGGCGTAATGCGGTGCTCCATCGTGTTGTTGACGATGTTCTGAGAGAGCAAACGATAATTGTCTGCACTGGCTTCGTAGGTGACGACCTTGGCGGCTCGAAAGGCTTTGATGGCATAGATCGAGAAGCCACCGATGTAGCCCCCCACTTCGAGAACGGTCGGCTTGCTGCCCAGGTGCAGGCGATTGAAGGAAGAACGCTCAACGAAGACTTCGCGGACACTTTCTGCATCCCAGATATTGCGGCGAACCGTGAAGTTTAGGCCCTTGCGCATTTGCAGAACGACACTGCCTTCACCTTCTTGGGTGAGTGCTTGAAGATACTGCGCTGCATTAAGAAAAAATTTATCGGCGGTGGCCAGGTTGAGTCTGTTGCGGAAGGCCTGATATGCCGCTTGCAGCCTCTCCTCAATACGGGAGTGAGAAACTTGAGTTTGGGCTGATAGCTTAATAGTGTCTTGCATAATCCTCGGTCGATAACTTGCGACGTTAACAACGGCGTTCAGAAGCTTGTTAGCGGCGGATAACAGAACTGGGGCGGCTTGCATTCCGATGTCCCTAATGTATCGTTCCCGATTTGATCGAGCTAAAGGAGATCCACGGATCTTTTACTTAAAGAACTCTTCAAATAAAAAGACCTTTTATCAGAGAGAAATTTATATTTCTCGATGCATGTTTCTCTTTCTTTAAAGACTTAGTTACATCGCGATCCATACGCAGAGATAGTGGTTTTTGAGAACTTTTCCCCCAAGAAATCACGTATCTTTACTGAGCGCATTGGCTGAGCCGAAATGTGCGCTGACCATCATTCTTTGCCCGTTGCTCGGTAAACTTCGAGAGAGAATTTTGTGGAAATAGACCTATGGTGGCCTTCGCTGACCTCTTGACCCTCAGCAATCACGAGACGGTTCAGTTTCGGGTCATGACTGCTGTCAATCTCTACGATTCGCCCGCGTGTAAAAGCTTGGCGACCCAGGCAGACTGCGATCGCCAACTCCGGTTTACGGGCGACCCCCATCCCGAGCATCCCGCCATTCGAGTGCAGCTGGTGGAAGATGACTATCCCGGCTGGCTGGCCCTGGAGGATTTGTCCCAGTTAGAAGCGGCAGCAACTGACTACGTTGCCTGCCCCGTGGAACGGGAGGCGATCGCCGCCAAACTCCCCGCTATCATCGCGTTTATGCAAGCAGCCATGGCGGTGCCCAACGAATATCTCTGGGGGGGAACCGTTGCCCCCAACTACGATTGTTCAGGATTGATGCAGGCGGCATTTTGGCGCGAAGGGGTTTGGTTGCCTCGGGATGCCTATCAGCAGGAGGGATTTCTGGAGGCGATCGCGGTGGACATTGAAGGCGATCGGGTCAACTGCGACCCCTTACAGCCGGGTGATCTGGTCTTCTTCGGGACGCCAGTCAAGGCCACCCACGTTGGTCTCTATCTTGGTGATGGTCGTTATATCCACAGTTCCGGTAAGGACATGGGCCGCAATGGCATTGCCGTGGATGAGCTGCGGGGAGATGCAGCGGCTCATTCCATTAGTCGAGGATATTTCAAGCTATTTCGGGGGGCGGGGCGGGTGATGCAAAGTTATATGCCTAAGGCTTGATGGGGCTTGGTTCAGAGGTCAGGCTGGGAGGATGGTGAATCCAAATGCTCCTAACCGTCGAGCACGTTTCGCGGCGGCAGCCTGTCACGGGGTGGGCTTGGTCGGCTATGTCCATCTTTTGCCCTGGATTTTACCCTGGGCTCCGCCCGTTGGCCTGCTCCAATGGGGTTTTGCGGTCGTTGGCTTCTTGGTTTGGCCGCTGTTGTTGATTGTGATTCTGTGGCGATCGCTGCGGCATCTCCATGCCATTGTCGATGAGAGCGGTCGGTCGGCACTCAATTTTTGGCTCACCCTGACGTTGTTTGAAATCATTGCGGCTGCGGTGCTGTCGTTTTTGACGATGGCGATTTGCGGCAATACAGGAATGTACGATGCCAATATTTTTCAGGCGTATTGGGGATTGGGAATTTTCTTCGGTGTCCCAGTTTTGGCAGGCGTCGTTGCGCTGATTCAAGTCCTGACCACGGTGCTGGCGACGATCGAAGCACTGCTCCACGGAAAAGTATCTCGTTATCAGCCTTGGAGTCGCCAATTTTTCCGGGGTGGTTCTTCGGGCGAGCCTTAGGGCTGGATAGCGCGTTATGATTCCGCAATTTCAGCGGGCCAGATGGATAGCGCGTGGGGAGAAAAGGCCATGGGTCTCCTTGCTGTCTATCCATGCCCTTCATCCTGGAAGAACTCAAGCGAAATTGACCGTTTCTATTGTCCGTTTCTATCGATGCTCTGTCAGGGAGCAGTCACTCTCCGCGACCTGTGCGTTCGTCGGAGCCTGGTTCTCTCCCGGCATGAATTGGCTCAACAGTCCAAAGACATATAACAAAAAGGCGCAATACCTAAAGCCAGGTTCTCGCAGCGAAAGACCAACTTTTGAAACACAACATCGATAAATCTGAAGGAAACACCTCCTCGAACGGGAGGCTTTTTTGTCCCAAGAAAGGGTTTATAGAATGGCCTTTGTGCGCCTTGCTTGTGTCATTGATTCATGACATTTGAGTCATTGACGTTGAGAGACTCGCTCATTTCACACATCGGTCATTCCCATGCATCAGGCAAATCATTGCCCAATTACTTAGGACCCGGGAGCCGTGTGTCATGTCCACCTTTCAATTCATGCCAACCTCAACTTTTGCCCTTGATTCTTGCCATGGCAGTGTGCTTGTCTTCGTTGACTCAGAGCTGCGAGATTACTGGAAACTCGCCAATGGCTTAGAAGCTGGGGCAGAAGGCATCGTACTCCACGCCCATAGCGACGGCATCGAACAAATCACCAGTACCCTCCTCACGAACACCAACATCGACAGTGTCCATATTTTGGCGTCTGGTTCTCCGGGCTGCATTAAGCTCGGTCATTCATTGTTGAGTACAGAAACCCTCGATCGCTACGCCCAGGATCTACAAATTTGGTTTTTTCTCTCACAATTGTGCGATCGCCATCCCTCCCTCCACCTGTACGGCTGCAATGTGGCCGCCGGAATCCGAGGCAGACGATTTCTTGAACGCCTCCATCGCCTGACGGGAGCAGGTATTCTCGCTTCGTCCAGTTGTACTGGAAATTTACTCATGGGTGGCAATTGGGACCTTGAACAACAGATTGGCCCTGTGTGTCGTCGCAATATTCTGCGGCCGGAAGTCATGGCGACCTACAACGGCATGCTCTAGCAGAACGATTCTATTCATGTAAAAAGGGCATTCATGTAAAAAGGGCGCTCCATAGGAGCGCCCTTCTCAAAAGCAAAGTGCTACAGAACCACTAAGAGGTTCTTGCGGGTTGAAACTACATGGCAGAGCCAACGCCCACGTAAGCACCGTAGAAAAAGAGACCCACAACCACCAGAACACCGGTTCCAGCAACCGTAGCAACGATCCACAAAGGAATTCTTCCGCCTCCAGACACAGCAGTGCCTCCCTAGATAAAAAAGTGTTTTACAAACAGACTTGGCTGAGGCCCGGAAATGCGGACCGTCGCCCGAGACTCGACATTTAGCCCTAGTTAAAGAAGTAGCTAGAGAACAGAATACCGAGGACAAAAATCAGCAACAGACCCAGATAGAGCGAAGTACGATTCAGCTCAACGGGCTGCGCATTCGGGTTTTTAGAACGATCTTGTGGCATGGGTAAAAACTATCGTTGAGTGAACTGCATCGCGGCGATCGCACCTAGGAAGAAAACACTAGGTACACCCAAAGCGTGGATGGACAGCCAACGCACGGTAAAAATGGGATAAGAAATGGGTTCGTTCGGATTATTCGCAGTCATATCAAAAATCTCAGTTCATCAAAAGGTTGATGCCCATCACTGGGCCTAAGGTTGAGCCGGAAGTCTGGGCCTGCCGACGGAAAGATCAGTTCGTATTGATGAAACTATCAATCTGACTCTTTGCGCCTTGACGCTCAGAAACGATGGGTGCTTCGACCCGTTCCTGAGTGAAATACTGGTCCGGACGGGGGGTGCCAAAAGCATCGTAGGCAAGACCCGTCTGAACGAAGAGCCAGCCTGCAATGAACAGCGCAGGAATCGTAATGCTATGAATAACCCAGTAACGAATACTGGTAATGATGTCGCCAAAGGGACGCTCACCGGTTGAGCCACCAGCCATGTTTCGACTCTCCTGATCCAACAGTTAGCTTTTCTTTATCTTATCTGAGAGTGCGAATCCGTGGATCACGGATTCGCTGTAACGATCGCGGTCACAGTGTTAGAGGCCACCCTGTCAGACCCTTCTATCTCACCTAGCTAGGCTGGTGCAGATGTTGCGTCGTAACGCAATAGAACGCCGTCTTGGCCCAAGATGAATCCTTCAGAAGGGGACGAGAACGTCACATTGTAGAGATTTGAGGGTAAATCCTCCACATCCCGGTCCTTAATCCAAGTTTCGCCGCCATCCTCACTCATGAGCAGATTTCCGCTGCCACCGCTCAACCAAGCTTCGTTTTCGTTGCGGAAGGTGAGATCCAGCAAACCCCAGCTCGTGGCGAACTCAGGATTGGTGCCTTCATTCCAAGATTCTTGATCCGCAGCATCCTGGGTGAATTGCACCAAGCCCCCCCGCGCCAACAGCCACAGACGGCCATCGGGGGTGAAGCCCATGTTCTGGAGACGACGAGAAGACGTCCGTTGATGGGGGAGCCAAACGTCCTGGCCTGGTTCCCAAGTTGCATAAAAGTTGCCGCGACCGGAGACGGACACATAGCGGCCATCGTCAGACCGAGAAAGGTTGCGCACCGCACCGGCTGCATCCTGCACCATGGCTTGCCAGTTGCGTCCGTCATCATCTGTGCGATAGATCGCCGCAACATCCGTGGCCATCTCTGCGGAGTGGGGGCCTAGGGCCGTGACCAGCAGAGGAGCACCGGGCAACTTCTCGCTGAGGGGAATGCGCTGCCAAGATTCACCGGCATCTGCGGTGTGCAGCATGATCGAGGGCTCACCCACGATCCAACCTTCGTCTCCACTAAAGCTGACGGAAGCGAGACGATAGTGCGTCTCTTCCTCCAGAATAATTTCCCGTTGTTCCCAGGAGCGTCCACCGTCAAAGGTTTCGAGCAACGTTTCGTTGGTCCCCACTAACCAGCCATGGTTGGGGTCAGCGGTAAAGGCAATGTCCAGCACCGTCTCGTTGACCGGCAAAGGAACCTGCTCCCAAGGGTTGTAAGGCAAATCCGCGAGGAAAGCACCCCCAGCACAGCTCGTACAGAGGAGGGCGATCGCCCCCAAAGCAGCTCCCTTGCGCACCCAATTGGTCCATTGCCCAGTCGTGCCTGCAAGCAGGGCGTTGGCACGACGACCCAAGCGTTTAATGAGAGAAAGATCGGATAATTTCATGTTCATATCAAAAACTGACCATTGAAACTGATGCTCGACGGAACCAGACCGGCCTGTTAATCCAGGCCGCAGAACCTAGCCCAAACCGTAGAGACTCATAAAGAAGAGGAATGCTACCGCCAAAGCACCAAAAATGAGAATGTTCTTCTGACCAGGGGTCATCACATTGACGCCCAGACCATAGCCCAGGTTCTCCTCAAAGCCAGACGCCTTGCCCTTCGGTCCAATGTTGGAGAACTGCACCTTGGGCGCCGTACAAACGGGGCAACGCCAAGACGTATCCAGAGAAGCAAACGGCGTATTAGAAGGAATATTGCGGCGATCGTCCCCCTTCAGGGGCTCATAAACATAGCCACAGGAACGGCACTCAAAGCGGTCTTCACTCGTGTCGCGGGGAGCAGGCTCGGCCTCAGCCGCTTCGCCCGAGGCATCCTCGGTGGATTGAGCCCCAGTCAACTTGACCAAGGATTCACCACTTTCTTCGGAGGGACGCTCTTCGAGACGCCCGTCCTGGGGAGGTTCGCTCGTGGGTGTACTCATAACGATGGGCGCGGGTTTAGGAAATGGGACAAACTTAATAAACTGTAACAGATTTAAGACAGGGCTTTGAGCCCGCTCTCTCGGTAGAATTTGCGTCCGGGAGGGGGCCTTAGTGGCACAATGTTACAGAGCGGCGTATCGGCGAGAGGAAGAGATATCTGTGTTTGTTCTGAGTGGATATGAATATCTGCTGGGATTCATGCTCGTCTGTAGCTTGGTTCCCATTCTGGCTCTCACGGCCTCACGGCTTGTGCGGCCCGGTCGGCGCGGTCCTGAGCGACGCACCACCTATGAATCTGGTATGGAGCCCATTGGCGGCGCCTGGATTCAGTTCAACATCCGCTACTACATGTTTGCGTTGGTCTTCGTGATCTTCGACGTGGAGACGGTGTTTCTCTACCCTTGGGCTGTGGCGTTTAATCGCTTGGGAATCCTAGCGTTCATTGAGGCGCTGATTTTCATCACGATTCTGGTCATTGGTCTTGCCTACGCTTGGAGAAAAGGAGCTCTGGAGTGGTCATGAAGCAAATTCTCAACCTTGGCGACGGAGCCGTCGGCGAACAGGATTATGAGCAGTGGCAACGAGAACGCCTGCTCAATCCGGTCAAACAACCGGAAATCACCCAGGAGCTTTCTGAGAATGTGATTCTCACCTCGCTGGATGACTTGCATAACTGGGCAAGACTCTCCAGTCTGTGGCCGCTGCTCTACGGAACGGCCTGCTGCTTCATTGAGTTTGCAGCGCTGCTGGGCCCCCGTTTTGACTTCGACCGTTTTGGCCTGGTTCCCCGCTCTAGCCCCCGTCAGGCAGACCTCCTGATTGTGGCGGGTACGGTAACCATGAAAATGGCTCCGGCGGTGGTGCGTCTCTATGAGCAGATGCCCGAACCCAAGTACGTCATCGCCATGGGGGCTTGCACGATTACGGGGGGCATGTTTAGTGCCGACTCCCCCACCACCGTGCGCGGTGTGGATAAGCTGGTGCCGGTCGATCTCTACATTCCGGGGTGCCCGCCTCGTCCGGAAGCCATTTTTGACGCCATCATCAAGCTGCGTAAGAAAGTGGCCAATGAGACGTTGCAGGAGCGCGACCACCAGGAGCAATCCAACCGTTACTACAGCACGACCCACCAGATGAAGCCGGTTCCCCTGATTCTGGATGGTAACTACCTCAACACGGGCACCCGTGAAGCGCCACCGAAGCAAATGGCTGAAGCCATCGGCATGCCGGTTCCCCCAGCGCTAAAAGCATCTCAAGCCCAAAAGGAGAAGACAGAGCGTGGCTGAAGAAACTAAACCAGCGGAGACAGGTGCTGAGGAGACCGCCATTGTCGAGGCGGGCAAAACCTCCCAGTGGTTAACCAGCAATGGCTTTGACCACGAAGCCCTGGCACCGGATCACCTCGGTGTTGAGATGATCAGCATTGAGCCAGATTTCCTGGTGCCACTTTGCACGGCACTGTATGCCAATGGGTTTAACTACCTGCAGTGCCAGGGCGCCTATGACGAAGGTCCCGGCAAGTCCTTGGTGAGCTTCTATCACCTGACGAAGGTGAAGGACAATGCCGACAAACCCGACGAAGTGAGGGTCAAGGTGTCGCTGCCTCGGGACAATCCAAAGGTTGCTTCGGTCTACTGGATTTGGAAAGGGGCGGACTGGCAGGAGCGCGAGTCCTACGATATGTACGGCATTGAGTATGAAGGCCACCCGAATCTGAAGCGCATTTTGATGCCGGAGGATTGGGTGGGTTGGCCTTTGCGTAAGGACTACATTTCGCCGGACTTCTATGAGCTTCAGGATGCCTTTTAAGGTATTGAGCTGTGTAGACAACTTATTTTGTTCTAAAGGGGTGCGATCGCACCCCTTTTTTTGTTTTTTATTGAGATGGGACGAATCGTATCTGCATCACTGCCACCACCCGCCACACTGAGCCGGAATCCTTGCGTTCCTGAAAGTTGTAGTCACAAATAAATCTGTTGTTTGCACATCTTTGGTAGTAAGTCTGAATATTGACCTAACCATTTAGCCGTATATTCCTGAATTTGGTCTGAATTTCTGGTGCTATATTTGCAGCGTCAACCATGGTCTATGGCCAAGGCAGTGGCGGTTGGTTTTATCCCGACTCACCCAACCTTAAGCCTAGTAAAGCTGCCTGAAAACTGCTTGGTGTGATTGCATAATCTGGGGCAATATTCCTTCTGCTATATTTACATTTTGTGCCAAAGTAGTGAATATAAGTCAGCAGCTTCCATACGCTTTCTTCTAGCGCAATTAATCTTTCATCGCGAGAAAAGAGATTTCGTATGGCTTTCTTGATTGGTACAGAGAATAGCGACATCTTTGATAGCCCCTCCGAAGGCAACGACGAGACTAATCTCTTTTATGGGTTGGGGGGGAGCGATCGCCTGGTCGGTGCAAGCCTCACAGACACGATTTATGGCGGCAACGGCGACGACACCCTCATCGGTAATGGTGGCAACGACTTTCTCTACGGTGGAGCCGGGGTGGATCAGATTTCCGGGGGAGACGGTGCCGATGTGCTTTCGGCTGGCACTGGTGTGGTCGGAGCGACCGCCTTCAATCTCTTCTCCGAACCTAATACCGTCAACGTCCTGGAAGGTGGTGGCGGGGCTGATTGGCTCTACGGCGGCAACGGTGCGGATTGGTTAGTCGGCGGCGAGTTTCTCTGGGATGGCACCTCGCTTGAAGCGGATGGGGCTGATTTTCTATCTGCAGGGGCCGGAGATGACTTTCTGGCCGGAGGATTGGGGGCTGATACGCTCTACGGCGGCATCGGGGCGGACGTATTTGTACCTGGAGACTGGCGCTATAGCGGTGGTAATGAGAATTTCAGTACGGATTGGATTGGAGACTTTAATCCAGTCGAGGATCGACTGCTGGTCATGGGTCAGTATGACGGGGTTAACGGGGTTGGGGATGTGGCGATCGTTCGCACGGATCTTGCAGCAGCTACCGAAGATGCCGCGATGGTCTACAGCCAAGCTTCTGGCACGCTTTTCTACAATCCCAATGGTTCTGCCAACGGTTTTGGGGTAACCAATGAAAGGCTGGTGGTCTTGTTTGGTGCTCCAACGTTGGATATCAATACCAACTTCACATAGCTACAGGCTCAATAGGAGACACCCATCAAAAAGCTCCCGCCACTGAAATGGTAGGAGCTTGGGCTAGCTCGCGATCGCTAGCGTCTGCATGTCATGCCAATCCTTGGCATTGCTGGCTCAGATTTCTAAACTTCGCCGACTAAACTTCGCTGACTAAACTTCGCTGGCTTCAATGGAACCTTGCTGAGTCGTCGGCTGAGCAACGGGTTCCTGAGTTTGGTTCAAACCAAACTTGTTACCCACGGCTTCCAGCTTCTTGGCAACCCCTTTATTGAGAAAGTAGCCAGTCAGGAAGGTGCTCATAATGGACAGCACAATCGGTCCGAGGATAAAGGCGAGTAAGCCATGGACTGCGAAACCGGGCACCACCAGCGAGGCAAGCCAGAAGCACAGACCGTTGACGACGAGAGAGAAACCGCCGAGGGTGAGAAGATTCACCGGAAAGGCCAAGAATTTCAAGATGGGTTTGATGGAGCCGTTGACCAAGCCTAGGGACAGGGCTGCCGCCAGAGCGGCGGGGAAGGTTGCGATGCCAACACCAGGGACGGCAAGGTCCACAACCAGTAGGCTTAGGGCGGTTACTAGGGTGGTTAGAAAAAATCCCAACATGTTCATTTCCTCTTCTTGTTTGATGGGTTAATCATTCGAATGCCTGTGTCAGCTAGGTGCTGGCATTGGCGGGATCGATTGGGGGCTCGTTTTCGTAATGTTTGGCGATCGCCCACACGGCGTGAATGCTGCCCGGAACCCACCCAATTAGCGTCAGTGGAATGTTGATGAACAATGCTGGACTAACACCGTAGGTGAGGAATACGCCCACTGGGGGCAGTGCGACACCAAGTCCGAAGCGAAGGAGTTTACTCATGACCTTCTTTGTTTCTCCCTTTTCTTTTGCTCCTTTAGCTTGCCAAAGTCTTCTAGAAAACCGGAGTGTAGAGAACCCAAGTAAATGGCGTAAAAACCTTACCTTCTATAGGGTTTACCCTACAAAGTATTCGGTTAATACGCTAAGTGAAGAATTTGTATCAGACCTGAGTCGCTAGACATTAGACTTCTTGCACGAAACCCAAAGCCGCCCCCATCCCCCAACCCCTTCCCCCAATTCTGGGGGAAGGGGAGCTTGAAAGTCCCTCTCCCACGCTTGGGAGAGGGATTTAGGGAGAGGGCCAGCAGAGTCATGCAAGAGATCTATTAAGCATGTCGGCAGAAAATAAGTCCATTTGTTAGAAGAGACATATCTCCTATTTTGAATGTCTAGAGGCCAATCTCTACGTGATGTCTATTTCTTGGTCGATCTACCTTCAGGAATAAAACTCTATTCTTTAATCTAAAAAGCTTGAACCGTAAATTTTATTGTATTCAAAATATTCTTGGAAAAATAAATAACGATTCACCTGTAATTTTCTATCTATGGAAAGTCCTATTAATAGGCTAAAGTTACCGAAAATTATGTCCAAAGACATACAGTAAAATGCCTCGGTATCACGCTTATCCAGTATATTTTAGGGCTGTAAAAGACATGCCTAACGTTACTGCTGGGTTGCAGGGAGTCGGTGTATCCAGTGTGTTCAAGTATTGACTTTCCATGCGTCCATACTTAACTCAGGAAGTCACTATTTATGTCTCGATTAACGATTGACACATCGATTCAAGGCACTCAACGGGATGATCTTTTTACAGGAGAAGAACTCACGGATAGCCCCTCCATTGGTATCGACATCCTAGAGCAAGGTAATCTCACAACATTACGGGGAGCTGATACTGTTCGCGGCACTGCGGTCGGTAGAGGGCGCGGTGGGCCGCTTGGAGACATTCCCAGTGGGGACGGGATTGGCATTCAGAATAATGGTCGGATTGATACGGGCCATCAGGATGACACGGTCACAGGGACTGGTACCGGGGGAGGCGGCGGTGGTCCGAATAGCCCAGGCTCATCGGGCTTTGGACTGGTTAACCGTGGCACGCTAACCGTGGGCAATGGCAATGACGCCATCATAGGTACCGGTAACGCTGGCCCCAGCCAAAGGGGCAACGCAGCAGGGATTGGTATCGATAATATTGGTGGCAGCATTCTAGGCGGGAACGGTAACGACAGCTTTACTGGTCGCGGCACTGGTGCTTCTAGTGAAGGTGTGGGCGCGGAAAACTTTGGTATTCGCAACACGGGTACCATGGCTGGCGACAATGGCCAAGATAGCTTTATGGGCCAAGCCACAGGAGTGAGCAGTCGCTTCGGTGGCAGTGATGCCACCGGCATTGATAACCAGGGCACCCTGTCTGGAGGCCGGGGCAACGATAGTTTTGAAGGCATGGC
>CALIJJ010000309.1 GCA_938017515.1 uncultured Pseudanabaenaceae cyanobacterium
CTGTGATGGCCAGGTGCTGGTGACGGCGGACCTGTGGGGATTGACCGATCGCCAGCCACCCTTTGCCAAGGTGTATGTGAATTTGCGTGAGGCTGGAATCAAAGCGGCCCAGGAATTTTGTGAGGATGTGCGCCAGCATCGGTTTGAGGTTTGAGCAAAGCCCATTTGGCGTCAGAAAATTCGGCTTACAATAGGTGTGTGCTACGAGCATAGGCAAGGCTGAAACGCTCTATCGAGGGGCAGTATGGTTCTCCAGGTTCCCCAAACCATTTATCCGGATTCTGATGGGCAGCCTATGGCTGACAATACGAAGCAATTTCGCTGGATTGTCCTGATCAAGGAGAATCTGGAGGCAATGTTTGCCGAGGACGAAGAAGTCTTTATTGCTGGAGATCTGCTCTGGTATCCGGTAGAAGGCGACAGTAGCATCAGAGTTGCACCGGATGTGATGGTGGTGTTTGGACGAGGCAAGGGCGACCGAGGTTCTTACATTCAGCACAAAGAGGACGGTGTCATACCGCAGGTGGTGTTTGAGATTCTGTCTCCGGGCAATACGCGGACGGAGATGGATAAAAAGTTGGTGTTTTACGATCGCTATGGGGTAGAGGAATATTACCTCTATGACCCAGAGGTTGATGACTTAAGCGGTTGGTTACGCAACGCTACTCGTTTGGATGTGATTGACCCCATTGCAGATTGGGTTAGTCCGCGTTTGGGCATTTGTTTTGATCGCTCGGGTGAAACGCTGGTGATTCGCAAGCCGGATGGGGAGGCGTTTAGGACATTGGCCGAGGAGCAATCGAAGTCTGAGCGGTTGGCGGCGAAGCTGCGGGAGCTAGGGATTGACCCGGAAATGGTTTAGTTTGGTGAGGCGAGTGGCTTCCAATGAAGGATTGGTTGAGCTTTTTCTGCGTGACTCCATTGGAGAGCCTGCTCTTTGTGGTCAGTCTAGTTGCTCCTACAGCATCGATGACCCTGACAGGGTTTCAGCTTAACCATGATGGCCCCCTCCTCTTAATCAGCCTAGGAACTGGCTTTAAGCTCTGGATGGAGTGGTTGCGCCATCGGCAGTGGCTGAAATACAAGGACAGCGGATTTGTCCCAGGCAGTCAGCATCTATCTGTGCTTGGCTCATTGGGGGTCTGTGGTGGAATTTGGGGGGCGGGCCTATGGCTATGGCTTCGCAACTAAACTATCCAACAATTTCTGCATGGACTGCTCAACAGTCGTATAGCATTGGCCTACGTAGTCGCGATCGCGAGCGGCCTCCCGTCCACTGCGCTCAAAGGCGATTGCTTCCCCCACGCGCAGACGAATTGGCTTAGGCCAAGGAATATTCATCAACGGTCCAAAGGCAACGCCCCAGGGCCAACCCAAATAGATTGGAAAGACCTCAGGATCGATGCCCAGGAACCAAGGCATACCGTGTTCATGCAACTGTTTCATCAAGGGATAAATATCGGCCAGAACAATCAGAGTTTCGTGGGCACCGTCAGACACCAGAGGCACGATGGGAATATTTTCCCGCAGGGCTAGCTTGATAAAGCCTTGGTGGTTTTGCAAACAAATTTTGTGGCGTTGGCTATAGGGACGAAAGACATCCCGACTGCCACCGGGATAAACCAGAACGCTGGACCCTTGCTTCAGGGCTTGGAGTGCCATCTTGGGATGGGCCACAATGGCACCACATTCTTCAGCCATGCTCGCCAGGAACGGACAGCCCTGCCAGACCTTAGGGTGCATGAGTCCGTAGATAGGACGCTCCACCCCAAACCGATTAAACCAGGCATACATTGCCATAAACATGTCGGGAGCAGCCAGTCCACCATTGTGGGAGCCGACGAAGAGAACGGGACCATCATGGGGAATGTTTTCCCAACCGTCACTGCTCACGGGAAAGTAATGGTCGTGGGCCCAGCCCCAAAAGGGCATCCAGCTGCGGATGGTTTCGACATTGCGACGGGCGAGAAACCAGCTGGGAGGATGATTGGGGGATGGCATGGGGGAGCGGCGTTACCGTTTCGAGCGTGGCTTAGGCGAAGTTGCTGTCAGCTATGGTACATGCTCAAAACAATCTGGACTGCTGAAACTTGAGGGGATTCAGTCAGGCGTGGTCATGGTCTAGGGAGAATTGGCCGCGTCATCATTGGGGAAGCCATTCGTGTTGCCTCCTCCTGGAAAGCCGTCCGTGACACCATTGCCACGTCCTGGAAAATCCCTTGCGTTTTGTCCGTCATCTTGGACGTCATCCTGGATGTCGTCCTGAATGTCGTCCTGGATGTCGCCTTGAACATCGTCTTGGATATCGTCTTGTACGTCATCCTGGATGTCGCCTTGAACATCGTCTTGGATATCGTCTTGTACGTCATCCTGAATGTCGCCTTGGACATCGTCTTGTACGTCATCCTGAATGTCGCCTTGAACATCATCTTGGACATCGCCTTGGATGTCGTCCTGAATATCGCCTTGGATGTCGTTCTGAATATCTTCCTGGATGTCCTCCTGGGCGTTCAAGTCTCCTGCTTCCTGCCCTGTCACGATGACTTTCTCAATGCCCTCTTCAATGAGAAGAGTTTCAATCGTGTTACCAATGGCCTGACCAGGAAATGCTCCGGTTCCTTCTATCTCTGCTCCTTCTAAGGCTGTACTTCCAATAGATGTTTCAAGAATTTCTTCTGAGATGCTGTTGGTTTCTGAAGTACTGCTATCGTCTAGCGCATCAGTTGTAGATTCCACTGTTGAGCCAGAGCGATCCTTGGACGAGGTTCCGGATGGCGAGATTGAGGAGGAGGGATTTGATTGACTGGCCGATAGACGGACGAAGTCCGGGGTTTTGAGTGTCTTTTTGGCATCACCAGCTTCTGAGCGATCGCCCGATTCTGACAACGCCAGGTTCGCCTGGAAGGCTAATCCCTCCTGGATCTCCTGCAACACTTTGGGCAACTTTGCCTTGCCCTGCAAAATCCCCTCTCCAAGGACACTGGTTTCATAGAACGTTGCCAGGTCAAAGTCGTACAGACTTTCAATCTGGCCGTCCACAGCAACGACCATCTGTCCGGCTTTGAGTTCCTGAATTTGATTCGTCTCGCGATCGCTCACCTCAATACCGCTGTTGGTCAGGGCACCAACAATGGTCGTATTGGTGTCGGGATCATGTCTGACAAACAGTGCCGAGCCGCGGATGCCTGCTTGGATATTGGGGGTTCTAACGCGGCTGATCCCCTTCCCCGGTGGAATCAGCAGCAAGACGGTGCCTTGGTTGAGAAAGAAGTTGCGCTGCCGAGGCACAAAGCGGAATAGGGCGAGTTCTCCCATGCGAGCCAGGGTGCCGTCATTGAAGCGAAATTCGGCGAGGGAGGAGCGACCCGTGGTGAGCCGATCGCCTGGCTTGAGGATGTCACTGGGTTGGGCCGAGCGCAGGGGAGAACCTTTTCCCTTGAGTCGGACTCGGTTGCGCAGGGTGGTGATGGTGGCTTTCTTTAGGGCGGTTTCAGCTTGGACCGCTGTCGGTGCGATCGCACCCCAGGCCAGCACTATCGATAACACAGGAACGCAGAGAAAGGAGGGGCGAGTCATGCTAAAAGCGACAGCGATTTTGACGCAGACAGGAACATGAAGCCAACTGCCTTCAGGATTTTCAGGAAGTGTTTTGAAGTGCAGTAACGGCTTTACACCTTCCTATACGAACAAATTGAATCACCCCCTGTCATGTAACTTTTATAACTTTACTGACTCTTGCCGAGTTCAAGATATTTCTGTGTTGAAAGGATTAATTGTCATGCTGCTGGCCAATGTGACAATCACCCTAGCTGGCTTACTGCATCGGGCAGCTCTATCGCCTCTAGGGCATCAAATAAGGTTGCCAAAACTTGGTTGGAGAAGAGAAATCCCTCTGGATCCGTGAATTGTAATTGGCCGTTGACAGACTCAACCTGTTGATTTGCCTGGAAGGGAGCGATCGCGTCCATGATTATTTCCACGACCTCTTCCCCAAACCGCTGGGCGATCGCCCCCAGCTCCACCCCTGAACTCAATCGCATCCCCACCATTAATGTTTCCAAAAGCTGATCCGTGGCATCCAGGCGATCGCCAAACACTCCCTCAATCGATTGTCCTGGGCTGAGTTTTTGCTGGGCTAGCATCTCCTTGGCCTGAGCCAACCACTCGTAGTAGCTGCGCGTCGTCCGAGGTCGTGTAAACCTTGCTCCATCGACAAAACTTGCTGCCCCCATGCCAAAGGCATAGTAGGGGTTCATCTCCCAGTAGACCCGGTTATGGCGACATTGAAACCCAGACTGGGCGTAGTTCGAGACCTCGTAATGCTCATAGCCTGCGGCGGTGAGGCTGGCCTGGGCAAGGCGATACATTTCAGCGGCAGTCTCGTCAGCGGGGAGGGGTTTGTCTCCGGGTTCGTAGCGCTTGCCGAAAACCGTGTTGGGTTCCAACACCATGTCGTAGGCCGAGACGTGGGTGGGGGCGATCGCAATGACGGCATCCAAAGAGTCTTGCCAATCCGCGATGGTCTGCGTCGGCAACCCAGAAATCAGATCCAAGCTGAAATTTTCAACCTCCGCCTGTCGCAACAGGTCCACTGCCTCATAGATATCCTGCAAACCATGGGTACGACCGCAGGCCTCCAGGAGACGTGGCTGGAACGCCTGGGAGCCGAGGCTGATGCGGGTGACTCCGGCGGCACGGTAGCCCCGGACCTGGGCGAGGTCGAAGGTGCCGGGATCCATTTCGATGGAGATTTCGGCGGTCTCAGCGATGCCGAGGTGCGATCGCAGCTGGTCTAAAATTTGTGCCAACTGATCCACCGTCAGCAACGACGGTGTCCCTCCCCCAAAAAACACGGTCTGTAGCGGGGCTATTGCGTTGGGCTGGCCCTCTCCCCCAACCCCTCTCCCAAGATTGGGAGAGGGGCTTTCATGCTCCCCTTCCCCCAAGGTTGGGGGAAAGAGGTTGGGCTGTGCTGCTATTACTGTGCTTGATTAACCGAATTTCCTCACAGATGGCATCGACATACCGGGCGATCGCCGGAGAATTCCCCCCATGGCGCTGATCCCCCACGACCCGTATCGGAAAATCGCAGTAAAAACAGCGACGCCGACAAAACGGAATATGCAGATAGGCCGAAGTCGGTACGGTTACCCCCATCAGATCCTCTCAAAGCCATAAATCATAAGAATCGTGGTGCACCAACGCTTCCCCAGGGCAGCACGTATAATAGTCAAGACCAAGCTCCACATATCCACACCGCTATCCATACGGGGTCCGCGTCCGTCCATGCTTGATGCTGTTGTCATTCTCTCATTCATCCTGGCGGGCGTTGGGATTGGGTTCTTCGGAATCGATTTCCTGCCGGTTTCAGCGCTGAAACAAGTCAATAACCTGGAAGGACTACGGTCTGTTTCCGGAGCCTTTGGTGCGTTGATTTTTTGGGGGGTGGGCCTAGCGGTCCAGAGCAGCTACCGTCGCATTCAAGAGCAGATTCGAACCTTGCCAGCGGATGTTCTGTTGAGTCGTTCCGTGGGCTTGGTCCTAGGATTGCTGGTTGCCAACCTGGTACTGGCTCCGATCCTGTTGCTGTCGTTTCCGTCGGAATTTTCATTCCTGAAACCTTTGGCGGCGGTGCTGATTGCGCTGCTGTTTGCCATGATGGGTATCAACTTGGCGGATACCCACGGGCGATCGCTCATCCGTCTGTTCAACCCTGACTCCGAAGGGATGTTGATGATGGCGGAGGGCACGCTGCGTCCTGCCATCACCAAGGTGGTTGATACCAGTTGCATCATCGATGGGCGTATTCAGGCGTTGATCGATACAGGGTTTTTGGAAGGCAAAATCCTCGTACCTCAATTTGTGCTGCTGGAACTACAAACGGTGGCGGACTCCGCCAATGACCAAAAGCGGGCACGGGGGCGGCGCGGACTTGAGCTGCTGAATCGTTTGCGGAGTGACTATCCCGATCGGGTCGTTGTGAGCCCCGCCGACTATCCTGATATTCAAACCGTTGATGCCAAGCTGGTGAAGCTAGCCCAGGACATTGGCGGCATTCTGCTCACCAATGACTACAACCTCAGCAAAGTTGCCACGGTGCAAACCGTTGAGGTGCTGAATGTGAATGACCTCTCCAAGGCGCTGCGGCCGAACTACTTGCCTGGAGATAGCCTCAGCCTCAAGATTTTGAAAGGCGGCAAGGAACCCACCCAGGGGGTTGGCTATCTCGAAGATGGCACGATGGTGGTGGTGGAAGAGGGCCGCAAACATGTGGGCAACGAATTGGAAGTGGTGGTGACCGGGGCGCTGCAAACGTCAGCGGGCCGCATGATCTTTGCCAAGTTGGAAGCGGCGCTTGCTTGACTGGCAGAACCCCCGGCGGATAACGCACCAAGCCTTGATTCCGGCCGCGACTCAGATGCCAACGGCGTTGTTGATTCTGATTTAGCGGTTGATTCTGATGTAAATCTAGACCCCGATGTAGACGCAGATTCAGACGCACACTCAGACTCAGAGCCCGAGTCCGAGTCCGAAACCGTTGATTGGCAGGCCATTCAGCAGGAAATTCGTCAGGGACGTTCCTTCTCGTTGGCGGAGGCCATTGGCCGTGAGGGCGGTGGTTTCATGGGTGGGGATGATGCGATTCCTCGGCCTGTGCGAGCCCGCGCGGTGATTTACGAATTTTTAGAAGCCTATCTCAAAGACCCCGAGGGAGCGCTGAAACCGACGTTGAAGCAGTGGATTGCAGATGACGTGCGGGTGAGTCGAAATTTGGATACGCCGCTGGTGGCCCTGGATGAGATTTTGCGATCGCTCTCCCAGCCCCCGGAACTCTACGAATTTGCCAGAGCGGTCAATATGAAATGGGGTGAGATCTATGGCGATCGCCCCTATTTCCAAAAGCCCGGTCAGCCCCCTCATCCCAATGCGGTCTATTCCCACAAGATGCTGCAAGGGCAACTGGAAATGCTGTGTCAACAACTAGAACCCTAGGAGCCAGCATGCCATGTGTCACGAAACTGCTGCAGCGGAATGGTTTTAGACCAGTGCCAAAGGATGCTGTGGTAAACATGCCAGCGCTCCCAGTCTATCGGTGTGCTTGAATTCTCCTCAATCTTGCTGGCTGCTGACCGGTACAGCTTCTGGACAGTGCCCAGCATCTCCAAGATTTGTGCTTCTGTCACGGTGTCCTGGAGGAGCGTGGCGATGCGTTTGAGCTGATGTTTTTCGGTTATTTCTGCCAGACCTTGGAGGAGGAGAGCGATCGCGATGGGATGTCCCGGTTCGTAGGCGCTGAGCTTGCTGGCTAGCCGCAACTTGGCTGATAAATCTGTTGCCTGTTCGATGCGTTCCAAAATAGAAGCCACTGCTTTGTTGATGTCGATGGGGCGATTTTTCCGGTGTTGTTTGCGTGTTCCTGGTTGGGGGGCAGGTGACTCGCTCGGTAATGACGGGCTGGGAAGGAGCGGATGGTCGGGGGCAATCTTGGCCAAGTCTTCCAGGAGCTGCTGCCGAAGATGGTCTGTGGGATTATCTTCCAAGAGCCATACGAGTTGGGCGATCGCTTTTTCATTACCTGGATCAATCAGTCCCAGGCGCAGAGCGGTTTTGCGTTCGAGCTGCTGATCGTGTTTGCAGGCATTGAGAACCTTTAATGTACCCTCCAGCCATTCGATCGCAGTTGGATTGCCGGGGTCAATGACACCGAGGTTGCGGGCCAGTTCGATGCGAATATCATCGGAGAAGCCTGGGTGGTTGAGGAGTAAGTCGGTGAGGGTGGCGATCGCCAACGCATTGCCCGGATCGTAGCTTTTTCCCAAACTATAGGCCGCCATCCAACGCTTGAACGCAAACACCTTTGGATCTTGGATGAAGTCCTCTAGTGCTGCAACAACTGTGGCTGGATTGGATTGGGAGAGCGCGCGCTGGGTGGATTGGGCGAGGGCACGTGGGGTACGGCCATTGCGATCAAAACGCCAGCGGATGAGTTGGTTGGCGATCCTTTGGAGCTTGGTGGAGCCAATCGCCTCTCGCTGTTCACCGTCCGATAATTCTGCCAAGCCCCGTCCCGCTAGCAGATAGCCCTGGGCGGAAAAGAAGCCACCGCAGTCATCGTCCAGGCTGATTAGGTGATCCATCAAGGCTGCTTTGCTGGTCTTTGGAGCATCTTGACGGCCCAGCCATAGCAGAATCACCTCTCGCCAAGCGGTCGAAAAAATAGGGGTTAGCGCTTCACCGTTAGAAGCAGGAGGCTCGACCAAATCCTGCCAACGATCGATCCGCTGTGCTGCAAAATACTCCTGAAAGGTGGCGTGATAGAAGCGATAGATGTTTTCGGTGGAGCCGCCCGCTCGCGTCAGCCAACCCAGTTGCAGTGCCAAGTCAATGAGCGAGAAATCT
Source organism: uncultured Pseudanabaenaceae cyanobacterium (assembly GCA_938017515.1). Classification (GTDB taxonomy): domain Bacteria; phylum Cyanobacteriota; class Cyanobacteriia; order PCC-9006; family JAAUQQ01; genus JAAUOP01. Next base: position 8,401 of record CALIJJ010000309.1, read on the forward strand.
GTATCACCCTCAGGGCTTTGAATCGCTTCCAAGACAAACGATTCTGGTAAGCGAAAGATCGGTTTTGGCTGCTGCATCGCTCGCAGGGCAATTTTTCCAAGCGCTTGGTTGAGTTGCTGTCGTTGGGCGATCGTGGTGGGGAAATAGTCCTGCTTCCAGTCGTAGATCGCGTCCACAAATTGGCCATAGAGAAGCGCTTTGGTTTCCGGGAGTTTGCCTTGGCTGAGGGACCAGATGCGGCAGAGTAGTGTCAGCCGCAGCGGATTGCGCACGGCATCGCGGATGCGTTGGCGATCGGGACGGGAGAGTTCGGCAATGAGTGCGGCGGCTGTGTCTGGGCCATCGTGAAACCAGCGGTTGATAAAAGCTGGAATCTGGGCGGAGGTATTGAGTAATGGAGGAGTCGAGACTGTCGAGCTTCGTTCTTGCTTTTCCTGACCATAGCCCAGCAATCGATAGGTCTCAAAATTCGCCAGCGCATTTTTACCGCCTTGCCACACGTTGACTCGGCTCGTAATCAGCACTCGCGCTTCCCCCAGGCAGCCGTTAAGTTGTTGAGCTAACTTTGTGAGTGCTAGGCTCGTGGCGATCGCCATCTCATCCACGGCATCAAGCAGCAGCCAGACTCGCCCCTGAGAAAACTGGACTTCTAAACTGTCCTGATACTCCGAAGGAACAGTGCGTTTGCGTAGGGCTGTTTTGAGCCAGGTTTCAAAGATGTAGGTTTCGAGGGTGGCGGGGTCGTCGAGATCGGCGAGGGATACCCAGATGGCTAGGTCCGGTGTGTGGTCGAGAATCCAGGTCGCAGCTTGTTGTAGGAGGGTGGTTTTTCCTGCGCCGGGTTCACCGATGATGGCGGTGCGGGCTTGGACAGTTTGCTGAAGTTGCTGGAGCAAGCGGTCGAGCACAATCGGATGATGAATCTCTGATTCACTGTGATTGTCTTCGCTGGAGGGCTCAGCACTGGTGGATTGCCTAACGAGTTCCAGAGGGATGTACACTGCCTCGGTCGTAAAACTGAGGCCTGCTTGGGCCGTCAGGGGATTGCTTGTGAGTTGGGTATGGCGACGATTGCTGAGGTCTTGGCGGCTGAGGTTTTGCCAGAAGCGAGACTCGCCTAGCTCTCCCTTGGGACAGAGGATTTGGGTTGGGGGGACTTCGGGAGTGGGGATTGGGCTTGGGCCTAGATTTTTGGGATGTTGGTTTTCCCAGGTTTTGGCAAACCAGGTTTTGCAGCCCTGGCGATCGCGTCGTTCTGTTCCGAGGTGCAGCGTAAAGTGCCAGGTGTCGGAACCGCGTCGGCTGGTGCGGTTGTCTTCGAGGATGCTCAGAAATTTGCCCAGGTGGCTGAGGGCTTCTTTGATTTGGTTGCTGGTGAGGGGCTTTGGCTGATCGCTGTCGCGACTTGCACGGGTGAGGGTGCTGAGCTGGGTGAGTTTTTCCAGGTAGCGGATTTTGGTGCGGATGATGAGG
>CALIJJ010000310.1 GCA_938017515.1 uncultured Pseudanabaenaceae cyanobacterium
GTTGCTTCCCCTTCCACCACCGCCTGACGGGCGTATAGCTCATCTTCATTGAGCTGATTAATTTGCTGCCGATAGAACGCGTCTAGATCAAAGTATTGATCCTGGAAGGCATGGTACAGCTCATGGGCGTAGGTCACGCCCAGCAGCGTCTCAGGCAAGTCCTGCATCAGCACAAAAAAGCTGTTCTGCTCCGGTGCATAGTAGGCAGCGGCCTGGGTTGACCAGGTCTTCTGGGCTAGGGCTTTGAGGTCTTCAATTTTGGGGCCTCGGTAGAGTCCGAGGGCTTGCACGATGGTGGCAGTCTGATTCAGCTCCTCATCCGAATACAACTGGGAAAGCTGCTGCTCCAGATAGGTCTGAAAGGCTTCGGGAGATTGGTTCTTCGCCTGGACTGGATGCTTGAAGCGAGTTCCACGAATAGCTTCGATCTCAGTCTGAATTTGATTGACCTGCTCCTGGAGGGAGGGGGGCTCTTGGGCCAGGCTGGGAGAGCCCAGCAGGAGCAAGAATATTGAGGCAAACATCCCCATCAACCGATTCGGTGTAGAGCTATCAGACATGGGCTAAAGCATTCCCTCTAAGGTTGCTGCAACAACACGGTGATCCGAATCCGTTTTAAGCGTTTGGAGTGCTGCCTGGGCTGCCGGTTCTGTGAAGGCACGCAGACCCAGAGCCGCGACCCGCCGCGATCGCCATTCCTTGGCCTGGGCCAATTCCACCAACAGCGCCACTGCATCCTTCGCCTGGGGAGTTTGGGCCAACACGGGCAATTGCTCAAAGGCCGTATTCTGCACCGTCAGCTCACTCAACTCTCGACTCCGCTGAATCAGATGCAACAGCTCAACGGGATGTTCCAACTCTGGCATCGCGAGCAAAATACTCATCTGCACCAGCCAATGCTGATCCTGCTCGAACTGCGTCATGAAATAGGGCACCGCGTCTGGGCCATACTTCGCCAACGCTCCCACGGCCTCCGACCGCACGTTGGAATCAGCATCGTGTTGCAGGACTTCCACAAGCTGCTCAAAGGCGACGGGGCTCTGCTTGTAGCCTAATCCCATGGCAGCAAAGGAACGCACCATGGGTTCCGGCGCCTCCAACTGCTCCAGTAAGAGGGGCGCTGCTACGGTTGCGTCATACTGTCGCAGTGCCGTAATCCCGCGCATACGGTCCTGGGGATCTTCACTGGCCAACTGTTGGTGAATATTCTCAAGGTCCATAGGTTTCTTGACAGAGGATTGTTTGGCAAAGGCTCTCATCAGCCTAACGCGGACCCGGAAAATCGGAGGTATCCCCAACGGAGCGATCGCATTCTCTGGGGGATGTTACAGCGATGCCAGGTTCGCCGTGGATCCTAGAACAAAAGAACGCCGCAGATTATGCAACAAATTATGTGCCAAATCTTCCCGCAGAATCACGGAAAAATCGGCGAAAACCCCCTGGGCGGACTCACCTTTCCGGAAAGCTCTCAGGCTTGCTTGGAGCACATGCTGAGGGTTTAAGGTGTGTAACGCCGGGTGTATAACGCTAATGTTGAGTCACCAGAATCGGACAAAGCGACAGTCTCATCCAGGGAAGAAGCATGAGCTTCAGCAAAAGCAGACGTTGCAATGTCACCAGAATGAGCTGTTTCAGGCGCAGAAGAAACTTGACCTGTATCGGAGTGAATGTGAAGTCCTGGGCGATCGCATTCGTGAATACGAGGGTCGCCTCAACCAGCACATCGAGCATTATGCCAACTGGCTGGCCAAACGCAATTTGATGGTTAAGACCCTGGGTCGTGACGCCTCCGCCAGTAAAGCCCTCATTGCCCGCGCCGAAGCTGCCTGCCTGCGGCTAGAAACCCTTGTGGAAGGTCTCCGCACCGGTTCTAAGGAGGCCCAGCGACGCATCTTTCGAATTTTCAAGTCCCAAATTAACCGAGCGGTCAATCAAGCGGTGGGCGAGGCGACTCAAACCATCCTGGCTGAGTACGACGGGGATAGGGTTGCCTTTCAGGAAGCCCACAGTGGCATTAATCCCCAAGGCTCCGGCTGGCATGAGCGGGTCAAAAAGCCCGCGAAAGCTTGGATTCAAGCCGAGCAAATCATCGATCAGTTTAATCTCAATATTTTGCAGCTCGAACGGCAGGTGAATCTCCATCGCCAATCGATTATCCACCCACCCCTGGCCACAGGTGGTTTCAACGGCCATGGCACGAAGACCCTCACCCTCACTGCCGCCGCCTCTTCCTCGACCGCGAGTCAACCCATTGTCCACGGCTTATCCCACTACGCCTGGATGCCATCGTTCTACCGCAGTGGTGTACATTTCCAAATCATTACCGAGAGCAACAGCGATAAAGCAGACTTTCTCCACAATTTTCTCGGGTGGATTGAATACAATATCCCCAGAGCCAGCATCGTCATCAGCCAGCTGAGCGAGACCCCCAACAGCACTGGGCGAGAAGCCAATTATCTCGGCGTAGAAGGCATGATGCGCCAATGGAATGAATTTCAAGGGCTGATGGAAGCACGTATTCGCAGCCAAAATCAGGTTGAGACAGGCGAGGAGAGCGCCCAAGCCGTTGAAGTCGGCCCAACCCACGATCGAGAATACTATGCTCTCTTTGATGAATACGAACAGCTTTTGCCCTATGCACCGCGAGGCACGGGCAGTGAGTTTCGGTCTGCTCTACTGGCCGGTGATATGCCCAAGATGCATCTCATCTTTGTGAGCCAATCTCCCGAATGCGGCACAGTAGAACTATCGACGGAACATGTGAGTCGGATTGCCCGTATCATCATCGGTGAGTCGCTGATTGCCGCATTGCTCCAGCAGCAAGGGCGTAGTCTATTTTGCTCACAATTCAAATCTGTCAAGCAGCAGTTTTCCCTATGGAAGGCACGAGCCCATCGTCAGTCCCCTGAGCAACAATCGGGGATTCAGCATCATTCCTTTGGGCTGATTGAGTTGAATCATCAGTGGCAGTTTGTGTTGCTACCTCCCCCCGGTTACTTTGTGGGCAAGCTCCCCGCAATGGAGAACACGACCACCATTCAGGTTCCGGATGGCACTGAAATTCAGTTCCTCGATCCAACGGTTTAATGCTCTGTCCATGTGATGCATTGGCATTCAGGGCATGGCGACGAAGACTCACCACCAGCGATCATGGTGGACAATGCTAAGGGAAATTCACGGAAAGTGTCTGTTTCGACCTCCGCAATTTTTCGAAGGGAATGCCCCTGTATTTACCGATTTTATTGGAGATGATATCTCAGTATCCCTAACTTTTAGTCTTGCACTCAGGCCGTATTTCTAACTGAATTTTTACCCGTCTAAACTTCGTTAACTACCGAATCTAATTCAATCAGTTTTCTTTGAATTTGCAACGGGAAAACTAGGAATGATTCCTCCTAAAAACCCATATATCAATGCTATTGACTCGCGAAAAGTACCGTCTTGTCACGCGTAGCGACTTTGATGGTCTCGTTTGTGCCGTCCTGCTGAAGGAGCTTGACCTGATCGATGAGATCAAGTTTGTGCATCCCAAGGACATGCAAGATGGAAAGATTGAAATTAGCGATCGCGACATCACCACCAACTTGCCCTACGTGCCTGGGGTCCACATGGCCTTCGACCACCATGCCAGCGAAACGATTCGCAACTTTGGCATTGAGCAAGAGCATTACGTCATGAACTCAGAGGCTCCCTCGGCAGCCCGAGTCGTCTATGACTACTATGGCGGTGCAGAGAGCTTTCCTCAGATCTCCCAGGAGATGATGGCGGCGGTTGATAAAGGAGATGCAGCCCAATTTACATCCGATGAGGTTCTCAATCCCCAGGGATGGGAGCTGCTCAACTTCCTCATGGATGCCCGAACAGGACTGGGTCGCTTCCGCAGTTTCCGCATCTCCAACTACACTCTGATGATGGATCTGATCGATCACTGTAAAAGCCTCGACATTGAGGAAATTTTGCAGCTTCCCGATGTCAAGGAGCGGGTCGATCTCTACTGGGAGCAGGAAACACGGTTTAAGCAGCAACTTCTGCGCTGTGCCAAGGTCCATAAGAACTTGGTTGTTCTGGACCTGCGCCGGGAGGAAGCCATTTTTGCGGGCAACCGCTTCATGATTTATGCCCTTTTCCCCAACTGCAATATTTCCATTCACTGTCTGTGGGGTCTACGCCAACAAAATACGGTCTTTGCCGTCGGTAAGTCGATTTTCAGGCGAACATCCCGCACCAACATTGGTGATCTGATGCTGAACTACGACGGTGGTGGCCATGCGAATGCAGGCACCTGCCAAGTGGATAACGACAAGGCGGAAGAAACCCTCCAGGCCCTGATTGAGCAAATCAATTCGGATGGTTAGGGCAAATGGCTCGTGTAAACGGAACCGCCAAGGCCGTTCATCAAACCCCCGGCCCGGACAATGATGGCTCAGACCATGATGGCTAGGACAATGATTGACTGCCAGAGTTTTAGCAAGCAGCCTTGAGTTAGGACGCATCTGCTGCTTTAGTCTCTTCCTTAGATTTTTTATCTTCAGCTCCTTCAGACTCAGACCCCATACTGCCCCACGGCGATTGCGACCCCCCATGGCGATGATGACCTCGTTGAGACCGCTTTTTACCCAGTTGGGTCGGTACCGATTCGACCCAATATCCCTTACAAACACTGAGTAAACGTTAAAAAACGTACCATTTCCCCATCATTTCCATCACATCCCTCTATAACGGAGATAGGAGAAGACTTTGGGGATTGCAACATCCAAGCATTGCAGTTTTGGGCAATTTTGGTATTACAACTTTGGTTGACGCGTCAAAATCCCTCGGTCTGACCCATCGTGCGTATGGAGAAAAGGGGATGGGAATTGCGAGTATTAACCCCGCCACGGGCAGCGTTGTCCATGAATTTTCACCGTTGACTACTGCTGAGGTTGAAGGGAAACTTGAGCGCGCAGCGATCGCCTTCCAAAGCTATCGCAACACCAGCTTTGAACAGCGCGCTGTTTGGCTCAGAGCCGCCGCAGACATCCTGGAGGCCCGCAAAGACGAATTTGCCCAGACCATGACCCTGGAGATGGGAAAACTCCTGCGAGCGGGGGTGGCAGAGGTCGAAAAATGTGCCCTGCTTTGCCGTTACTATGCTGACCACGCCCCAGAATTTCTCGCCGATGTTTCTGTTTCAACAGAAGCCCAGCGCAGTTTTGTACGCTATCAGCCCCTCGGCGCTGTCCTAGCGGTGATGCCCTGGAATTTTCCCTTCTGGCAAGTGTTTCGATTTGCCGCTCCAGCCCTGATGGCGGGCAATGTGGGGTTGCTCAAGCATGCGTCCAACGTACCTCAATCGGCTCTGGCGATCGAAGCCATTCTCCGAGAGGCCGGTTTTCCTGAGGGCACCTTCCAAACCCTACTGATTGGGGCTCAACAAGTGGCGGACATCGTCGCAGATCCTCGGGTTGTCGCTGCAACCCTAACGGGAAGTGAGGCCGCAGGGGCGAGTTTAGCCAGTGCTGCGGGGAAAGCCCTTAAGCCCACGGTGCTGGAGTTGGGCGGGAGTGATCCCTTTGTGGTCACAGCCTATGCTGATGTGGATACGGCGATTGCCCAAGCCGTCACGGGTCGCCTGCTCAACAATGGTCAAACCTGCATCGCAGCCAAGCGGTTTATTCTGTTGGAATCCATTGCCGATCAATTTACCGCAGGGTTCGTTGAACGATTCAATGCCCTCAAGGTCGGTGATCCCACAAACGCAGATACGGACCTTGGGCCGCTCTCAACCCCGGCCATCCTGTCGGAGCTAGAGGATCAAGTCAATCGCTGTATCGCTCAGGGAGCCAAGGTTCTCGTGGGGGGCGATCGCGCCGCATTGCTAAAATCCATGCCAACCAGCCAACAATCCGGTAACTATTACCCCGCCACAATTTTGAGCGAGTTGCCGCCGGGTTGCCCCGCCTACAGCGAGGAATTCTTCGGCCCGGTGGCGCTGCTGTTTACGGTGAAGACGCTGGATGAGGCGATCGCCCTGGCCAATTCCACTGCCTTTGGTCTTGGAGCTAGCGCCTGGACCCAAGACCCCCAAGAGCAAGAACGCTGCATCCAGGAATTAGACGCCGGAGCCGTTTTTATCAACAGCCTCGTGAAATCGGATCCGCGTTTGCCCTTTGGCGGCATCAAGCGATCGGGCTATGGCCGCGAGTTGAGCGTCGAAGGGATTCGCGCCTTCGTCAATGCCAAGACTGTTTGGCTTCAAGCCTAGGTTCCTGCACCAGCAACGGTCGGACACAGTGTTCAACTGTTCGTTCAACGGTTAGCTCAACTGTTAGCCCCAAGCCCCCAAGCCCGAGCCCAGTGGCTTTCCTCCATGGCTCCACTATCCATTTATCCCCAGCACCCTGTATGAATACTGCCGAACTCCTCGTGCGCTGCCTTGAAAAGGAAGGTGTGGAATACATTTTTGGTGTGCCTGGGGAAGAGAATCTCCATGTCTTGGAAGCGTTGAACGACTCTACGATTCAGTTCATCACCACCCGTCACGAACAGGGCGCGGCCTTTATGGCCGATGTCTATGGGCGGCTCACCGGAAAAGCGGGGGTGTGTCTTTCCACCCTCGGCCCCGGTGCCACCAACCTCATGACCGGAGTTGCTGATGCAAATCTTGATGGTGCGCCTCTTGTTGCGCTGACGGGGCAGGTGGGGACGGACCGTATGCATATCGAGTCCCACCAGTACCTTGATTTGGTCGCGATGTTCGCCCCGGTGACCCAGTGGAACACCCAGATTGTTCGCCCTGCCAATACGCCCGAGATTGTCTGCAAAGCGTTCAAGCAAGCCCAATCAGAAAAGCCTGGCGCGGTTCATATTGATCTGCC
>CALIJJ010000311.1 GCA_938017515.1 uncultured Pseudanabaenaceae cyanobacterium
AGAAATTGCCCTGGGTGCAAAATGTTGCATTGGGCGCAGGATTTGCGCCCCTACCGAATTGGGGGATTTCGATGAAAATTAACGCTGATTTTGACCAACCCGTTGTGGTTCATAGTGCAGGGCTGGATTGGGTGCCATCGCCGATGCCGGGGGTGGAGCGGCGGATGCTCGATCGCATTGGCGAGGAGAAAGCCCGCGCCACGTCCATTGTTCGCTATGCACCGGACAGCCAGTTTTCGGCCCACGTCCATGGGGGCGGTGAAGAGTTTCTGGTGTTGGAAGGGGTCTTCCAGGATGAGCATGGGGACTTTCCGGCGGGGAGCTATATTCGCAATCCGCCGACGTCCAAGCACACGCCGGGGTCGGCTCCGGGGTGCATCATTTTTGTGAAGCTGTGGCAGTTTGACCCAGACGATCGCACTCACATTCGCGTTAATACGAACAGGCTGCAGGCGATCGCCCCTGCTGATCGCCCTGGCGTCAAAGTAAAGCCTTTGTTCGATGATGGTCACGAACAGGTGCAGCTAGAACTGTGGGAGCCAAATACAGTGATTGAGATCGATGCTGCGGAAGGGCTGGAGCTTTTGGTTGTGTCAGGGGCTGCGGTGGTTCATCAAGGCGACCGAGAAGAGACCTTGCAGCAATATTCGTGGCTGCGATTGCCGCTGGGATCGAAGTTGCGGGCAATGGCTGGTGCTGAGGGGTGCAAGGTTTGGCTTAAGACGGGGCACCTCGCTGCGGCCGCATCGTTCGAGTGGAGTGAGTAACCCGCCCGGTGTCGTTGCCTCGGAAGATAGCCCTCTCTTCACTATCGCGCTTGACGCTCCGCCAACTGATCTAACAGCGCTTGTTCTGAGTCAGTCACCACATTGTCGAGTTGAGCAATCTGTTGGCATTGGGCCAGGAGTGGTATTGCAAAGTCTGGGGATAGTTGGTTGAGCAATTTGTCTAAGGGCTCCGGGGATTGGAGGTGTTGGGCGATCGCCCCCAGCGAATCCTCCGGTAAATTCAGCGGCTCCAGTTCCAGCACAATGTTCTCCCACTGCTCCGACGGATAGGCCATCAACACCGCATGGGCCAAAATCTGGTCCATCACACGCTGCTGCTCCAAAACACTTTCCAGATACTGCTCGCTTGCCTGCTCTGCCGCTTCCAGGGCCGCCTGGGATTCCAAAGCCGTTGCCTGCTCTGCGTCAATCTTGGCCTCGTAAAAGCGGCAGGCCGCATAGCCAATGGCATAGTTCAGCGCCGCGTTTGAACTGGCTCCGATCACGGCACCCGCCACGGGAATATTGCCAAACGTGGCCTTCAGACCCGCCCGTGCCGCGTAGCTGCCCCCCACCTGCATGGCTTTCTGCCCACCCAGCGACAGGCCAAAGATTGCCATGACTTCGCCTTTGCGAGCTGGCTCTGAGAGGTCTAAGCCATAGGCCATGGCAATTTGGTACACCATTTCTGCCTGCATTGCAGTGGTGGCGGCGAGGTCTACGGCAAACGTGGCAGCGGCGGCTCCGGGCAAAATGCTGCTGACTAATCCAAAACCTCCGGTGTAGATCGTCTTTTGGGTGATGATGCGGCGGGCGAGTTGTTGGGGAGTGTCCTCGGGGTATTTTTTCTGGAGGCGTTGAACCTCGTCAGCGGCTTTGTCCAAATTCACTTGGCTGATGATGCCCAGCAGCCAATCTGAGGTCACGAGGCTCGTTGCCCTTTGAAGCAGGGGATTATCGTTGATGGCCTGGAGCAACTGCCCGGTTTTGTCCGTCGCGATGCCCATGCCACTGGCCACAGACGTTGCCACGGCACCTGCCGTTGCCCCCGTTGCACTCGCTGCATTGCCGACGGTTGAGGCCACAGAATTCGCGATGGCACCTGCTGTCTCACCGGTTTTATTGGCGGCGCTGCTAACGCTGCTTGCAACAGAATTGACCACAGTGTCCGCAGCCGCACCAGCGTTTTGGGCGAGATTGCCTGTGGTTTCTTGGACGGTGCTTGCAGCGTTCTGGACTAAGCCGCTGGTTTGCTGGGCTAGTTCGCCTGCGCGGGCAAGATTACTTTGAGTACCTTCCTTGACCTGTTCTAATGCTGCTTCTGCGCTATCCGTGACGGCTTCTTTGCCGGAATTGGCGATCGCCGCAACACGCCCCAACAGGGATCGAATTTTCTTAGACTCCTGGGGCTTTGAGACCTGAAGGTTTGAGACTTGAAGGGCTGATTCTGTCCCTTCAGCTTCTGTCCCTTCAGCTTCTGGCTGTTGAGAGTTTCCTGCAAGGGTTGGCTCTGAAGGATTCTCTGTCATAGATTCTGCCTGATGATTTGAAGCCAAAGGTTCAGAACCATTGTCAGGGATTTCAGTCAAAGCGGAGTCGGCCATTGGAGCGGGGAGGACAATTCTCAGTTCATTCTCTAGATTTCCCAGAATCTGGCAGGCTGAATTCAAGTGATGGCGTTAAAAGTAGGGGTCTATGAACAAGCGGACGGAGGAATTGCATCAGAGCTGGGTGCTCAATGCAGAAGCTTGGATTGAGGCGGTGCGATCGCAACACATTGAGAGCCGTCGCCTCGTGACCGACCAAGCCATTGTCGATGTGGTGCTGAGTCAACGCCCTCAGCGAGCCCTAGACCTAGGGTGTGGTGAAGGCTGGCTCTGCCGGGAGCTGGCCTGCCGAAATATCGAGATGGTGGGCATCGATGCTTCACCTCCTCTGATTGAAGCTGCACGGGAATCGGAGCTGGCGACTTATCAGGTGATGGATTTTCAGAAGCTTGATGTTGCGTCAGCAAGCCTAGGGCTGTTTGATGCAGTGGTTTGCAATTTCTGCTTGCTTCAGGCGGATTTAGAACCCGTGTTGAGATCGCTGCAAGGGTTGCTCAGGCCCCACGGTTCGTTGGTGATTCAGACCGTGCATCCAGATGCGATCGCCTCTCCGGAACCCGCAATATCGGCTGTACCGGCCATTACTCTGACCGACGGTTGGCAATGGGAAACCTTTGAGAGCTTTGGTTCTGCTTTTCAGGTCGGTATGCCCTGGTTTTTTCGCACCGCTGAATCCTGGCTACAGGTGCTGTCGCGCTCGGGTTGGAAGCTCGAACAGCGCCTAGATCCTCGGCATCCCCAAACCCAAGCTCCCCTATCGCTGATTTTTGTTGCCACCCCATCTAGCGAAAATGTCAGATGATGGGACATGATGCGACCCGTTTAGCCATGGCAGCCCCTGACTTCGAATTCAGCAACCTAGACTTCTACCGCAAGCACCATAATCAACAGCTCTACTACCATTGGGAAGGTCACGTCTGGTGGACACCGGAACCCGGAGGAACCGAAGAACTAATTTTTAGGATTCTCGGCATGAACGTCACCCATATTTCCCTGCGCCCTAACGAAGATCACGGTGAAGTGGGCCATCGCATTAACCGTGAACTCGGGTTGTACTGCCATCCAGAGACTGGAGCCATTCTAGACCGCTGGCAACCGTTCCCCGATCGCCCTGCGGTGCCCGTCGTTCCCATTGCGAATCGCATCGTTCAAGGCGACGTTGAACCCAAGATTCTCAGTGTTCCCGGCGATCGCGACTATGTCGAAAAGACCCTAGAAATTCCGCTGCGTTACCCTCATCCCCTCGCCAAAGACCCCCAGTTTCGCGACTACTGTCCCGGCGAATTTTTTGAAGGCACTGAGTATTTCATTACTCATACTGCTCGCCCCGATGCCAAGGACGTGCCTCCGGCCCGTTGGGCACGGGATTGCCCTTGGTTGCCGTGGATGGCGCTGGGGTATGAGCACCCGGCACGGCTGCGGTTTGAGACGACGATTGGGCGGGTGGAGAGCTTTGAGGTCTTGCCGGAGCCCTTGGTGGCATTGGTGCGCGATCGCCTTCCCATCTACGAATTTGCACCTGCTGAAACCGACGAACCCAACGTCACCAGCACCACCTACTTCAAAAAATATTTTGATGCTTATCTTGCCGGTGCATCATTTCCCATTCCTGAGGCGGAATAACGATAGGTGCTAGAGCCAATTTCCAATCATCATGTAAGGAGCCCAATAAAAGGGGTGTTGAAATTGGGCATCCCGCAACAGGGATAACTGGGCCTGGCGTAGGGCGTTTGCTCGTGTGCTCCCCGGTTGATTTAGGGTTTGGTAAAACACCTTCATAAAAGAAGCAGAAGCGGCATCATCAACGGACCAGAGTGTGGCCAGGGTACTATTTGCCCCAGCATCCACGGCAACACCAGCGAGCCCGAGTGCTGCATTGTCATCCCCTGCGGCGGTTTCACAAGCACTCAAAACAAGCAGTTCAATGCCGTTGGGAACCGAACGCAAAAGCTGGTCAAACTGCTTGAGCGGGATGGGAGCATCCCAAGCCAAAACAAATGTTCTTCCCGCATCTGAACTAAATTGACCATGGGTGGCAAAATGCACAATGGAAGCAGACAGTTGACTGAGCTGAGATTGTAGGGCTGGAGTCGTAAACTGTGAATCCAAAAGGACCTTACTGTTGGAAGCGCTCTTTTGGATAGAAGTCAGCTCATCGGTGACATGATTCAGGGGCGGAAAGCCTTGGCTGGCTTGGCTAATGCCCGCAGCCATGACGGAGAGGTTATTCGAGCGGAGAGGCTGGGGAGCAAACAGATTCAACCCGGGTGTCACAGCAATTTGGTACTGCTCAATCAGAAATGCTGTGCCATCATGCAGTGTTGCCATCGGAATATTTTTCAATTCTCCATCAGGCACGAAGACGAGGGTCTCAATACCCTGTTGTTTCAGCTCTTGGGCAATCGGCTGAATCAGCCACTGATACAGTTGTTGTGAGGGTTGTAGGAAACGACGACGACTGCGAATGGATAGCCCATGACGAAATTGACGAATCGTCTTCTGCAGTTGCTCTTGAGACACAGATGCTGTGTAGCGCTGGAGTGGAAGTCCTGGCAAACTCAGAATTAATTCCAGGCGATCGCGCAGGATGATGGGGTAAATGACAGCGGCTTTATCATCGACTTGATCAATGGCTTCGACGGCGGTGTTGTCACAGTTTTTCCGCAGGAAGTTTTCTAGTTCTGCCACCTGGAGTGATTCAATCACAGCTTGAACTTCTGCTAATTGAGATGGATTAGCCTGTTGGTTCGGTGTCTGTAGTAGTAGATCGGCTAATTCGCGATAGAGGGGTTCAATATCCTGGCGAAAGGAGAACTGGATGTCGGTATTGACGGTCACAAAGTCCTGTCGCAGCTTTTGCAACTGGTCTAGAGCCTGACGATAGAACGCAATTGCATCCGCCCGATGGCCCTGTTGGGCACGAATACGCCCCAACTGCCACAGCCAGCGATAGCTCATTTCTGAAGCATCCAGGGATTCCGAGAGTCTAAGCGCCGTCTGGGTCAAGCGTTCTGCCTCTGGCCACTGCCGATGCTGCTCGTAGCGTTGTCCTAGGTAACCCAACGCATAGGCTTGCGCTCGACTATCGCCTAGGGACGCGGCTTCATTTGCTGCTTGTTTCAGCAAATGGGCTGCCTCTTGGGAATGTTGACGAGGCCGATAGCTGATGAGCATCTCCGCAAGATGAATCTGGCTATAACGCTTTCTATGGCTGGCAGGGAGGGAGGCCAACTGCTGTTTAATCTTGGGCCAAAGTGCATCAGCTTTTGTCCCATTACCTTGCTCGATCCAGATCTTGAGTTCTGCTAACTGAGCCAGCGACTTCTGCTCAATCGGCAGAGGCAACTCAATGACTTTTGCATACTGAGCAATGGCGGTTTCCCATTCTCCTTGGTCTTGGGCTATCTCGCCCAGGCTCAATTGTGCGGCTCCCATCGCCGTCATCAATTGGGGTGAGCTGCTTGCGGTTGCATTGAGTTGCTGTAGCATAACCAGGCTACTCTCTAGCTTGGCCTGGGCATCATTGAGTTCGCCAACCAATCGGTAGAGATCCCCCTGGCGCTGGAGGGCGATCGCCTTCAATAAAGAATCGGGTTGCCCAGCCAAACGGAAAAGCACTTGCTCGATCGTCTTCAGGGCCCTTTGGTGAAAGCCAAGGTCTCTGAGAGCCTGTGCCTGATTCAGCTGTGCCCGTAATTCTCCCTGTAAGTCTCCGGCGCTGCGATACGCTTCAGCGGCTGTCCGTGAGGAAGCGAGCGCCTTTTCACTCTGACCCGCCTTGAGTTCAACCGTCGTTTGCTGATTTAAGGTGCGAGCAAACTCAATGCCCTGCTCTGCTGGGCTGGTTTGGCCGAACGTCTCCTGCGCCCCAACGGATAGGGGGAGAAACGTCACCAGTAGGGCCAAGACCCAAGGCAGCAGCCCTGCAATACACCACCCAGCGACAAAGCTGAGGGATACCATGCGCTGATGACGCGTACACCGAGACCAAAACTGCCCAATGCCTAAGCAACGACGTACGAGGCGCTGATTCCTAAAACATGCTTTCATTCGCTGTTGTCCTTTCCAACCGGTTCTAGAATTGCGATCGCCTAACATGGGACAAACCGACGTTCTGGCCGGGTATTGGATGTGGCATTGCCGACTAATCGAATCTGTCCACGCCCATTTTTTTGCCATCCCTGCGCTTCCCAAGCCTTCTGCATCTGTCCTGGTGGCTGGGCTGTGGGCGCGGTCCCAATCCGTTCAGAGGATTGAGGGTCTAGCAGTGGCAACCAAAGGCCCGCACGATGGCTGGGGCTGAGGGGCAATCCTCCACGACCCGTCACAACAAACTGGCCACCAGACTGTTGAGTGCTATTGCAGGCACTACCGATCAACTGCGAAGCATTCGTCGGTTCAGCAACCCCCTCTGCTGTCAGAAGTTTGTCGCTATCGACCAGTCGCCGAATTTCGACAGTTCCATCTGTTCCTGCCTCTGAGCTGGCATCAATATCATTGGTGCCATTGCCCGGAATGGCGGAGCGTGGCTCCAAACCCAGCAACACTTGGGTCGCAATTTGAATCTGTCCGCCTGCCCCTTGAAATGCATTGGCAATAATGTCGTTGTCCTGCAAAGGCGCTGCGACCACGAAGGGGGATTGGAGGGTGATATTGCCACCGTTCCCTTGGCCCGTTCCTTGGCCTGCCGTGGCTGAGATCAGTGCGCCCTGTTGCATGAGCAAGCTATCCCGGGCGATGAGTGTGATGTTGCCACCATCGTTGGATTGAGTTTCGGCGAGGACTGTGGCCCTGTCCCCCAAGACAAGCGAGCCCGTCTGAAGCTGAATATCCCCAGCCCGCCCGTTGCCTGTGGCGATCGCGAATAAACCACTGGCGGTATCATTCCCCAAGGGAGCACGACCGAGCTGACTGTCGGAGGGGAGAGCCCCCGCTGTCCCGCTCAGGTCTGTGTTTTCAGCAACGTTGACTTCGATGACTCCCCCTGCGCCTCCATTAAAGGACGATGCCGAAATGCGGGCTCCATTGCGAACCGTTAGGCTCCTGCTTTGGAGGCGAATACCGCCAGCGGGCTGGCTACCGCTATTAAATTGCTGTAGACCCGTGGAACTGAGCAAGCCACTGGGCGATTGATTGAAGGCTGAGATACCGTCTAGGGTGACGGCATCTGTTGCTGTGACCGTGAGATTGCCCGCTGGGGCATTACCCAGGGTTGCCACTTGTAGCTGCCCGCCCCTCTCAATGGTTAGCTGATCGACCTCTGCATCAATCGCCCCCCCAGCCCCAAACCCTGCTGTTGTGGCTGAAACTTTGCCATCATCCCCCAGGCTCAAGACAGGGACTTGGACACGAATATCTCCCCCTTCCCCGAGGGCATCAAACTCAACCTGGGCGAATAAACCTGAATCTTGTCCGTTAATCGTCAGGGTTTGGGCGACGGAGATATCAATCTCACCCGCATTGCCCTGGGCAAAGGTTGAACTGCTGACCGTTGCACCAGCCTCCAAGCCCAAGGATGCAGCCGTCATCTGAATATTTCCACCTTGACCGGTCGCGCCCGCTTCGACCTGACTAAAAATTCCGCTGCTAAACCGTTGGCCATCCGCTGGCGACACAAATTCACCGGCCAAAATAATGTCACCTGCTTGGACGATGACATCTCCAGCTCTACCCGAACCAAACGTTGACGCAGAAAGCTGGGCACCATTTTGAATCTGCAATTCCCCAGTTCCTTGTTGACCCGATTGCAGCGGGATTGAGCCTACATCGACGATAATATTGCCCCCAGCCAAGGACTGGCTCGAACCCATGCCTTGGGTACCAGTGGCTAGACCCGCCGCAATACCAACAAATGGGACAACCCCATCGAGTTGCGCTCGATTGGCGACCTCAAGCGTGATGCTTCCTGCGCTTCCTCCCCCTTGATTGGTTCGGCTAACGATTCGTGAACCTGTCAGAAAGAAGTCTTCCGCTCGAATGCGAACGTCTCCGGCTTGGCCGCTCCCTGTGGTTTCCGTGCCCAAAAGACTAAACGCTTGAATCTCGGCCACTTGAGCGTTGATTCGTAGCTCACCGCCATGACCGGCGGATGATGTTTCTGCTGCGATCGTGGTGGGCGTGGTGGCTCCCGGTTCGGTTGACCCTGCAATGCGCAAGCGATTGGCTTCTAAGTCAATCACGCCTCCACGGCTCAAGTCCGTCGCTTCAGTCCTAATCTCTGTTCCCCCCTCAATCAGCAACTGTTCCTGAGCCCGTAGGCGAATGCCGCCACTGGCTTGAGTGGCGCTGGGAAATGCGTCATTGCTTAAGGCCGATGCTGTGATGTTTACATTCTGGCCCTGGAGCTGAATTAAGCCACCACCATTGAGCCCTTTGGCCTGTAGCAGACTCTGTTCGACCAGCAAGCGATGACTGGATTCAGCGACATCTGCAAAAAACTCAAAGCCTTGGGGAGTCGCGCTGAGTGAAATGTCACTGTCTTCGCCAGCACTTTGAAGAATCAAATTACCGTCGAGCGCAAATAGCTGACTGCCCTGTACCGCGATATCTCCGCCAATCAGTGCGAAGGTTTGCCCTGGGCTCAGGCTGGGGGGAGGCCCAGGCAATAATGCGCCGCGTACCTGGATGGGGCCAACCGTGTTGCCCAGCTTTAAGCCCACGGGGGTGCTGACCGTCAGCAGTGGTGGCGGCACGGCGCCTACAGCCGGGATGGAAAAAAGAGTCCCATCCGCAAACTCCAGGGCCGTCGCGGTTGTCCCCACGAATGATCCCTGAAGCTGAAGCGCTGAAGTGGGATGAAAGAGAATGCCGTTGGGGTTGAGCAAGAAAAAGTTGGCTTCCCCCTGTACGGCCAGACGCCCTTGGAGGTCCGAGGCTTGTTCTCCAGTGACACGCGTCAAAATATTGGTCAGATTCTGGCCATCAAACGTGACTGTGACCGTTTCAGGAATACTGAATTGAGAAAAGCTGTGGAACAGGTTGCCCCCTTGGCGATCGCTCCCCGTAATCAGACAATCGCTGGAACAATCAACGCTTCCACTGAGCTGAGTCTGAGTCGAACCGTCAGGCAGTACGGGATTGGCGTGAGCAAATTGTCCGCTAAGCATCAACAGGGCAAGGCTCCCCCAACCAAGAGCGTGAAACGGTTGCCGGAGCAATGGCATGCAATGCTGGAGACTCGGAGACATCCATTTCCCTCGTCTTCGAGAAGGTATTCGCTGGTTTTGAGATTTGCGCTGATGCTTGTTAGCCATCTCTTCAGTGCATCCAATGAGGGCATCCAATGAAGGCCTATGCTCTAGGCCATGAACGTCATGCGATGAACGCCATGCTTCCGTATCTAATCGTTCGGTCTAGAACGTCCCCCTAAGGGGCTCTATCCCTTGCCGTCTGAAAATCCATCGAACAACCCTATAATTCCCTACTTCTCTTCCCTGTCCGACAAAATAATTATGTTGGCTGTAAGCCAGACTGATACGTGACTTCGACGATCGCCTAGGCATTGCTCTGTCTCCATCAGCCCAGGGTGAGCGAGGGAGCCTTACGTTTTGGGTTCAGTTAATCTACGGAGACGTTGATTGCTGGGGGGAGAGATTCATGGTGTCTTTTTCTTTGGTTGGACAGAGAGCGGTTTTACCTCTTGTATATGTTTCCCTGCTAAATATCCCCCAAAACACTGAATTTATTGCTGTCTTTCGGCATCGAAAAAAATAGAACAGATGGGAAAAGTAGAAGTGTTTAATTTTGGTCTATTTAGATGCGACTCAATAATAAAAAACTGATCTAAGTGACACAATAAACTCATATTTCCAGGGCTGAAGATTGCGCATAATTGCGCTTTCTTGTTGCTAGTTTCCGCCTCAGACTAAAACGGTACTGAGAATGTTTTCTAGGCTCAGATTGATTAGGTTGTTTGAGATAGAAACATTTGAGAATTTTCCATACTTAGCACCTAGGGTTTACTGGGGAGGGTTAGTACGATGCAGGCAGTCTATCAATCCAGAACGTTGAGTTGGTGTTTAGGCGTGGGCCTTGGTCTTATTGCTCCTCTTATAAGTCAACCCGCCCAGGCTCTGACGTTTAACTTCAACTACGAAGATACGGTTACCCAAGACGTTAGAGATGCAATGGATGAGGCTGGTGCGATCTGGTCTAGTCACCTCAAGGATGATGTTGTTCTAAACATTGATGTGGGTTTCGGAGGACTCTCAACGAGTTATCTGGGGGGTGCTCGACCTGAAATGGTTCGCGTGGATTATGGAGATGTTGTGACGCAGCTCGGTTTAGACCAAACCTCTGCTGATGATGCCAGTGCGTGGCTCCACTTACCGACCTACGAGAAAGATGGAGATGTTTTTGTCAAACGCTTGATTAATGGTGTCAAGGAAGGGTCTGAACTCACAAGCTATGAAGATCAGAGTACAGATAGCCTATGGATTACCCGTGCCAATGCTAAAGCCCTGGGGGTTATTGCTTCAGATGAAAATGATAAGACGTCAGATGCACAACTTCGCTTTAGTGATTTAGTTCCTTGGGATTTTTCTCAAGAAAATATTCAGGCCAATCACTTTGACTTTACAGGGGTTGCGCTGCATGAATTGGGGCATACCCTCGGCTTTTTAAGTGGTGTTGATGTTCTCGATTATTACGTTAGTCAAGGCGTTATTAATCAGGCTGAGGACTATGACTATGTGACCACATTAGACCTTTTTCGTCGATCTAAGGAAGCTCAAGGTAAAGGGAAGAAAGACGACATGATTGACTGGACCATCGATAGTCAGGATGAATATTTTTCCTTAGACGGTGGTAAGGAAAAGATTGCAGTTTTTGAAGATGGCTCATCCGTTCTTGCCCAGAATAAATCGACCTCTAAGGAAAAGAAGCTTGGTAACAAGGAGAAAAAAAAGAAAAGTGATGGCTTTCAGGTTAGCCACTGGAGCACAAAAGAAGGGGGACTCATGCGACCTGTTCTAGCGCGGGGAGAGAACAATTCCATCACCACGATTGATCTCCGCATGCTTGATGCCATTGGCTGGGATTTGGAAACAGGAAGTCAAGTCGATTACCAAAACTCGGATATTACTCACAGTGTTGGAGAAGGCGCTTTTGATAGTGCCTTAGGGTGGGGGTCTAGCAGCAGCCGACCAACAAGTTGGAGTTTCTGGCAAAAGGGAACGTCTCTGGCTTCGACAGCGGGGGAACCGCAGAAGACTCCAGAAGGTGGAGCTACGCTCGGTCTACTTGCCTTGGGGGTGGTTGGATTTAGACTGTACCGCCAGCGCTTAACGCAGCAAGATGGGTGAAGCCTTGGTGTTACGGATGCTCGCTGGGTTGGCTTCGCAGGAAAGTTCTGCCACTCTGGCAGGACAGGAATCCTTGCGGTTCGCTCTAATACAAACACAGCGAGCAGCAGGTAGGCGCAATGGCCATCATTACCGGTGACGACGGCAGCAATACTTTGTTTGGGACCCGCTTTGATGATGAGATGAGTGGTCTCGGCGGGCGAGACTGGCTCTTTGGTCGGCGAGGTGACGATACGCTCAATGGCGGCGAGGGAGATGACGATCTCTTTGGTGGAGCTGGAGAGGACCGGCTGAATGGTGATGATGGCAATGACTTGCTGTTTGGGGGACGTGGCGTCGATAGCTTGGATGGGGGCGCCGGTAATGATGAGCTGTGGGGCGGGGCGGGGCGCGATCGCCTCAAGGGCAGCAATGGCAACGACACCCTGCGCGGTGGCCGAGGCGATGACTTCCTGCTCGGCGTCAATCCCGCCGATGACCAGCCGGGTCAGCTCGAACGCGATACGCTGGTGGGCGGTCGTGGTAAGGATACGTTTGTCTTGGGCGACACCCAAAAGGTCTACTACGACGATAGCTTGATTCGCTTTATCGTTGCGCCACCCCCCACCGAGCCACCCCCAAGCTATGGCTTAATCACGGACTTTGAGCCCGGTCTGGATACGATTCAGCTCACCGGGGCAATTCTCTATGACCTGCGCGATGTCAGTTTGGAGAATGGCGTGTCCGGTCTTGGCATTTACTTTGATGCCGATCGCTTGAGCGATAATGGTTCTGAGCAATTGATTGGCATTATTCAAAGTCGCCAATCTCTGGAGAATCTGAGCATTAATATTGGGCGATCGCTGACAACGATTACCTGATGAAAACGCAACCCTGAGGCTGGGAGCGTGGGTCCAGCATCGTGGCGAGTATGGGACTGGTGTGGGGGCACATGACTCTGAGTTGTGCTCGTGCCATTGCGAAATGCAAACCTTCCCACCCTGAGGCTTAAAATAGGAGCTGCTGCCCAGGCATACCTATGACCTCCCAAGGGCCATCATTTTTACGGCAAAAATTTGCATCGTGGTTGGCGCGTACCCCGGTGGTCGAGCAGGACGACCCCCTGGCTGATGTTCCCCCCGGTATCCTCAACTGCCTGAGTACCGCTGCCAATCAGTTACCGACGCCCCAGCCCTATAAAGCTGCCATTGGTCAGGCGCTTAATCAAGCCCTGCAAGAGTGGCAAGCCAATCCCGATATCGAAAACAACAACCTGGTTGTCCTGGGGCGTCCCGTTGACGACATGGTTCCGATTCTCAAAGCCAGCCTAGAAGAGGGGTTTCCTGACAGTGATGTCCGCTTTTGCATGGCCGGATACCAACGTCCTGCGGATCCCCTCGAAACGACGCAACACCTCAAACGCGAGCTGGAACCCAAAGTCGATGATGCCCAGGAGGCGATCGCCACCCCTGTCACCCAAACTGACCTAGACCAGCAGGACCTCACCATCATGGTCGTTCCCAGTTTGGAGCAATGTTTTCTGCGCTGCATCCAGGGCTGGGAAGGCATTGAATACCTCCAGACCATGACCACCCGGGATAAGTCTCGATTTTGGGTGTTTGGCTGTAATCATTGGGCTTGGGCGTTCCTGGAGCGGGTTTGTCAGGTGAGTGCCTATTTCGAACAAACCGTCTCCCTGCCAGACCTGTCGGGGGAGGCGCTGCAAACTTGGCTCGCACCGATGTGTACAGAAGCCATTGCCACTCCGCTCGATGGTCCTACGATTCAGGTGGAGTCTGTGGATGCTTCCCATTGGGGGAGTTTGGCCAGTGCTGCCAATGGTATTGCAAGCGTTGCTGCCCGACTGTGGCTCAATGCCCTACGCATTCCGGCCTTGGAGCTGACGGAGGACGGTACCATTCCGGATGATGTCGTTGCCATTGATCTATTGCTGATTCAACCAAGGCCGCCAGCAAGGCCGCCAAAGCTCGTGGCCCTGGAAGTGATGGATCGCTATCTCCTCCATTCCTTGCTGATCCATCGAGAAATGACGCTGTCACACCTAGCCCTCAGCCTAGGGGAAGTGGAGCGCAAGATTCGTTCGCGTCTGCAAGTCCTGCGACGGGGGGGCATTATCCTCCAGCGAGGGCGACGTTTCAGCATCAATCCAGCTCATTATCCCAAGATCTACAGTGAACTCAGCAACAATAACTTCCTCACCGGGACAGCCTAATGGTTGATTCTGTCACCTCTCTACCCCCTGGACTCTGGCTTAGCCAAGCGCCGATCGCAGCCTCTACTGTGCCCGCTGCCGATGCTGTGGACGCTCTCTTCAAGACCGTTACGTTTACTGCAGTTGTTCAGGCAATCCTGGCTATTTTGCTCGCCTATGGCATTTTGCTATCCATTCGTAGCATTGTCGGTGGCTTGTCTGAAAATGTGCCTCGCCGTTTTCGGTTGTTGATCAAACAATCCGTTCCGTTTCTCAAGGGCACAGTGTTAGTGTTTACCATCAGCTACCTGCTACGGCTCTTTTTCAACTTGACCGGGGCGAATCTGCTGGCCTTGACCGGTACCATTGCCGTAGCTTTGGGGTTTGCCTTTAAGGATTATGCCAGCTCGATTGTGGCGGGGATTGTCAATCTGTTTGAAGGACCGTTTCGCATGGGCGATCGCATCCAGATCGGTGAGCACTATGGTGAAGTGGTGGACTACGGTCTGCGGGGGCTGTGTCTTCAAACCCCCGATGATAATGCGGTGACCATTCCCCACAATGCCACTTGGACCAACCCCATTTCCAATGCCAATAGTGGCCAGCTCGAAGCCCAGGTGGCGACGGATTTTTACTTTTCCCATGAGGCCGACACTAATTTGGCGACCGAAATTCTCTACCAGGCAGCCTACAGTAGTCGCTATACCCAGCTGAAGTTGCCCGTGGTGGTGGTGGTGACCGAGGAACCCTGGGCAACCCATCTGAAGCTCAAAGCCTATCCCATGGATGCGAGGGATGAATTTATCTATAAAACAGACCTCATCTTGAGAATCAAAAAAGCCTGTGCCCGCCGCCAGATTCCCTATCCGCAAATGCCCAGCGTAGAGCAAATCCATTGAATGTACCCTTGCCTCTGCCAAAGCCCCACACCCACTGCAATATCACATTCCAGAGATTGACTTGCTGTTCCGTTTTTTGAGGGGTGAGTCGTTGGATTCCGGACTGAGACATGGAAAAGAAACGAAATCTGTTAGGTTAGGTGGAGCTTTTTGGGCCCCGTCCCCTGTTGTCTATGAACGCCCCTGCCCCCTTGATTGCTGACCAGAAACGAACGGTGGAACAAATCGCTCAGGCGTTTGTCCACCAGGGTACGATCGCCCGAGTCAAACCCTTTGGCAGTGGCAATATCAACGATACCTTTTTGGTGATGTTGGATGATGCGCCAGAGCCCTACTTTGTTCTGCAGCGGATCAATACCCAGGTGTTTCAGAATCCTCGGGGGGTGATGCAGAATATGCGGACGTTCACGGAGCATGTGCGCGATCGCCTCAACTGCAATCCGGCGGACCCCAACTGTCCCGATCGACGCTGGGAAACGCCTCGGGTGTTGCTGACACAAGATAATGCTGATCACTGCACCGACTGCGACGACTTCTGGCGTGCCATCAGCTTCATCGAAAACTCCCACACCCTAGATACGATCCAAGACGAAACCCACGCCCAGGAAATCGGCTATGGCTTGGGCATGTTCCATAACTTGATCAGCGATCTTCCCGCGGAAAAGCTGGTCGATACCCTAGAAGGGTTTCACATTACGCCGAGCTATTTGGCCCACTATGACCAGGTGTTGGCTCAGAGCAAAGCAGAACGAACGGCGGAGAGTGAAGACTGTCTTCGGTTTGTGGAGCAACATCGGGCCTTGGCTCCGGTTCTGGAACAGGCAAAGGCTTCGGGGCAGTTGCCGCTGCGACTCATGCATGGTGACCCCAAGATCAACAACATCATGCTGGATAAGTTGACGGGGCAGGCCGTGAGCATGATTGACCTGGACACCGTAAAGCCGGGTCTTGTGCATTACGATATTGGGGACTGCTTGCGATCGGGCTGTAACCCCCTGGGTGAGGAAACAGAGGACTTTGATGCGGTGCGGTTTGAGCCGGATCTGGCGGAGTCGATGCTGCGGGGATATTTGTCGGTTGCGCGGGCGTTTTTGACAGCCCATGATTACGACTATATTTACGACTCAATGCGACTGATTGCCTTTGAGTTGGGCCTGCGCTTCTTCACCGATCACCTGGCAGGGAATGTCTACTTTAAGGCGAAACATCCAACCCACAACTTGGCGCGGGCGATGGTGCAGTTTCGCCTCACCCAAAGCATTGAAGCCCAAGCGGATACGTTACGACGATTGATTGGGAGCCTGCGCTAATGTCGGTCCAAGAATTCACACTCATCCCCTTTGCGCAGGATGCGGCCCCGGAGATAAGCATTACTGGTTCAATCTCTCGGCGGGACAATCAGCTTCAGGTTGCCTATCGGTTGGAGGATCCATCCTCGCTGGTTGTTTTACCAACACAGGTTGCGAACCCCGAGCGTCGGCATGGGCTGTGGGAAACAACCTGTCTGGAATTTTTCCTGGGTGAGGCGGGGAGCAAACGTTATTGGGAATTCAATCTTTCGCCTACGGGGCACTGGAATGGCTATCGATTTGAGGATTATCGGCAGGGAATGGCGGAGGAGGGGGCGATTGCTACGCAAGCTTCCGGAGGAATCGCTGCTTTAGCACTGGCGCGATCGGGAGATTCCCAGTTTGTGGCGACGGCTAAGCTTGGAGCGCTCATTGGCGCAGACCAGCCGTTGGAGCTGGGGGTAACGGCGGTGATTGAGGACAGGCGAGGGGCATTGAGCTATTGGGCGCTTGTTCACACCGGAGCAGAAGCCGACTTCCACCGCCGCGATAGCTTTGTTCTGTCCGTGTGACTGTTCGCCTTTACGGATAAGATAAGGCTTGCAGTTGGGCAACAACCGGCGCAGGCATCGTCTGTGCAGGGGCAGCCTGTGCAGAAACGGCCTGTTCAAACATTGCAGGCACAGATATCAAGGGCGATCGCATCATGACCGGGTCAGATCAAAACGGGGCAGGCTTTAATCCGAACCAACAATACGACGCCATCGTCGTTGGCTCCGGTGCTAACGGTGGCGT
>CALIJJ010000312.1 GCA_938017515.1 uncultured Pseudanabaenaceae cyanobacterium
GAGCTCAAGCAGGAGTATGAGCAACGAGCGGTGCTGCGATTGGTGTTGGAGGTGAAGAAGGATTGGAGCATGGCGGAATTGGAGGCGGCGGCGATCGCCCTCATTCAAAAAGCGGTGGTGGAAGAAAAGACCCAGGATGCGATCGTCGAACTGCGTATTCGAGGGCAAGTGGGCTTCAACCGCCTGGACCTCAACGTGCGTCAGCTTCAGGACCAGCTAAAAGCTGAGAGTCTAGCCTTGATCTTCTTGCTCAAATACGAAGTGACGGGGACTGAATACGTCACGCCGATTCCCCACAGCGAGAAGCTCTCCCGCAAAGAAATTGAGCAGACCGTGTTTCAGGATTTTTTGGCGGCAAATACGACCTACGCTCAGAATGAAGCGCTGTTGGAAAACCTGACGAAAGGGCTGAGTGAGTTGAAGGGGAAAATCCTAGAGGGTCAGTCCGAGGGGGATTTGTATGCTTTTGTCGAATCCATCTTGACCGTCCCTGGGGATGATCGGTCTTCCGAAACGTCTTCCTAGGCCATCTGCTGGAGAATAAAGTCTTCTCACCATAGGGGGGCTTTTTTTAGGAATGCCCTCAGCGGCCTCTACCCTTAGCGACCTCGGCCCTTAGCGGCCTCTAATGGACACATCGACGACAAGGATGCCTGCGACAGTTCGTCCCGCCTGACGTGCAGGCTCAAAGCCCTGGGCTTGCAGCTCGCAGAGAATAGCGTTGATATAGCGATCGCTGACCGTTTGAGCAGAGGACAGGCTATAGACGCCGGGCCAATTGGCCAGGGGAGTGGGCGCTTGGGTGTCTAGGTTGCCATTGCGATCGACAGCCAGTACCAATTCGACGGTTCTGTTCAGATCCTCGGCTGGAACAAGTGCTGTTTCAGGGCAGAGGAATGTCTGAAAACCGCTGTCACTTCTCGGTTGAGCATAGCCATCTTCATCGGGAAAATCCCCGGTGTAAATGGCTCGAGTTTTGTCGATGGAAAAACGGATCTCAACACCGTCGATCGTGCGATTCGTGCTGTTGTCCTGGCCCCTGTTGTCATCCGTTGCCCCGCTAGCGGTTCCACTGGCTGTTGGGGGATTGTTGGCCGGGGAATTGTTGGCTGAGGGATTGTTGGCTGAAGGATTCGGAGTGGGGGGCGCTGTTGCTGAGCTGTTGGTGTCTGTCGTGTTCGTGGGGGCGTTGGTGCGAGCGATGGGAAAGACACCGGGCTGTTGAATTTGGCCGTTCGGACGGTTGGCTGAGCCCGTGGAGTCCGTGGCGTTGTCGCCAGAATTGCTGCCTGGATTGGATGTTGCCGAGGGGGATGTCGCTGAACCAGATGTTTCTGGGCCAGACTCTGGATTAGATGCTCCGGTTTCATCGGGGAGGCTAGGGGAGCTGGGGCGGGTGGGGGTCGGGGAAGGAGAAGAATTCTCTGGATTGCCGGATGATGGCAGAGGAGTCTCGGTCGATAGGCCTGTGGGAGGGGCTACGGGTTGTGGCCCTTCTGTGGGCTCGTCTGTGGGCTCGTCTGTGGGCTCAGTCTGGTCCGTGGCCTGATTGCCGGTTGCTGCACTGGATGGTTCATCGCTTTCATTGGAACGAGCGGGGGGATTAGGGGCGATCGCCTCTCCCGTGGCCTGTTCCGCGATCGCTGGTTCGGAGGTCGGCGGCTCAGAGCTAGACGATTCCGGTGTGTCTCCGTCGCTTGTATCTGCGTTGTTTGTATCTGCGTCGTTGGTGTCTGCGTCGTTGGTGTCTTCGCCATCTGGGAAAAGATTGCGATCGCGAAATCTGCCCCCAAAGCCTAGATTGCGCAGCGGATTTACAAATCCCCGTTGAGGTGAGGGCTCAGTTTGCAAGTCTGCCGCCGAAGAGGGGTCTGGCTGGGTTTGGGGCTCAGAGAGCGGCTCTAGCGGAATGGTTTGAGGGATTGGACGCTCTTGGGCTTTGCGGGGGGCAGCATCGCGGACTCCCGCTGCCTCAGAAGGGTTTTCTACGGTGTCTTCGTTGAGGGAGGTTAATTCTTCGAGAGGCACTGATTCTGTTGGGGGGAGGCTGGCCGCCTCTGTTGCATCTGCCGTTTCTTGTTGGGGGTCTGGCGCCTGCTCTGGTGCCTGTTCTGGCACTGCTTCTGCTACCTGCTCTGGCACTTGGGCAAGCAGCTCCTCCGTTGACATGGTTAGCTCAATCACATCCACTGCGGTGTTGTTGAGCGAACCGCCGCTCTCGCTCCACTCACCCTGGAACAGCCAAAAGAGAGCGATCGCGAAAATGCCATGACCCAAAATCGAGACCATGCTGTACACCGTCCATTGGAACGGTGTGAGACGGCTGTAGCGCCGTCTTAGGCGGATTAAATCAAGCGGCAGGTCAGAGGATGCGGCCACGGCCCAGGAGGAAAATTTTAGGATGCAACCCCTCCAGTATCGTTGAGGGCTGGGAACTTTGACGATGGTGACTACACCCCTGTTCCTGAGACCCAACCTCGGGCCCGAGATTGGAATCATTCTTGGAATCATTCAATGTCAATTCTCAATGTCAATTCAATGAATGAATGAGTCGGCGAGTCTCTAGGCGACGTGGCTGTTGCTGATGGAGGCGAGTCCATAGAGGGCGAGACGATTGCGTCCGGCTTCCTTGGCCTGGTAGAGCGCCTTATCGGCCTGATTGATCAGATCCTGACCTGTCTGTTCTGATTGGGGTATGAAGCTGGCGACACCCAAGCTGAGCGTGACCACATCTGCGGCTGTGGAATCGCTGTGGGCAATTTGCAAGTTGTAGACCTGTCTGCGAATGGCCTCGGCGATGTGGGCCGCACCGGTGAGATCGGTGCGAGGCAAGACCACGGCGAGCTCCTCGCCGCCGTAGCGTGCCACCAAATCATCGGGCCGCTTCACCACATGGGTCAGGGCGTCTGCTACGGCCTTGAGACAGTCGTCCCCCGCCAAGTGACCGTAAGTGTCGTTGTAATTTTTGAAGTGGTCCACGTCGCAGAGAATAATCGCCAGGGCGCTTTGCTCGCGTCGAGCCTCACGCCATTCGGCTTCTAGGTATTGATCAAAGTTACGACGGTTGGCGACTTGGGTGAGACCGTCGAGGGTTGCGAGGCGTTCTAACTCGAAGTTGGCATCCTGGAGTTTTTGGTAAAGTTCGGCCTGCTGGATTGCGATCGCCAGCTGACTCGCCAGGGCCTCCGCTGACGTCACCTCTGCTTCCTGCCAGGGAGAAGGCTGACGGCGTAGCAGACTGAGGCTACCCCACACCTGATGGTTAACTTCCAGGGGCACAATCAGCCAAGAGCCCGTGGAACGTTTTGCCAGCGTGCTGTGGATGTTGTCCTTGAGCAGTCCAGCATTGTCCAGGCAGATCATTTCACCACTTTTCAGCTTGGCTGTGATGGGATTGCCTTCATCGGGCAGCGATGCATACAAATGGCTCTCGGCGTCCGTGGATTGCCGATACTCTGCCACCGGCAGCCAAATGTGCTGCTGGGGAGAATAGTTCATGATGGTGGCAAAATCCAAGTGCAGCAGCTTGCCGATTTCCGAAATCGCGGTAAAAAAGACCGTGTCCAAATCCATAGACTTATGGATTTCTTGGATGACGCGGTTGAGGGCCTGCTCTTTTTGGGCCTGATTAACGAGGGTCTTCTCAGACTGTTTGCGTCGCTGAATTTCCTGCTGTAGCTCCTCATTCTTGCCCTGGAGCTGCCGCCTGAGCATACAAATCTGGATCTGATTCTCAACCCGTGCCAGGACTTCTGCAAACTCAAAGGGTTTCGTGACGTAATCCACCCCCCCCACATTGAACGCCTTTACCTTGTCTAGGGTGTCATTGAGGGCACTGAGAAAAATAATTGGAATATCCTGGGTGGCACTGTTGGCCTTGAGGCGTTGACAGACCTCATAGCCGTCCATGCCTGCCATGCGGATATCCAGAAGAATCAAGTCGGGGATACTTCGGCGCACCTCCTTTAAGGCTGCACTCCCGCTGGCGACCCGATTCACTCGATATCCCTGGCTATTTAGCATGATGGATAGCAAACGCAGGGTATCCGGCTGATCATCGACCAACAGGATCTCTGCCTTAGCTTCTGAAATCTGAGGAAAATTCATGCGTTGTCGGTGGAACCTACAGAATTCAGGATGAGACGCATGCCTAACGAATACCTGCCCTGTATGTAGAGTGCCCTACCGATTCCTAGAACTCCCCCGAAAACGCGAGAGATAAGTTGCAGATCCTCAGGTCCACAATCTTGCTCTACAGGTTCTGACGGCAAAAAATTACCTTTCTAGATTTCTAGATTGATCCTCTAGACTGATGGATAGGCTGCACCGATGGCCCAAACCACTAACAATGCGATAGGACCCAGTACCAGCAAGGCAGAGAGGACGATTGCAAGGGAGCTATCGGCTCCACGAAACTTCATGATGCCGCGATTTAGATCTGTCATGGGGAAACGCCTCCTGTTGGCTCTAATAGCTCATATTTTCCCTGTCGATGCTAACGGTTCTCAGTAGTGGCAGCACGCAACTTTAAGCCCTTCTTCACTGTTGTTTTTCGAAGTGAAATATTTAGACCACACTCGTTAATATTTCTCATTTTTGTGCTGCCTGGATTCAGGATTCATCACTTGGGGCTGAAATCACCGTATAGTGGCCTGCGGGCGTTAACCGAACTTGCAAGATCGGGAAAGAGTGACTATCGTTAAGAGTGGAATTGTTAAGATACGTTATCCTTTCATCACACAATCTTTGTGATGCCTAATCCCTCCGAGTCTAGACCTCCTGCATTGGAGAAAATTGTTCAAAAGTTTCAGCGTCAGAGTGACCCGAAGCGGCGGTACGAGCTGCTCATTTGGTTTGCGAAGCGTCTGGAGGTGATGAGCGATGCTTCCAAGGTGCCTGAAAATAAGGTTCAGGGATGTGTCTCTCAAGTTTTTATTTCTGCAACCCTTGATGAGAATCAAGTTTTTTACACCGGAGACTCTGACTCTCAGTTGGTGAAAGGCTTGGTGGCAGTTCTGATCGAAGGGCTAAATGGTTTGACTCCGGATGCCATTTTGGCTGTGGAGCCGAATTTTATTCAGGATATGGGCTTGAATGCAAGCCTGACACCTTCCCGAGCCAATGGCTTCTACAACATTTTCCAACTGATGAAGCAGAAAGCCTCGTTTTGCCAGGCTGCTGCCGCTGCTGCATCGAATGGATAAAGATTTCTAATGTTGCTTTCTGGGGTGGAGCATTACCCTAGAAAGTGAGCATTCTCTCAATAGCTCAGGAACATCCTTTAGATATTTCTCAATGATCCTTCTGATTGCCCCGTCGCTCTTGCAGCGATCGCTACTACCCATGCCCAAATTTTGGGCCAAGGACGATCGTCGGCATGAGCGGGCAAGGGTTGGGATGTCTCTGGGAAGGGTAGTGCCGTCACTGCGGTTCCGAGTCAGCTTTTCGCCGCGGCCCATGGACCGAGGTGAAATTGTTCAGGGTGGGCGATTTATGCCCCTCTGTTTTGTTGGCGATCGCCGGGGCTGTCAATCCTGATTGCACCGCCAACCCATTTGTAACGTTGGGTTACTCCATGCCTGTTCGACTAAGGAAACAACAACCATACCCATGACACTATCGATTTCTCCCGACGCACTTCGCACCCAGTCGCTCCGGACTGAAGCTAAGCCCCAGGTTTCCGAAGAGGAAATGAGACAAGCTGTGCGTACTTTGCTGATCGGATTGGGAGAAGATCCGGATCGAGAGGGTTTACTCGATACGCCCAAACGCGTGGTGAAAGCGCTGAAGTATTTGACTTCTGGCTACACTCAGAACCTGGAAGAGGTGGTGAATAATGCCATCTTCCACGAAGATTCCAACGAGATGGTGCTGGTGCGTGACATCGACCTGTTTAGCTCCTGCGAGCACCACATCTTGCCCATTATTGGCAAGGCTCACATTGCTTACATCCCCGATGGCAAAGTGATTGGCCTGTCGAAGATGGCGCGCATCTGTGAAATGTATGCCCGTCGTTTGCAAGTGCAAGAGCGTCTGACCTCTCAGATTGCCGATGGTCTTCAGGAAGCCCTCCAGCCCAAGGGTGTGGCGGTTGTCGTAGAGGCAACTCACATGTGCATGGCCATGCGGGGTGTGCAAAAGCCCGGTTCTTGGACGGCAAGCAGCGCCATGCGCGGTTTGTTTGCGACGGATGATCTGAAGCGCCGCGAGTTCATGGACATGATTCGCCATAACCCTAAGCTGATGTAAGCAGCCTATGGGGTTAAGCCATGCCTGGGATGGCACTGTGCCTCGGCAAAACGTTTGCGGGATAAAACCCTGTACTCACCGGGGTTGATGCCGTCTCGACTCAATAAGCAAAAGGTGCGCCGATCAATATCGGCGCACCTTTTGCTTGGGAGAATTGGCTGGAAAATTGTTTGGAACAGCGAGTTGAGAGCTGTGTAAGCAGCGTTTAAGTTTCTTCTTCTTCAATGCGGAAGCTCTGTCGCTTGGGTTCTACGGCACTATAGGCACCCAGACTATTAGTTGGTTTGGGAGTACTGCTGGTTGTTGAGCTTGTTGGCTTTGTGGAGCCCTTGGCATTCCCCTGAATCTGGTCGAGGGCAGGGTGGTAGAGGAAGGTGAGCAAACAAGAGCAGCCCGCAAGGATCAGGAAGTCGAGATCCTTGGTGCGCAAGGGATAACGGGCGATGGCCTGCATTGCTTTTGTCTGCATCGCCTTGGCTGTTGGCGGGTGATTGGGTCCAACTGTCCGGGAATAACGGGAAGGGGGCATAGCTTCTAATGCAGCGCCGATAAGAGGGTTATTAGTCTAGCGGAGAATTTTGTATATCCGCTAGGGGGTTAAGGATCATCAAATAGATCCAGACGCACTCCCTATTTCTAGGGTTCCACACTAGAGTACTCATTTATACATTGGCACTGAAGTCGTGATAACCGTGCAGAGAGGGAGCTTGGGGTGGGAGCGTCTTTTATGACGCTGCCTCTCGCGATTTTAGGGGGTGTTCTAGCGTTTTCTGGAATGGGCTGTAGAAGCTCGCGATGATTCCAACGCTGAGCCACCAAAGGGTGTTGATTTCAGGACGATAAAATACGGTGTCGAAGAGACCCTGGCCGAGTTCGCCGGGAAGGGTCGCGATCGCCCCCATCAGCCAGTAAGCCTGAACATCGCCAGCCGCCCGGAGCTGCTTGAGCGATTGCCAAGCCTGTCCGAATACCACGGCCAATAGCCACAGCAAGCCAGTGAAACCGACGACCCCAACCTCGACTAAGGTCTCCAGAAAAATGGAGTAGGCGCTGAGGGCGGTGAATCGGGGGCGCTGATAAATCGGATAAATCAAGTTGAAGGCATCGTTGCCGGGACCAATCCCTAACACGGGACGGGCCTTAATCATGTCCATCACAGCGGCCCAAACATTCAAGCGGAAGTTGTTGCTGCTGTCGCCGCGACCGACAAAGATGCTGGTGACGCGGGTGCGTAGCGGTTCCAGGGCTGCCACGGCCACAACCACAAACGCTGTGCCAACACCCAAAACCAGGGGAATTGCCCAGCGTCGCCAGAAGGGTGTGAACTTGATGCTCCACCAGGCCAGCAGACAAAGCGCCATCGTCGCTAGGGTGAACAGCATGCCAATCCAACCGCCGCGACTGTAGGTGAGCACCAGACAAGCACTGTTGGTCAAAAACATGAACGCGGCCAACGCTTTGGGGCCAAGCCGTTTCCAAGCAAAGAAAGCCGCAATACTGAAGGCGACACCCGGAATCAGGTAAGCCGCTAGCAGGTTGGGGTTGCCGAGGTAACTATAGACGCGGGTGGTCGAAGCTTGGGCGGAGGTGGGGTCAACCCAGGTGGCGAGGGCCTTTGCGCCGAAAAAGTGTTGGCGGATGCCGTAGGCACTGATTAGTTGGGTGATCAGCAAGTACACCGTGATCACCCAGTTGCGTAAACGCGCCGTTCTCAGGACTCTGGCTCCGAGCAGGAAGATCAAGAGATAGAGGCTGAATTTAACAAAACCCGACGCTGCCGCCGCTTTGACGGGGGACAGGCCCGTGGCAATCAGATTGATGCCCCAAAACAAGGCCACGACGAGGTGAATGGGGGTCATACCGTGCCCCTTTTCGTCGGAAACCGTCAGCAAAAACCAGGCACAGCCGCAGGCAAACAGCAAAACCCCGGTGAGAGAGTTGGGCACAAAGCAGGCGAGACCAATGACAAGACTAATGAGCACAGCCCCCAGGGTTTCGCCGTGCTGCATCAAAATGCTGCTGCGTCGCCAGGGTTCCAACAGGCCCACAGTGAGTCGGTGCAACCAACTACTGCGCTGCCATTGGGTGATCGAGATGCGACCGAGGGTCAGAGTTTGCCAGAGGGATTCCATAGATGGCCCCGTCAGAATGACGCGTTTTAGGGATCGGTGGCCATTATGCCATTGACCCTTGCGCTTTTGGCCCCTGCGCTTTTGGCCCCTGTGCTTTCGTCACGCCCGTGTGGAAGCCCCTGCCGCAGTTCCCGACCGAAACCTCTTGCCGAAACCTCCGACCGAAACCTAGGAACTGGCGGCGATCGCCACGGCATCTATCGAAGGACTGACCTGCAACTGTTCCAACTGTTTGAGGTAGTACTGAGTGGGTCCGTCATGGGGGACTAGCTTGAGGCAGGCTTGGAAGCCAGCTTTTGCTTTGGACCACTGACGATTTTGGTAGGCGGCGAGGGCCAGGTGGAAGCGATCGCGCATCACCAAAACCGTCTCATCGGTACTCCCCACAATCCCCAAAAGCT
Source organism: uncultured Pseudanabaenaceae cyanobacterium (assembly GCA_938017515.1). Lineage (GTDB taxonomy): Bacteria > Cyanobacteriota > Cyanobacteriia > PCC-9006 > JAAUQQ01 > JAAUOP01. The sequence continues at coordinate 8,783 of CALIJJ010000312.1, forward strand.
CATAGAGCGGCTCTGGCTGCGACCCTTCAGCTAGCACCATGCGATCAATTTCTCGGGTTTCGATCACATCACCCGCTAGCTCCCGCGTCGTTGCCGTAATCAGAATTTGCGTGCCGTAAATCTTGCTTGCCCCTTCTAGGTGTTCCGCGATCTGCACCGCCGGACCCATGACGGTGTAGCTCTTGGAATGGTCTGAACCAATATTGCCTGCGACAACCGTGCCAGACGCCAGACCAATGCGAATGTTGATTTCGGGAAGGCCCTTGCGAATCCCCATAATCTCCGGCAGGGCTCGACGCAATTTCGTGAGCTGATCGAACTGTTCCAAGGCGGCGTAGCAGGCAAACTTGGCATGCTCTTCTGGACTGACAAAGGGTGGCCCCCAAAAGGCACTGACGGCATCGCCGATGAACTGATTGACCACGCCATGGTGTTCCTGGATGGGTGCAGAAGCCAAGGTTAGGTATTGATTAATCAACGTGACCAGTCCCGTCGGTGTCAGCAGTTCGGAGATGCTGCTGAACCCAGCCATGTCTGAGAAAAACAGCGTCATCATTTGGCTTTGGGTGCTGCTTTGGGTGTGTCGCTGCTTCTGTTGCTCCACCAACGTTTCGACGATGCGGGGGTCTACGTATTGGCCAAAGGTGCTCTTGAGCCGTTCCTTATCCCGCAATTCTTGGACCATGGCATTGAAGGACTGGGTGAGCTGTCCGATTTCGTCGTCGGAGTAAACGGGAATTTCGATATCTAGGTCACCCTGTTCAACGGCGTGGGTTTGGGCAACGAGTCGGCGGACGGGACGGAGGAGGCCGACGGTGACAAGGGAGGCAAAGCTGAGACCGACGGCGCTGGCAATCGCCGCTAGGATCCAGCTAATCCTGAGGGTGCTTTCTTCATGGGCTTGCGATCGCAGAGCCGCGGCTTCCGTGAAGTCAGCCAACTCAAACAGAATCTTCTGAATTCTGGCATCAAAGGCATCTTCAAAGTCAGAGAGTTGACGGTCCAACAATCTTGCATTCTCGATGTCACCGGCGGCGAGCTTGCCCATAATGTGGCGGCTCAGCTCGTCTAGCCGTTGGTGATCCGTTTTTAGAATCTCCAAAAAAGCCTGTATCCGCGCAATCTCTAGTCGATCTGCTTCGAGATAGCTGTACTGGGCGGCGGTGTCTGCGAGGCGTAGCGCGGCTGCAATTTCCCCGGCAACTTGCTGACCCCGTTGTCCAAAGGCTTCTGCTTCTGCAGCAATTTTGGCTTCATTCTGGGCTTCATCATCCAGGTTCATGGCGTAGTAGCGCGCCATCCGCTCGAAGTGGATTTCTTGCTCTAGGGTGTGGATGTTGATCTCTGCCAGGTTTTTGTTGAGTGGGGTTAGGTACTCCGCAATGTCAATCAGCTCATGATTCACGCTCCGAATGTTCTGGTGACTCAGGTAAGTGACCCCCAGCAGCAGACTCAGCATGCTGGTCGCGACGCCAAAAATCTTCATACCGATGGGCAATGAGAAGCGAGATTTCTTGGGCAGTTGCATCACCATTTAATTCTCCAATCGGTCGGCTGTTGAGTTTGTGCAAGCGGTCTACTGAAGCTAGTTACTGGGGCTCATTACTTCTGAGTCAGTTGCCATACCCCATCCCATTGCTCACCGGGAGGCTGAGCTTTCAAAATCCTGATACGTTCTAGATACAACTTAGCTGGGGCGCTAGGGGCGGCGATGTGGCCCGAAGTCTTGGCTTGGGCTGATTCCGCCAGACTGTGGGTAAATTGTCCGCTGGCCAAAGACCATTGCTGCTGTCGGTAAGCCTGTAGCCCAGCTTCAAATGCTACTTTAGCTTCCAGTTCAGCATCGGATAGGTCGCCCTTTCGGCCCAAGAGTTCGTAAATGCGCACGGGTTCTTCCTTGCCGACGACCTGGATCAAGTCCAGTTCTCGGGTTTCCATCATGTCCGCGACTTGCTGCTGAGTCGCCTCATTCATCAGCACCGTAACGCCGTACTGATGACTCGCGCCTTTCAGTCGAGAGGCCGTGTTCACGGTGTCGCCCATAACTGTGAAGGACTTGGCCGCTTCAGACCCCATGTTGCCCACGACGAGTTTGCCGGTGGAGAGGCCAATGTGTAGATGGAGGGGAACAGATTCGCCAATCATTTTTTCGATGTGCTGCTGCAACAATCGGAGGCGTTCGATTTGCTCTAGAGCGGCTGCGCAGGCGAGCTGACTATGGCGGTTGGCATCGCAAAAAGGGGGTCCCCAGAAGCCCATCATGACGGTGCCGATGAATTTATCAATCACGCCATCGTGGGCGGTGATGGGGGCTGACATGATGTTGAGGTAGTGGTTCATCAGGCTGACCTGATCCTCAGGATTGAGCCGTGCCAGAACGGCTTCAAAACCTTTGACATCGGCGAAGAACACAGTCATGACTTGGCGATCGCCCGCAGTATTCGTTGTCGTTGCCTTGTCCATGAGGGACTGAACAATACGTGGATCAACATACTTGCCAAAGGTTTCTTCCAGACGAGCCTTGAGCTTTAGTTCACCGACCATTGCATTGAAAGATCGAGCCAGAGTGCCCACTTCGTCTCGGCTGGAAACGTCGAGGGAGACATCCAGATCGCCTGCCTGGACAGCAGCCATGGCGTGGGCCAGCGATCGCACAGGCTTGACCAACCCTTGGGTCACCAACCGGGCGTAGACCAAACCAAAAGCCGTTGCGATCAGGGCAACGGCCAGGCTCAGACTCTGAACTGTTTGCTGATGTTGCTGCCCCAGCTTGGCAGAGTCCACCGTGAATTGTTCCAGCTCCAAAAAGATGGTGTTGATGGCCGCGTTGAAATCCTTTTCTTCGATGATGATTTGCTCGCTGAGCTGGCGCGCTGCATTGAGTTCCCCCGCTTGGAGCAGGTTCAATAATTCCAAGGCGTGGTCATGAAACTGCTGGTGCTGGATTTCGATGCTTTCCAGCATGGGCTCAATGCGTTTCCACTCGGCCCTGTCTTGGTCAAGCTTTGCTTCTTTCAGAGCAACTTTGGCCATGGCTATCGCATCAGCAATTTCCTGATTGATCTGGCCATCCAGTTTTTCAAAGGCTTGAATCTCGGCTCGAATCCGACGCCCGTCTCGGGGGGCAATTTCATACAGCTTTTGAACCCGCTCGAAATGCAGTTCCTGTTCGAGGGCGTGGACATCGATTTGGGCCACGCGATCGGTAATAGGGATGGTGTACTGAGCCAGGTCGGTAATCTCAGCGTTGACCTGACGCAGGCGGTGGGTGGAGATGTAGACCACCAAAAGCAGCAGACCCAGCAGACTTGTGGCAATCCCAAAGATTTTGAATCCAATCGATAGTCCTTGACTGGGCGTGGAGTCTTTGAGCAGAGAAGGTTTAGCAGAAACAGGTAAAACGGTCATGGTAGATGCAGAAACAGGTTGGCTGTGTCCGACTTACTCTTCAGCATTTACGCTACAGATCCGCTTTATTCTCTGTAACTTTATTTACTCGTTGTTAGTTGGCGATGGTAGATGGCTCGGTAGACCGGCTCCCCTTTATTTTGGGTGGCGATTTCTCGCTCCGTTGGCACGGGCAGGGGGTTTTCCGCGAGCCAATCTTGGGCTTGGCGCTGGAAGTTGGGGTTTTCGGAGAAGCGATCGCACATCTCCTCCTCCACTTCCAACACATCCGACTGCAAAAACACCACCCCACCGCTGGGCAGTCCATCGGCTAACTGCTGTACTAGCTCTGGCTGTACAACCCGTCGCTTTTGATGCCGCCGCTTGAACCAGGGGTCTGGGAACTGAATGCTGACCCGTTGCAGTCCTCCCTTGGGAAAGGACTGCAGCAGCGGCTCTAGGGAATTATTGATATTGCAAAAAATGAAATGTAAATTGCGTAGCGCCTGCTCGTCACGCCAGTCGTTGGCGGCATCGACGAGGGGCTGACGGATTTCGATGCCGAGGAAATTCCAGCCCGGTTCAATCGGGGCAAACTTTTGCAGGAATCGCCCGCGTGCGCAGCCGATGTCCAGGTGGAGTGGCAAGGTTGGATCCGCAAAAATCTCCGACCAGTCCGGTGGATTGACTGGGTCTTTGAACTTATCGGAGAGTGGATTGACGTGTTGACGAACGCGAACAACGGACAAGGATAAACCTCCCAATCGGGATTTCTCCCTTAGCCATAGATGATCTTAGTGGCTTGGGAGTCTGTTGGTGAACACTCTAAACAGAGTAACGAATCGTAAGGTATCTTCAAACCCGCTGATGCAAGGTTTTCGAAAATCACTGGCCACCGCAGGCCGTGATGGCGGATGTTCTCAATCCTTGTCTTGAGCTATCGTCGAAGAGGTGATGTTGCTCCAAGGGCGACTTAGATTAACGTTCCTTTGTTTGATGGGGGTCTGACGAGAGAATGAGTCTGAACTTCCGGTTTGCGATCGCCAGCGATCTTCACATTGGCTTACCCCACACCATCTGGAACCATCCCAGCCGCTTCCACCTGATTGAAGTCAGCATTCCCGCCTTTGAAAAAGTCCTGGCCCATGTCAGCCAACTGGATATCGACTTTTTGCTGCTGCCCGGTGACTTGGTTCAGCACGGCGAGCGGGAGAACCATGAATGGCTGCGCGATCGCCTTACTCAGCTCCCCTTTCCGGTCTACGTCATCCCTGGTAACCATGATTTTGTGACCCCCCAGGCTGACGAGACGCGCATTGCCCCCGAAGACTTTCCTAAGCTCTACGCAAAATTTGGTTATGGGAATGCTGCGGACGGTCAGTGTGACTACAGTGTTAGCCCGCTACCGGGGTTGCGGTTGATTGGTCTGAACTCTAATCAGTTTGATCGCGATGGTTCCATCATTGGCCGCTTGCGCAAAGCTCAGCTCGATTGGCTCGATGGTGAACTGGCGGCGGCGAAGGATGAGCGGGTGTTCATTATGATTCACCACAATGTGATTGAACATATGCCGGGCCAGGCACAACATCCCCTGGGTCACAAGTACATTTTGCGCAATGCACCGCGTTTACGGGCGTTGCTCAAACAGCACAATGTTTCGCTTCTTTTTACCGGGCATTTGCATGTACAAGATGTCTCCCGAGATGGTGACCTACACGAAATTACGACGGGCTCGCTCGTCAGCTATCCCCATCCCTACCGAGTGTTGCAATTTCAAGAAGAGAACGGTGTGGCTCACCTTCGCTATGAGTCATTTCGGGTGAGCGGCGTTGATGACTCGGAAGATTATGCCGATTTGCAGGGCTATTCGCGGCAATGGATGGGCGATCGCTCCCAGCGGTTTATGGAAAATCTACTCGCTGCACCGCCCGTGGGGTTGCCCCTGGAGACGGCAGTGGCTTTAGCTCCCAGTTTGCGAGAGTTTTGGGCAGATATTGCAGAGGGCGATCGCACCTTTGATTTCCCTCAGTTGCCGGAGCATGTTAAACCCTATTTCGAGGCATTTGGGGCAACGGAAGGATTGATTGACAATGCGGGCTATCTCACTTGGCGCGCCTGACTTGGCAAACCTGCATGATGGTCCCGACTTGCATGATTTTTCTAACCAGAGACCCATCCTCCTAAGCGCTCAGACCTAAGCACCTAGACTTCAGCATTTTGGCGAAATCAGGTCTAGCAAGATGTCGTAGCTATACTGTTGCGCCAGGGATTGGATCGCTTCTTTCAGTTGCCTATGCTCTAAAGGGATTTTTTCTATCTGCTCTTCAATCAAATCAGTCTTGAGTGATGCCAGGGCACTGGCAAATTCACTGCACCATGCTTGAGGCATCAACTCAATATGATGAACGATGATGTCTCGTGCAGACTGCCTGGAGAGGATGAGGGGAAATGTCGCATTCTCATTGGTCTGATGGGTATTGGCCTGATGGGAATTGGCCTGATGGGAGGGAGAGGGGATGGTTTGCGAGTCCGATGTAATCGGATTCATAGCAGATTGAGACGGTTTTTGTTCGGACTCCACGGTCTTGGTGCATCGTCGGGGAAAATAAACGATGAATGAGGTTCCATCTTTACCCGTCTTGACATCGATTGCTCCATCCATGCCCTGTACAAGTTTGTAGACGACGGCAAGCCCCAGCCCTGAACCACTCCGACCCAATTTCTTTTTTGAGAAGAAAGGCTCGAATATATAGTCTAAAACGTCTTGAGGAATGCCTTCTCCGTTATCCCAAACGCTTAGGGTTACGTATTGACCCGCTGGAATTGTTGTATAGCCTTCATAGGGCTCAGACAAATCACAATCACACACTTTGATCTCAACACTTCCCTGACCATTCAATGCATCAAACGCATTGGTTACCAGATTCAAAATGATTCGGGTAATCATGATGTTATCGGCTGAAACGCAAGATTCTGTCTCTAATTCCCATTGACAGTGAATGCGAGGATCTGCCGATTGTAGAGAGAGAAACGAAGCCGAAGTTAGGTATTGATGAACTGGCAGCGCCAGTGGCATTGCAGTGGGGAAACTACCCACTGGAGCAGAGCTGTTTGCCCCACGCGTTAATGTGAGGAGATCCTTCATCATTGCGCTTGCTTTGTCCACAGCATCTTGCATCTGTGACAGCATAAAGCTTTCTTTTGTACCCTCTGAAAATGAGTGCCTTAAAATATCTGGATAGGCGGCAAGGGGATTCAAAATGTTGCCTAAATCATGGGCGATTCCCCCTGCCATGAGCCCTAGCGATTCTAAACGTTTTGCTTGACCCAACTTTTTTTCTAGTACGAGCTTTCTCTCGGTGGTTTTTTGCAATAGCTCATGATTTAAACAAGCTTCTACGGAACGTCCAAACTTATCGAGAAGAAGATGGAGCTGATTGAGTTCCCAGCTTGGATACTCGTGGTCACGAATTTGGTTGATTGAAACAATGATAATGTCGCTTTTACACACCAGAAAAGCAGAGAAAATGCCAGGAAATGATTCAAGGACACTCTCAAACGGAATGGATTCCGTTGATTCTTGGGTGTTAATGCAAAGTCTGCCTTGGGACTGGAGCTGTTCTGGTAATGTCGTTGAGGTGAGCTGCTCTAATTCCTGGTGGGGTAGTTTTGGACAAGAATACAAACAATTATATTGTTTGTGGGGGCTAATGCTTGGGGTTGCCTGCGCCGGGGGGATGCCTTGGAGCGCTTGGGTCCCATAGACCGCGAAAAAACTCAAATTTTGACGAGACATGAGTTTTTGGGCAAAACACTCGCAATTCTCGTTCAGCTCCAAACTTGTCCCTATGCTCAAAGACAATTCATACAACATGGAGATGTTGTCTAGAATGTCGTCGGGGCTGGGTGTTGGAGATGTTGTTGCCACGAAACTAATAATTTCCGGTGCTTCAGGTTATATGAATGAAGCGATCGCCACAGACTTATTGAGCATCTCTAGAGAGCTGAGTCCGTCAGATGCAATCTCTCCTTTGAATAGGGCACCGATTATGGGCGCAGAACCTAATTGGCTTAACCCTTGCTGAATTGTAACGAGTTCGTCGGCTCCCAGATCCTCCAAGAACCAATAACGGGTTACGCAATCAACGATTAGATTGCACGTTGGTGGTGATGCCATTTGACTTTTGCATGCTTGGAGGGCTTGGTCAACGGCCTTTGTGACTGACTTTGGAAGACCCTGCAGGACATGCACCACAGAATTTGCTCGAATACCCCCAATACAGATCATGCCGCCGCCTTCGGTAACTGCACTGGGTAAACGAACGATGTCCTCTGCGTCTTTTTTGAACATTCCGAGGGGGAAGCCGTGGGAGACTCGGCTGCCCAGGTCCTCTGGATGCAACGGTTTGCCGATCTGCGCTTCAACGACTTGACGGTAGACCTCAAAGGCGGGTTGCCAGTTCAACTCATGCAGAATATTACCTTCACTGCGTGTCGCGAGCAATGGACCATGGAGCTTTTTCCAGCCGTGGCTTGCGGCCACAGTGCTGGGATGGTCAATGAGGGCAATGACTGCGGCGTTGTCGACCATCCCCTGCTCTGTACTGAAAACACAGCGCTTTTGTTGGGCGGTCATGGCACCCAGAATTCCTGCACCGCCACCGAAGTACTGAACGCGATTGCCAAAGCGATTGTAGAGTCGAGGGAATAGCTCAGCTAGGTGGGGAGCATCTGCATCTGCGAATACAGCCAGGGTCCGATGCTTCGGCAGTTCCTCACGTTGGGGCAAGTGATCCAACGAAAAATCAGTGCGATGGAGATTGTTGACCATGAATGGCGATCGCCACACATTCAGGCGAGCCACCACACACCCATAGTCAAAGGTCTCTGGACCCGAAATGAGGCGCATGAAAATGCCACCAAAACACTCGATTCCCTTTTGCTTTAGGGCTTGCAATAGCGCTGGAACTTGGTCTTGTTCTTTGGCGGCGACGAGCATCAATACTGTCCCCTGGCTGTTGTGGTGTTCCACGGCCCAGGCGGTAATGGCTGCTATATCTAATGACTCAAAAAACATCTATTGGGGCCAAAGACTGAACGCCAACTGAAATGGGGAAGCTCTGTGCAATGCAATTATCACAAAAATATCGGGCATCTCGTATCCAGGAAACAATTCTAAAATCCTGGGATATGCCCGATACCGCTCCAGTATCGCTCTGGTATTGCATGGTGAGGCTAGGCTGTGGGCTCACCCTGGGCTGGCTTAGGCAGGCGGATGGGTGAGAGGGTGAGATGGGGAGAGAGATGGGTGAGATGGGGAGAGAGATGGGTGAAGGGAGATTCTGGGGGCGATCGCCTCGCTCCCAGCACCTAGATCAACGCCTCGCCCCTGTTGGCTAGGTCCAACGCCTAGATCCAACGGCTAGGTCCAGCGCCTAGGTCAACGCCTTGCTCAGGATCCCCACAACTTGTCCACCGGCCTTGGTTTGAGCAAAGCTCAGAATCGTCGGCATAAACTTAGAAACCATGCTGGGGTCCATGCCCAGTTTAGAGAAGCCCGCAGCCAGGGTCACCATCGTAGTGACATTGCTGGCTGCGCTTCCAGCTCCGCCGCCCAAGCCTCCTGCTAGTCCGCCCAGGGCTCCCATGAGTCCGCCGCCGCCGCTTTTTTCTGCGGGGGCTGAATCGAGTAGATCGCTGACACCAGGAATGGCTTGGGCCACCTGGGCAAATTCGTGGTCTTCAAGCTTTGACTTGGCCATTTGCATGATCAAACCGGCTCCGCCCTTCGCTTGTTCTTCCTGAACGCCGAGGCTGCTGACGAGATGCTGAACGAGTTCCATGATTGTCTCCTCTGAGGATGCGTGTTTCGATACGCAGGTTGGCTGCCTTTAGTATTGCGAGGAAGGCAACCTGAGACCAAACCCAAGACAGAGCGACATGAATCGATAAATTGCCGCAAGCAATGTTTGCAGGGAGTTACGCAAAGCGGTCTGCCCATGGCTGATGGTGGATGTTGCGGCTTGTGGATGTTGGCTTGTGGATGTTATTGAAACAATCCTGCCCCCGTGCGGGAGAGTTCGATGTTCCAGCCGGGGGTGTCCCACCAACTGCCGCGTGTGTCAGACTCGACCCAAAACTCTAGCCGCTCAAAGGCTCCGTCTTGGAAAATGAGTTGGGGGTAGTCGGGATAGTCGGCATCGTCGGTGGCGTTGTAGTCCTTGCCGAGGAAGTTCATGGTGGCGGAGATGCCGTCCTTGGGGCTGAGGCTTTCTTGGCCGCTGTAGGTCAGTTTTTCATCGTCATAGGTGAAGGAGCCGGTAAAGGTGTTGCCCTTGAGAGACCCATCGGTGACGGTGATGGTGATGTCGTAGGTGACGGGGAGGGCTTGGGCAATGGTTGTGCCCAGCAGGGGGCTCAGGAGGGTTGAGCTTGTGGCGATCGCGAGGGTTGCGATCGCAGTTCTCTTCCTCTGAAACGGTGTCTGAAGCATGCTGTTCTCCTGCACGGCCAATGTGCACAATCCAATCCATCACGGTTTAGTCTAGATCGACTTAGTCGAGATCGACTTAGTCGAGATCGACTTTTCCGCGAGAGGCTTTAAGGCGCGATCGCTTGGTCTTGCTGTCCATTCGTTTTTTCTGGGAGGACTTGCTGGGCTTAGTGGGCCTACGTTTCTTTTGGACGACCATAACGCTTTTGATGAGCATTTTCAGCCGTGCCAGGGCCGCTTCTCTGTTTTTCTCTTGGGTGCGGTGCTCTTGGGACTTGAGCACGATGACGCCGTCTTTGGTGATGCGTTTGTCGCTGAGGGCGAGGAGTTTTTCTTTGTAGTAGTGGGGCAGGGAGGAGGCTTGAATATCGAAGCGCAAATGAATTGCAGTCGCAACTTTATTTACGTTTTGTCCGCCCGCCCCTTGGGAGCGGATCGCGTTAAGTTCGATTTCGGCCTCGGGGATGGAGACGGTGTTGGATATTCTTAGCATGGCCTTACTTTAAGCGATTCTTGTGGTGCTTTAACTGCTGCTGGGTCACGGCTCAAATGACAGCATCCAGTCTTTTGAAGATACCCTTCCCCCCAACGTTGGTGTTGCAGATGGCCGCAAAGTCGATGAGAGATCGTTGCAACCGCGACACCGAGGAGTGGCTGCTGGCGCTGATGACGGGCGACAAAGCTGGAGATGTCTTCGATGCCTGCAAGAGACGGCCTACAAGAGACGGCCTACAAGAGATGGTTGAAGTCGAGGCTTGGTGCTCGTTGCAGTCTGGCGCTGAACGTTGGAATTGGCTGTGGCGCTGCATCCGGCCATGGATAGGGCGGGGGCCGCACAAGCGCCGGGAAAGCTTCATGGCCTGTCTGTGTCAAGGGGCTTGTGGGTTCTTATTTCCTTGCCCCAGGGTCTGGGCCCGTTTGCTGTCTCTGTGCTACAACAGGTTGTCTCGGTGCTACAACAGGGTGCTACAACAGAGGGATAGCTTGTTCCGCGATCGCGCCCCATCCCCGAGGAAACTTGCACCATGAAAACCTTTACGCTCAACGACGGCAACCTTCTACCCGCCTTTGGCCTAGGCACTTGGAAATCGCAGCCGGGGGAGGTGAATGATGCCGTTAAGGAGGCGTTGCGCATTGGCTATACCCACATTGACTGCGCCTGGATTTATCTGAATGAGGATGAGGTCGGTAGCGGTCTTCAAGCCGCCTTGGCTGAGGCCTTGATTCAGCGTGAGGATTTGTTTGTCACGTCCAAGCTCTGGAACACGTTCCATGACCCGGCAGATGTGGAGCAGGGCTGCCGTCAGACGCTGACGGCGTTGGGGCTGGAGTATTTAGACTTGTATCTGATGCATTGGCCTGTGGCGTTTCGTGATGATGGCAATTTAATGCCGGAGGATGAATCAGGGTTTATTCCACTGTCGGAATTGCCGTTGTCCAAAACATTCGCGGCCATGGCAACACTGAAAGAAAAGGGCCTTGTGAAGAGTATTGGAGTGTCCAATTTCTCGGTGTCGAAATTGGAGAAATTAATCGCAGAGTGCGGCATTGTCCCTGCGGTGAACCAAGTGGAACTGCATCCGTACAATCCCCAGCCAGAATTAATGGCCTATTGTGCAGACAAGGGAATTGTGTTGACGGCCTATTCGCCTTTGGGGTCGGCGGATCGACCGGACAGTATGAAGGGAGCCGATGAGCCGCCATTGCTAAACAATCAAGTTGTCTTAGCGACTGCTGAGCAGGAAGGACTGACACCGGGACAATTGTTGATTGCTTGGGCGCTGACTCGGGGAACGAGTGTGATTCCGAAGTCCGTCAATGCAGGGCGGATTGCGGAAAACTTGGCGGCGGCGGACCATGAGCTTTCGATCGCGGCGCGGCAGGTCTTGGATGAAATTGAGCTACGCTATCGCTATGTGAGTCCGAGTGGTTGGTTTATACCTGGTGTGACCTATGAGGGTCAGGATTTTTGGGCGTAGTGTGGATGCCCATTACTCAGCGGTATCCTTCTGATGTCCGCGGACGAGGGGTCCCATGGCGATGTCCAAGATTCGTACAAGCGCTTCATGCTGGTCGCCTTGGAAAATTAGCGCCGCTGCAACGACGGTTTCCCTTGGATAAACATTTTTCTATCTCTGGGTCAATGCTGCTGCGACTTAATTTGGGCTTTGTATTTGGGCTTTGTGGCGGGAGTCTGGGCATACTTCAGTCGTACCCCTCATCATAATGCGTCTACTTTCTATCCAGATTGCCACCATTCTCTTCCTAAGTTGTAATCTGGCTGCTTCAAGTTGGATTTGCAGCCCGTCACGCCTAGGATTCTGAGTGTAAATACTTGGTTTTAGGGTTGTCCTTTTCAAAAAGATGCAATGAGGGGTTACTTCAGGCATTTGCTTTCCCCTCAAGCGTTTTCAGGACCTATGAATCAGCGTAGTCTTTCGAGTTTAAGTCAGCCTGTCTCTAAGGACATGTCGGAGCAACTCCTGCTGAATCGTATTACCAATCGAATTCGTAATTCCCTCAACCTCCTTGAGATCCTTTCCACGACAGTGGCAGAAGTGAGGGACTACCTTGCCACGGATCGAGTGGAAATCTATCAATTTTTCCCCGATGGCCATGGTTGGGTGATTGCAGAAGCACTCAATGTAGATAGCCTGCCTCCCCTCAAGGGGCTACATTTCCCTGCTGATGACATTCCGACCTACACCCGTGAACGACTGCTAAGGAAGCGTCAGCGAACGATCGTTGAGGTTGACCAAAAGTCTGTTTTGACCAGTCAGTTAGAGACCCAGAAGTCTGGCTCTACCTGGGCTTATACCCAGCCTGTTGCCCAGACCATTGACCCTTGCCACCTAGAGTATTTGTTGGCGATGGGGGTTCAGTCTTCGGTGGTGGTTCCCATTGTGCTGGAACAATCCGGAACGGTGGTGCAAGAAGATTCCAATGAGCCCCAGATGGGGCAATTGTGGGGACTCCTGGTTTCCCATAATGCTCAGCCCAGGCGAGTTTCTACCGAAGAACTGGATTTCATTCAACAGGTGGTTGACCAGGTCTCTGTGGCCATTTCCCAATCTGTGCTTTTAGAAAAGGTACGGGAACAGGCTCGCCTCGAATCAGAGCTTAATCGGGTGACTGCACTTCTGTATACCCCGGAGAAGGTGCAATTACAACAATCTCTGAGTGAGACTGTCTCGGTCTACCAGGGGTCAGGGGGGCGCTTGTATTTGTTTGGGCTGACGGTCCACCAGCCAGCCAGTGTCTATGAGGTGGGCAGTCAGCCCACACTCCTGCCGGGGGATGAAGGGGAATCGCCTCGTCCT
>CALIJJ010000313.1 GCA_938017515.1 uncultured Pseudanabaenaceae cyanobacterium
AAAGAACTCCCGAGGACTGGCGCGATTCCCCGTCAATCCTCGGGAAGAATAAATCACAAGCATGCGAATCCTCCCGGCCAAGCACTATCACTAGGGCGGCCCCGAGGACATCGCATCGTCATCCCTTGCTAGACAACTCAATGGTCTGCTCACGCTACCGATGCTCCATCTCGCGATGGGGTTGCGTGTGAATGATTGCGTTTGCAAATTGCCGATGTCACAAGCGGCGAATCCTTGAGGAGGGTGTGATGAATGAGAGTTTCATAGCAAAAACGAAACGCTTCGTGGGCCTGCGGTCCCTGATCGTGACCCCTGCGCTAATGGCCCCTGTGCTGATGGCCTCTGCACTCGTGCCAACAATCGGGGCAAAGGCGGCCCAAGCCAGTCCCCAGAGCTATCGGCAATATCTGAAAATCGCCAACGACAAGGCGGCAGCCAACAATTTCCCAACGGCTTCGGCTTTGTATCAAGAAGCGGCTCGACTCGCCAGCAATGACTGTGAGGCATTTGGGGCTTTGAGAGGTGTCAGCGCTGCCTTTGCGGGCATGGCGATCGATCATGCCATGAAGGGACAAGTCCAGCGCAAGGAGCTGGCCCAATTGGCCTTTCAACAGCAATTCAAACAGCTGACTGAACTCAGCCCAACCAATCAAGACTGTCGGTCATAGCTATAGCAGTCACGGTAACCTCGGGCTGCAAAGCCCCGTCTGGAAACGTTTTTATCTTCTACCTTCTACCCACTAAATCCATGGCGCGTTTTCTTCAATTGTCTCAGGTGCTTCTATGTCAGGGAGTCCTGGGGATCGGTTTTGCGATCGCCTCCACCCTCCTGCCCCAGGCATCAGTTGTGGCAACGACTCATAATATTTATCGCTTCCATGGTCTCAAGCCTGCCCGGGGGCTAGATGCTGAGGATGGCATTTTTCAGGATTTCAGCCGCAGCAGTGACAACCTAGCGCAGATTTGGGCGGATCCCGATGCGACGGTGCATGAGGGGACAGATGTCAGTTGGGTAAGGGGACGAATTCAGCGGCCCCTGGCTCAGAAGCCCTATCTCACGATCGACTTTACGCGGCAGGGTTACGGTGCCAATTTGACGATTACGCCCAGCAAGTTGATACCGGAGAAGCTGCCGGAATCGGCGGTGATTCGTTTTGAGGCACGTTCGGCAGATGCCACTTGTATTGGCTTGCGCATGATGGATCGCGATGGCGAGATCTGGAGCTATGGCGAAAAGGTGTTGGAGTATGAGCGTTTGTGCCTGGAACCGAACCAGGAATGGACAACGCTAACGGTACCAATCGGCCCTCGACATACGGATTGGCAAAAGTTTCCCCATGGCGGCAATGTTGATTTGGGCAATAGCGAATTGGAAGCGGAGCTGATTGCGCTGCTTTCGTTGGAGCTGGGGTTGGCTGGAGGAGACTACTTGGCTCCGGGGCAGGCCAGTCTTGATGTGCGGGACATCCGGGTGGTGTCTGATCCAAGTGTCCATGCTTCTGAGTTGGAGGAAGCGTTAGAAGAAGGCTTGGGAGAAGACCTGGGAGACGGCTTGGAGGAAGAACTAGAAGAAGACTTGGAGGACGGTGCGGAAAAGGAGGGCTGGGTAGAGCCTGATGTTGGTGAATGGAGTGGTCTCAACAATCAAGGTTCAGAGACTGATCCGGTAAACCTTGAGAAGGCAGTACAAGCATTGTATTGACCTGTCGTGCTGGCATGGTTGTACTGACATGTTTGTCCTGGCATGGTTGATGGGAGCGGGCGGCTTTGGGTTTCGTGCAAGAGATCTATTTAGTCGTTGTTCCAATCGGCTTCGCTGGGGAAGCGGTTGAATTGTTGCTCGATAATGCTTTGGCTCTCTTTTGCTTCGCTGGGTATTGCTGCGAAGGAGACAAGCGGTGTAACAACAGTTGCGGTAAAAACAAGAGCAGATAGGGCGCGGGTGATGAGTTTCATGATTTTTGATCCTTATGTAGGTGGGGTGATGAATTTCGGGTTCGCTCTTTCAGCTTGGCTCTTTCGAACCTGCTCTAACGATATCGAGGGGGGCGTTCCGCGTTCGTTTCGTTAGCGTTTCGGGGTCGGGATGGGGCAATTATTTGACGTCGGCGATGGCGCGGAGGCTGCTGCGGACGGAGGAGCGCAGTTCGGTGGTGGGTTCTTTGCCTGCGGCGGTGATGATGTCGTCGAGGGTGATGCTGCGGGAGTTGTAGCCGAGTTCTAGGCGTTCGTAGCCGGGGATGCCGTCGAGTTGGCCACGATAGGCTTGCTGGGCGATGTCGGCGGGGGCAGCAAAGGCGGAAGCGGAGGCGAAGACGGTGCTGAGGAAGGCGAGAGCGGAAAAGGTGCGGGTGAGAGATTTCATGGTTGTGTAACTCCGGGGAATGAGTGGGCGGCGGTTGAACGGCCTTGTTTGTTTCGATGTCTGTACTATGGCGGGCTTGTCTGAGTTGTCTTGGTGTCGTGGCTGAAGGGTTGGGAATGATTGGCTGAGTTTTTGCTGAATGGTCGGAATGGGGGGCTTTTTTGTTGTTTTGTGGGGACGTGGTAGAGGCAATGCAGCCAGAGAGGAAGTTGAGCAAAGACAAGTTTCAATGGGTATAACGAGTCAAATGACGTTCTAGTTGTAGGGTCATTTTTTTCAAGACAGTCTGCATGCAAGAAAGGGGTTGGCAATTGGCCAACCCC